>JBKHXT010000021.1:0-3563 GCA_046565885.1 Acidimicrobiia bacterium
GTGGGCGAGGGGGGACTTGAACCCCCACGAGGTTGCCCTCACTGGCACCTGAAGCCAGCGCGTCTGCCAATTCCGCCACTCGCCCGAGTGGAGGCGACACCATACCGCGGGCCTTCGCCGGTCCCCCAGCCCGCGCCAGTAGCCTCCGCCCTCGTGGTCCTGCGGAACTTCGAGCGGCGCCTGGAGCGCATCGTCGAGGGCGCGTTCGCCCGCGCGTTCAAGTCGGGGCTGCGCCCGATCGAGATCGGCCGGCGCCTGACCCGCGAGATGGACGACAGCCGCTCGATCGGCGTGCGGGGCGGCACGGTCGTGGCCAACCACTACACGGTGAACCTGTCCAAGCAGGACGCCGACGAGTTCGCGCAGGTCACCGACACGATGCAGCGCGAGCTGGCCGACCTCGCCCGCGACCACGCCCGCGAGGAGGGCTACACGTTCATGGGCCCGGTCGAGGTCGACTTCCACGTCGACCCCGGCATGCGGGTGGGCGCGTTCTCGGTGGAGGCCCGGCTGCGGGAGGGTGAGGGCGGCGCCGGCGCCGGGTCGCTCGTGCTGCCGTCCGGCGAGCGCTTCGTGCTCGGCGAGACGGTGGTGAGCATCGGCCGCCTCCCCGAGTCGACGCTCGTGCTCGAGGACCCGAACGTGTCACGCCAGCACGCCGAGATCCGGCCGTCGGGCACCGGCTTCGTCCTCGCCGACCTCGGCTCCACCAACGGGTCGAAGGTGAACGGCATCAAGGTCAGCGAGCGGGTGCTGCAGGACGGCGACGAGCTGACCTTCGGCGGGACGTCGTTCCGCTTCGAGGCCAGCTGAGCCGCCGCTCGCCTACAGCGACTCCCAGACCTTGCGGTCGGCCTCGTCCGGGTCGACGTCGACGCGCATCGGGTCGTCGATGACCAGCACCCGGCGGTCGTCGCTCGAGTAGCGGGGCCACTCGGGCAGGCCGGGGCCGTTCGGGTCGCCGGTGCGGGCGAAGCGGGCGACGGCCGAGGACCAGGCGTGCGCGACCGACCGGGTCGAGTCGGTGCGGTCGTGGAAGGTCCAGCCGGGCAGCGGGCCGTCGCCGGCGAGCCAGTCGAACGTGAAGGCGATCTCGCTGGCGTGGGTGGCGCCGAGCGCCCCGCCGAAGGCGGTGCTCGGCAGCTCGAAGCGGTAGAGCCAGCCCCCGGCGCCGTGCTCGGTGGCCACGGCCGCCGACTCCACGGCGGGCCGGCGGAAGAAGTCGTTCCAGATCTTGAGGTTGCGGGCCACGCCACCGTCGTCGGCGGCGGTGTCCGGGTGCACCTCGGCGAGCAGGGCCCGGTAGCGGTCGATGTCGCCGCTGGGGCAGATCGACAGCGGCAGGAGGGACGTGAGCAGCTCGAAGATCTCGGCGTTGCCGCCGGCGATGGCGTGGAACAGCGTGCCCTCGTCGGCGTTCGACCCGATGAGGAGCGGGACGCCGGTGGACGAGGCGCGGGCGACCGCCTCGTCCAGGGTGCGGGTCACGACGGTGCCGTCGATGGTGCTCCCGAAGCCGAACCCGGCGGCGACCTGGGCGGCCAGCAGCTGGTCGGTGGTCGCCGCCCGCAGGCGGTCGAGCAGCGGGCCCTCCCCGGGGAGGGCGGCGTCGAACAGCCCCAGCACGTGGGCCGACGCCTCGGAAGGGCGGAAGCCGCCCGTGCTGTTGGCCACGGCCCGGTGGTAGCGGCCGTCGGCGGACGGGCTCGCCAGGATCGACATGACCGAGATGGCGCCCGCCGACTCGCCGGCGATCGTGACGTTGCCGGGGTCGCCGCCGAAGTCGGCGATGTTGTCCTGCACCCAGCCGAGCGCGGCGGTCTGGTCGGCGATGCCGTGGTTGGCGGAGCCGGCCAGCGACGGGTCGAGCGGCTCGAGGTCGAGGAAGCCGAGGGCGCCCAGCCGGTAGCCGACGGTGACCACGACGAGGTCCTCGCGGCGGGCCAGCTCGTGGGCCGGGTAGTCGTTGCCCGATCCGATGGTGAACGCGCCCCCGTGGATCCACACCAGGACCGGCCGGGGCTCGCCCTCGCCGCGCACCGCCGCGGTCGGGGCGGTGACGTTGACGACGAGGCAGTCCTCGCCCACCTCGCCTGGTCCGGCGCCGCCGAGCTGGGGCGGCGACGGGTTCTGCACCGCCCGCTGGCCCCACCGGGTGCCGTCGTGCGTGCCGTCCCAGCTGCCCGTGCGCTGCGGCGGCAGGAACCGCCGCTCGCCGACCGGCGCCTCCGCGTAGCGGATCCCCCGGACCTCGACGACGCCGTCGCCCTCGATGCCCTCGACCCGTCCCGACCTCGTCCCCAGCGTGACCATGGCAGGAGTCTGCACCAGCGACGCACGCCGTAGAGTCGCCGCCGGTGCCCGAGCCGTTGCTCAACGTCCTCAAGATCTGCCTGCTGATCCTGCTGTACCTGTTCTTCTTCCGGGTCCTGCGGGCGGTCTGGGCCGAGGTCAACCTGGCGCGCCAGACCGGCGGCGCCGCCTCCACCTCGGCCGGCGGCGGCCGGCGCCGCCCCCGCCAGCCCCGGCGGGCCCGGGCCCGCGAGCGCACCCCGCCGAAGCTGAAGGTCGTCCAGCCCGCCGAGCTGGCGGGCACCGTGTACCCGCTCGGCGACGAGCTCACCGTCGGCCGGGCGGCGGGCTGCCAGATCACCCTCGACGACACGTACGCGTCGCAGCTCCACGCCCGCATCTTCATGCGCGACGAGCAGCTCTACGTCGAGGACCTGGGCTCCACCAACGGCACGTACCTGAACCGGCGCAAGGTGTCGGCGCCGATGGTCGTCAGCCACGGCGACCAGATCCAGATCGGCTCCACCGTCATGGAGGTCACGTGACCGGCGACGGCACGGCGGGCGGCGTGCGCCTGCGCTGGGGTGGTGCGTCCGACGTCGGCCAGGTCCGCCAGGTCAACCAGGACTCGATGCTGCTCGGCTCGGCCGTCTTCGTCGTCGCCGACGGCATGGGCGGCCACGCCGGCGGCGAGGTCGCCTCCCGCCTCGCGGTGGAGACGATGGAGGCCGAGCTCGGCACCGACGAGCGGCCCCGCCGGGTCCTCGACCTGGTCACCGCCGTGCAGGCCGCCAACGACCGGGTGTGGGCCCACAGCGAGCACAACCCCGACCTCGCCGGCATGGGCACCACCGTGGTCGCCATCGGCCTGGTCGAGGAGGGCGGCGAGACCCGCCTCGCCATCGTCAACGTCGGCGACAGCCGCGCCTACCGCCTCTCCGAGGGCGCCCTCGACCAGATCAGCGACGACCACAGCCTGGTGGGCGAGCTGTACCGCGAGGGCCGCATCACGGCGGCCGAGGCCCAGCACCACCCGCAGAAGAACATCGTCACCCGCGCCGTCGGCATCGACCGCTACGTCGACGTCGACGAGTTCCAGGTCCTCCCCCGCACCGGCGACCGCTACCTGCTGTGCTCCGACGGGCTCACCGACGAGGTCGACGAGGCCGAGATCGCCGAGGTCCTGCGCAGCGTCGACGACCCCGAGGACGTCGCCCGCCAGCTGGTGCGGCGGGCGAACGAGGAGGGGGGCCGCGACAACATCACGATCG
>JBKHXT010000022.1:0-7221 GCA_046565885.1 Acidimicrobiia bacterium
TCGGCGCCGCCCATCGGCTGCACGTAGACCTCGGCCAGCAGCGTGTCCTGGCCGGGGATGTCCGGGCGGGTGAACCTCGTGTTGCTCTCGACCAGGCCGGCGTCGGCCTGCTGGCCGACGATCCGGCCGATGTCGGCCGTCACCTCGGTCTCGACGCTCGAGCGCTGCAGCGACGGCCGGTCCGACAGCTGGAACGCCACCAGCGCGCCCACGGCGACGACCGAGGCGGCGACGGCCAGCCAGGAGGTGGCTGATGAGCCGCGCCCGTAGCGGGCGGTGCGTGGCGAGAGGCCGAACAGCCGGAAGACCAGGGCGCCGGAGAGGTTGAGGCCGACGAGCTGCAGGGTCAGCAGGAAGGCGCCGGCGCCGACCATCGACCACTTCGAGATCACCGCCGCCATGCCGATGAGCCCCGCGGGCGGTGCGAGGGCGGCGGCGACGAGCACGCCGGTGGCGGCGCCGCTCACCAGGCTCGAGCGCTCGGCTTGCATCAGGTTGAGCGCACCGGCGGCCCCGGCGACGAGCGGCAGGACCACCGCCACGGCCGACACGTTGGCGGTGGCGGTCATGGTGTTGGTGGCGATGTCCGGGCCGAGCAGGAGGTGGAGCGCCGCGACCACGGCGACCAGCGTGAGGATGCCGGCCACGTACCGCACGACCGCCCGGCCCATGAGCCGGAGGTCGCCCGTGGCCGTGGCCAGCGCGGTGTTCATGGCCGGCCCAGCGAAGGGAGCGATGAGCATGGCGGCGACGAGCAGGAACGGCGTGTTCGTGAGCATGCCGATCCAGACCACGGCGCCGGCCACGGCGGCGTAGCCGAGGAAGCCGCCCCACGAGCCCACCGACTGGAGCCCGGCGAGGAAGACCTCGTGCGGGCTGAGCGGTCGGGGGTCGACGAGCTCCTCCGGCGCCTCGTCGCGCCCGGGCACGAGGGTGAGCACGCTCTGGGGCATCAGCGTGACGGTGGCGTCCCGCAGGCCCTGGAGGTCGTCGAGGAGCTCGCCGAGCTCCCGGTTGTTGATGCTCAGCTCGGCGCAGATCGCCGGGCCGTCCAGGCCGTCGTCGACGAGGTCCCAGATCCGGACGGCCCGGGCGTCGTTGCGACCGATGATCTCCTGGAGGTCCGCCCGAGCGCCGGCCGGTGCGGTCACCCGCAGCTGGCGCACGGGCGAGGTGGGGTGGGGCCGGACATGGCCCGTTCCTGCCCGGCGCTCCGGGGGGCCAGACCTGGCCCCCCGGGGCGTCGTCAGCCGGCGGCGGCCAGGGCCTCGACGGGCGCCGAGGTGCGGATGAGGTGGTCGAAGGCCGACAGCGCAGCCGTCGATCCGGCGCCCAGCGAGATCACGATCTGCGTGTAGGGCACCGTGGTGCAGTCGCCCGCCGCGAACACGCCGGGCACGTTCGTGCGGCCTCGCTCGTCGACGACCACCTCGCCGCGGTCGGAGAGATCGACGACGCCCTCGAGCCACTCGGTGTTGGGCAGCAGGCCGATCTGGACGAACACGCCGGCCACGTCGAGGCGGACCTCGTCGCCGTCGCGGCGGTCGATGTAGACGAGGCCGTCCATCTTCCCGCCGGAGCCGGTGATCTCGGTGGTCTGGGCCTCGAGCACGACGTCGACGTTGGGGAGGCTGTAGAGCTTGCGCTGGAGCACCTCGTCGGCGATGAGCCGGTCGGTGAACTCGATGACGGTGACGTGCTCGACGATGCCGGCCAGGTCGATGGCGGCCTCGACCCCGGAGTTGCCGCCGCCGACGACGGCGATGCGCTTGCCCTTGTAGAAGGGCCCGTCGCAGTGGGGGCAGAAGTGCACGCCCTTGTTCCGGAACTCGTCCTCGCCGGGCACGCCGAGGGTGCGCCACCGGGCGCCCGTCGACACGACGAGGGTGCGGCCCTGCACCTTGGCACCCGACTCGAGCACGACGGTGTGGACGCCGCCCTCCTGCGAGGCGGGCACCAGCTGGGTGGCCCGCTGGAGGTCCATGACGTCGACGTCGTACTCGCCGACGTGGGCCTCGAGGGCGGCCACGAGCTTCGGGCCCTCGGTGTAGGGCACGGAGATGAGGTTCTCGATGCCCATGGTGTCGCCCACCTGGCCGCCGAAGCGCTCGGCGACGAGGCCGGTGCGGATGCCCTTGCGGGCCGCGTACACGGCCGCGGAGGCGCCGGCGGGGCCGCCGCCGACGATGAGGACGTCGAAGGGGTCCTTGGCGTCGATCTCCTCGGCGGCTCGCTCGGCGGCGCCGGTGTCGAGCTTGGCGAGGATCTCCTGCAGGGACATGCGCCCCTGCTCCCAGAGCTCGCCGTCGACGAAGACGGTGGGCACGGACATGACGCCGCGGGCCTCGGCCTCGTCGGGGAACACCGCGCCGTCGATGGCCACGTGCTCGAACCCGGGGTTGAGGACGCTGATGACGTTCAGCGCCTGGACCACGTCCGGGCAGTTCTGGCACGACAGCGAGAAGAACGTCTCGATGCGGTGGTTGCCCGACAGCTGGCGGATGGCCTCGGCGGTCTCGTCGTCGACCTTGGGCGGGTGCCCGCCGACCTGCAGCAGGGCGAGCACCAGCGAGGTGAACTCGTGGCCCATCGGGATCCCGGCGAAGTCGACGCGGACGTCGGTGCCGGCGCGGGTGATGGCGAAGGACGGGCGGCGCTCGTCGGTGCCGTCGGTGCGGAGGGTGATCCGGTCGGACAGGTCGGCGATCTCGGTCAGCAGCTCGAGCAGCTCGGACGACTTGGCGCCGTCGTCCAGCGAGGCGACGAGCTCGACCGGCTCGGTGACGTTGGCGAGGTGCGTGCGGAGCTGGTCGGCGAGTGCGGTGTCGAGCACGGGGGACCTCCAGGCAGGTCAGCGGGCGGGGGGAGCGAGCGGTGGGTGGTGGCGGCGGCGGATCCGCCACCACCCGGGCTGAGCGGTCGGGTGGGGCGACCGGCTCAGATCTTGCCGACGAGGTCGAGCGAGGGGGCCAGGGTCTCGGCGCCCTCCTCCCACTTGGCGGGGCAGACCTCGTTGGGGTGCTTGCGCACGTAGATGGCGGCCTTCACCTTGCGGACCAGCTCGGCGGCGTTGCGGCCGATGCCCTCGGGGGTGATCTCGACCAGCTGGATGACGCCGTCGGGGTCGACGAGGAAGGTGCCGCGGTCGGCGACGCCCTCGGCCTCGCGCAGGTTGTCGAAGTTGCGGGCGATGGTGGCGGTGGGGTCGGCCAGCATCGGGAACTGGATCTTCCCGATGGTCTCCGAGGCCTCGTGCCACGCCTTGTGCACGAAGTGCGTGTCGGTCGAGACCGAGTACACCTCGACGCCGAGCGAGCGCAGCTCGTCGTAGTGGTCGGCGAGGTCGCCGAGCTCGGTCGGGCAGACGAAGGTGAAGTCGGCCGGGTAGAAGAAGAAGATCGCCCACTGGCCACGGACGTCGTCGTCCGTGACGGGCTTGAACTCGCCGGCGTGGAAGGCGGTCGCGGCGAAGGGCTTGATCTCGGTGCTGAGCACGGACATCGGGTGTGAACCTCCAGGATCGGGTTCGTACAGGGGGACCACCGACCCTACGGACGGGTCCGGCATCGTCCACGGTTCTGGCGGTTATCACCGCCATAGTCTCCACCTATGGCAGTCCGCGCCGTAGCGTCGCCGCGTGCTCGACCCCGACCTCCTCGCCGCCGGCCGCCGGGCCGGCGAGGCCCTCGTGCGACGCGGCGAGACGGTGGGCGTGGCCGAGGGCAGCTGCGGCGGCCTCGTCTCGGCGGCGCTGCTCGCCGTGCCGGGCGCGTCCTCGTACTACCGGGGTGGCGCCGTGATCTACACCGGCGCCGCCGTCCGCGGGCTCCTCGGCGACGCGGTTCCCCGACCGGAGCCGTTCCGCGGCGCCAGCGAGCCCTTCGCCCGGTACCTGGCCGAGCAGGTCGCCGCCGACCTCGGCGCCACGTGGGGCATCGGCGAGGGCGGCGCCACCGGCCCGTCGGGGAACCCCTACGGCGACCCGCCCGGGCACTGCTGGGTCGCGGTGCACGGACCCCGGCCCGCCACCCGCCACCTGCTCACCGGCGACGACCGGCGGCTCGAGAACATGGTCGCCTTCGCCACGGCCGCCCTCACGCTGCTCGCCGACCAGCTCGACGGCACCGGCGCACCGGACGCCCCGGCCTGATCGTCGCCCCGAGCGCGGGGCACCGAGGATGGCCCGGGGTCCGCTCCGGAACGTGACCGCTCGGGCGCCGGCTGGCCGCGCACCGTGGCGCCGGGTGGGACGGCCGTGGGGCGGCGTCAGCAGACGCTGACGTCACACCACCCGCCACCGAGGAGCGACATCGTGCACGACCTGTCCGGTCCCGAACGACTCCGGAGCCTGCTGCTGCAGGCCGTGCTGGTCGGCCTCGTCGTGGTGGCCGGCCTGCTCGTCTTCGACACGGTCGCCGACGCGACCTCGGGGGTCCAGGACCAGCTGGAGGCCGGCTCCTAGGACGGCCGCTGGCGATCGGCCGGGACCCCGCCGGTCACCAGCTCGACCTCTCGCTCCGCCGCTCGCCGGCGCAGCGCCCGCTCCCGCCCCGTGCGGCGGTCGGCGATGGCGAGGGCGATGGCCTGCTCCCAGAGCTCGACGGCGTCCGGCTGGAGGCCGAGGGCCAGCTCGAGGTCGTCGAGGGCGGCGTCCGCCGCGCCGCGCTCGACTCGGGATCGGGCCCGGGCCACCAGCACGGCCACGCAGCGGTCGACCAGGCGGCGGCGCTGCTCCCCGGCCCAGTCCTCGTAGGGCCAGGCGGGCAGCGGCAGGCCGGTCCAGGCGGCCAGCGCGGCGTCGGAGCACCGCTCGACGTCGTCGGGTCGAGCCCCGAGCGCCCGCTCGGCGAGCGCCTCGAAGCGGTGGGCGTCGACCGACACGCCGGCGCCGAGGGCGAGCCGCTCGCCGTCGCGCACGACGACCGGCCCGACGGACGCGCGGAGGCGGGCGAGGACGTTGCGCAGCCGGGCTCGCGACCGGACGGGGTCGTCGTCGGGCCACAGCACGTCGACGATGCGGTCGACCGGCACCGAGCCCTCGGCGGCCACCAGCGCCAGCACGGTGGCCGGACGTCCGGGCGGCGGCACCGCGTGGTGGTCGCCGCTCACGACCGCGGTCGGCCCGAGGACGCGGATCTCGGCTGCCGCAGCGCGAGGCTCGGACCGCTCGATGGGCAGGACGGCGCCGAGCTCGGCGACGCCGTCGACGCCGAGGGCGGCGAGCACCCGCGCCCGCGAGTCGTCCACGCCCCGGGCCGTGACCTGGAGCCGGCCGGCGATCTCGTCGTCGTCGGCGCCCTCGACCAGCGCCAGGGCCACCCGCAGGTCGTCGACGGACAGGGCGGGTGACCCGGCGACGACGGAGGTGCGAGCCAGCCCGTGCGCCGCCTGCAGCCGCTGGACCTGCACCAGGCCGCCCGCCACGCCGGCGGGCCCCGCCTCGGCGGCGAGCCGCTCGGCGAGCGGGGCCGCCTCGCCGAGGCGGGCCTCGTCGAGCAGGCGGCGGAGGTGGAACAGCTCGCAGCGCCAGCGCAGCGCCGGGTACGGGTCGAGCAGCGTGCGGGCCCGGCGGAAGTGCTCGTCGTGCTGGCCGACGCCGGCCAGCATCCCCCGGCACCAGGCCACCTGTCCGTGCTCCCGGGGCGAGCCGCTGCGCGCCGCCCACGCCTCCAGCTCGCGCAGCACCGCGGCGGCGTCGCGGGTGCGGCCGGTGCGCACGTAGGCCTCGGCCAGGTTGTGGCGCCAGGCGGTGTGGGCCGGCGAGACGGAGTCGCCGGCGATCCGCTGCACCCGCTCGAGCAGCTCGACGGCCTGCTCGGGCCGGTCGGCGAGCAGCTCGCCGACGGCCAGGGCCGACACGGCGCCGATCTGGGCGGCGCCCCGGGGGACGCCGTCGGGCACCAGCTGGGCGACGTGGGCCCGGCAGTCGTCGAGGCGGCCCTGCAGCGCCTCGACGTGGGCGACCTCGCCGGTCGCGAACCGCACGTCGTTGGCGGCGCCGGCCGCCCGCCCGAGCTCGATGGCCCGGGCGCCGTCGGTGAGGGCGACCTCGACGCGCGAGCGCCGGCGGGCGAGCCAGGCCGAGGTGGCGAGCGGCTGGGGCAGCGGGAGGAAGCGCCGGCGGCCGTGCAGGACGCCGACGAGCCGGTCGAGCAGCGCCCGGGCCTCGACGAGGTGGCCGGCCCACCCGAGCGGCATCGCCGCCGACGCCAGCAGCCGGACGGCGTCGGGGTCGAGGCCGGTGCCGAGGCGGGCCAGCGGCCGCTCGAGGTGCTCGAGCAGGAGCGTCGGCGCGCCCCCGCGCGACACGTCGGCCGTCGCGGCGACGAGGTCGTGCAGGTCGGCGACGGGCCGGCGCTGGCGGTCGTCGGGGACCAGGCGGAGCAGCCCGTCGGCGGTGTCGAGGACCGTCCTGGCTCCGACCGCATCTCCGTGCAGCACTCGGGCGGCGGCGTCGAGCAGCAGCAGCCGGGTGGCCGCCAGCGGATCGTCGGGTGCGATGGTGGTGACGGCCTCGTCGATGGCGGCGTGCCACCGCCTCGCGCTGGCGGTCAGGTGGGCGAGGCGGGCGGCGACCTCCGACCCCTGCGCCGCAGCGCCGAGGTGCTCGAGCGCCCGGCGGCAGCGACCCGGGCGGCCGCCCTCGAGCCACCAGCGCGCCGCCGACGCGACGTCGCCCGCCGCCTCCGCCGCCCACGCGGCGTCGAGGACCGCACCGGCCGCGGCGGCGGCGTGGGCGTCGGCCGGCGGCTCGACCGGCTCGGCGGTGCCGCCGGCGTGGTGCACCGGCAGGCCGCGCACGCCGCGGTCGCTGCGGTCCTGGGTGATGAGGACGTGCGAGCCGGCCGGCGGGACGAGCAGCGCGTGCGACAGCGCGCCGGCGCTGCTGAGGTCGAGGAGGTGGGCGTCGTGGACGACGAGGCTGATCGGCGCCTCGTCGGCGGCCGCGAGGAGCAGCGCCCGCAGGTCGGCGCCGAGGCCGCGGTGGTCGCCCACCGGGTGGCCGCTGCGGGCGGCCTCGAGCGCCGGCGGCACCGCGGCCGGGACGTGGCCGACCACGGCGTCGACGATCAGCGACAGGCCGGCCCACGGGCCGAGCGGCGCGGCCGGCCGGACCTCGACCACCTCCCCGCGGTGGCGCACCTGTCCGGCCGCCAGCGCACGGGACCCGGCGTCGCCGGTGACGACCAGCACGTCCGTGCACGAGCGCACGGCGGCGAC
>JBKHXT010000023.1:0-18523 GCA_046565885.1 Acidimicrobiia bacterium
CGACGTCGAAGCCGCCGGCGGCGAGCGCGGTGCGCGTCTCGTGGTCGAGGTGGCAGGAGCCCTCGAGCCAGGTCCACGCCGGGTCGAGGGCCCGCTGCAGGCGCTGCTCCCAGCCGCCGTCGGCGGCGACGTGCTCGATGAGCCGGATCTCGCCGCCCGGCCGCAGCACCCGCCGCACCTCGGCCACGGCGGGCCCGAGCGCCGGCACCGAGCACAGCACCAGCGTCGACACGACGGCGTCGGCGGCGCCGTCCGGCAGCGGCAGGCGGTCGGCGGTGGCGTCCACCACCTCGACCTCGAACTGCCGCTCGTGGCGGGCGAGGCGGGCGCGGAGCTGGTCGCGCATCGCCGCCGTCGGCTCGGTGAGCACGAGGCGGTCGACGGTGTCGGGGTAGTGCTCGAGGTTGGCGCCGGTGCCGGCACCCAGCTCGACGACGGTGCCCGTCAGGCCGGCGAGCAGCTGCGACCGGGCCTCGCCCAGCCACTGCTGCTCCATGCGGGCGGTGATCCGGTCGTAGCCCCGGGCGAAGAGCGGTCGCACGCCGGCGACGGTACTCAGGGCAGCAGGACGGTGGAGCCGGTGGTGGCGCCGGCCTCCAGGTCGGCGTGGGCCCGGGCGGCCTCGGCCAGCGGGTAGGTCTGGCCGACGGTGGTGGTCACGTCGCCCGAGGCGACGACGGCGAACAGGTCGTCGGCCATCGCCCGGAGGTGCTCCGGCGTGTCGGCGTAGGTCGCCAGCGTCGGACGGGTCAGGAACAGCGAGCCCTTCTGGGCCAGCACCGCCGGCGAGAACGGCGGCACGGGGCCGGATGCGTTCCCGTAGGTGACGAGCAGCCCCCGCGGGCGCAGCGAGTCGAGGGACGACTCGAAGGTGTCGGCGCCCACCCCGTCGTAGACGACGTCGACGCCCCGGCCGTCGGTGAGCCGCCGGACCTCGGCGACGACGTCGACGCCGGGATCCCGGTAGGCGATGACGTGGTCGTAGCCGTTGGCCAGCGCCAGGTCGCGCTTGTCCGCCGTCGACGCCGTGCCGATCACGGTGGCGCCGAGCGCCTTGGCCCACTGGCCGAGGATGAGGCCGACCCCGCCGGCGGCGGCGTGGCCGAGCAGCACCGTGCCCGGGCCGACGTCGTGGATCTGGCGGATGAGGTACTGCACCGTCAGGCCCTTGAGCAGCACGGCGGCGGCGGTGCGGTCGTCGACCTCGTCGGGGAGCGGCACGAGGACGTCGGCCGGCACCACGGCGCGCTCGGCGTAGGCGCCGAGCGGGCCGGTCGCCCGGGCCACCCGATCGCCGACGGCCAGGTCGGAGACCCCCTCACCCACCGCCTCGACCACCCCGGCCACCTCGGACCCGAGCCCGCCCGGTATGCGGGCCGGGTACAGGCCGCTGCGGAAGTAGGTGTCGACGAAGTTGAGGCCGACGGCGGTGTGGCGCACGAGCACCTCGCCCGGACCCGGGTCGGGCACGTCGATTTCCGACCACTCGAGCACCTCCGGACCGCCGGTGCGCTGGATCCGGATGGCGTGGGCACGTGACGTCATGTCCGCCAGTTTCGGCTCGGGGCACGGATCGGACAACCTGGCCCCGTGGTCCTCGCGCTGCTCGCCGTCCTCGCCGGCCTCGTCCTGCTGACCAAGGCCGCCGACGTCTTCGTCGGCGGTGCCGCACGCCTCTCCGCCGCGCTGAAGGTGCCGCCGGTCATCATCGGCGCCGCCGTCATCGGCTTCGGCACCAGCGCCCCGGAGATGGTCGTGTCGGCCATCGCCGCCGGCCAGGGGAAGCTCGACATCGCCGCCGGCAACATCATCGGTTCGAACGTCGCCAACCTGTCGCTGGTGCTCGGCGTCGCCGGGCTGATCTGCGCGATGACCGTCACGTCGGGGATCCTGCGCCGGGAGGCGCCGCTGTCGACCGCCGCCGTGGTCCTGTTCGCCGTGTTGGTCCAGGGCGGCCTGCAGCGGTGGGAGGGCGTCGTCCTGCTGGTCGCCCTCTTCGCGGCGATGGCCTACCTCTTCCTCGGCGGCGATGGCGGCGACGAGGAGCTGCTCGCCGAGGTCGACGAGTTCCTCGACGAGGAGGAGGCCATCTCCACGAAGCGGGAGGGGCTGCTGACCTTCGCCGGCCTGCTGGGTGTGATCATCGGCGCCCAGCTGGCGGTGACCGGGGCCTCGACGATCGCCGACGAGCTCGGCCTCGGCGAGGGCTTCGTCGGCGTCACGCTGATCGCCGTCGGCACGTCGCTGCCCGAGCTGATGACGGCCATCGCCGCCGCCCGCAAGGACGAGCACGACCTGATCCTCGGCAACCTGCTCGGCTCGAACCTGTTCAACAGCCTCGCCGTCGGTGCCATCGCCGGTCTCGTCGGCCCGGGTGCGCTGACCGACGACAAGCTCGCCAGCATCGGGGTGCCCGCCATGGTGGTCGTGGCCGTCGCGGCGTGGGCGTTCATGGCGACGTCGCGCACGGTCGTGAAGTGGGAGGCGGTGACCCTCCTGGCGATCTACGTCATCACCGTGCCGCTGCTGGCGTAGCTACACCCGCCGCTCGGGCACCCACTCCTCCGGGCTCGGGCGCCGGTGGTAGTACTGCGGCGCCCACACCTCGGCCGGGTCCTCGCCCTCGAGCGGCATGCGCCACGAGGTGACCTGCGACGGGTCGCACGGCAGCGACAGCAGCGCCCGGGGCTCGTGGATGGTCGCGTTGAGGTAGGCGTCGGCGAACGCCTCGGGCGTGTAGCGCACGGCGATGTCGCGGTACCGGCGCCGCCAGGCGTCGTCCTCGCCGGGCGGGTGCTCGACGGTGACCGCGCCCTTCAGGAAGACCTTGCGGTACGGCGCCGAGTCCTCGTCGATGGTCATCGCCACCCGGGGCTCGCCCTGGATGTGGCGCCACCACGACGACCGCTCCCGGGGCGTGAACCACACCTTGCCGGCGTCGTAGAGGAACCAGATGGGCGCCACCGACGGGGCGCCGTCGGCGTCGACGGTGGCGATCCGGGCGAGGTGGCCGTCCTCGAGGAGGAACTCGGCGATCTGGTCGGCGGTCAGTCGGGGCATGGCCGAAACCTACGTCGAGGGTGGCAACGCCGGTTGCCTGGTCGTGCCATGATCCCCGGCCATGACCGCCGACGTGCACACCATCGCCACCGACCTGCAGTTCCCCGAGGGCCCGATCGCCATGGACGACGGCTCGATCCTGCTCACCGAGATCAAGCGGGGGACCCTGACGTGGCTGGAGGCCGACGGCTCCGTGCGGCGCCGGTTCGAGCTCGGCGGCGGCCCGAACGGCGCCGCCATCGGCCCCGACGGCAAGGCCTACGTCACCAACAACGGCGGCTGCTTCGAGTGGAACGACGTCATGGGCCTGACCGTGCCGGGCCACTGCCCGCCGTCGTGGAGCGGCGGCTCGATCCAGCGGGTCGACCTCGAGACCGGCGAGGTCGAGACCCTCTACACCGAGTCGCAGACCTCGTCGGGCGCCACGGTCGCCCTGCGGGCCCCCAACGACCTCGTCTTCGACGGCCAGGGCGGCTTCTGGTTCAGCGACCACGGCGTCCGCCAGGAGCGCGCCTCCGACCGCACCGGCCTCCACCACGCCACGGTCGACGGTTCCTCGTGCCGCGAGGTCGTGTTCCCGCTCGACGCCCCGAACGGCATCGGCCTGTCGCCCGACGGCTCCACCCTGTACGCCGCCGAGACCCACACCGGCCGGGTGTGGCAGTGGCACCTGTCCGGCCCGGGCACGCTCGACGAGGCCCAGGCCAACCCCCTCGGCCCCGGCGGCGGCCACCTCCTCGCCGGCTTGGAGGGCTACCAGCGGCTCGACTCGCTCGCGGTCGACGGCGAGGGCTGGGTGTGCGTGGCCACCCTCATCAACGGGGGCATCACCGCCATCTCGCCGGACGGCGCCACGGTCGAGCACACCCCCTTCGAGGACCTGCTGGTGACCAACATCTGCTTCGGCGGCGACGACCTGCGCACCGCCTACATCACCCTCTCGGGCACCGGGCAGCTCGTGTCGATGACCTGGCCCCGCCCGGGGCTCCGGCTCGCCCACACCGCCTGAGCCCGAATCCGTCGGGTTCCCGGGGCACCGGTAGCCTCGACACGATGGCGCCCCGCCGCTACTGGGTCGAGACGTTGGGATGTCCCAAGAACTCGGTCGACTCCGACAAGGTCACCGGACGGCTGCTCGCCGACGGGTACCTGCCCGCGGACGCGCCCGGCGACGCCGATCTCGTGGTTGTCAACACGTGCGCGTTCGTGGAGGAGGCCCGCCAGGAGTCCATCGACACCATCCTCGGGCTCAGCGACGGGCGGCGCGACGGCGCCGAGCTCGTCGTCACCGGCTGCATGGCCGAGCGCTACGGCGACGAGCTGGCCGACGCCCTGCCGGAGGTCGACCGGGTCGTCGGCTTCGGGGGGCCGATCACCGGCGCCGACACCTCGTCGTGGGTGCCGGTGTCGATCGGCGGCCGCCCCCAGCCCGTGGTTCCGGCGCTCGACCTGCTCAACATGCCCCGGCCGCCGGCCGCGGCGCCGTGGGCGTACCTGAAGGTGGCCGAGGGCTGCGACCGCGCCTGCGGCTTCTGCGCCATCCCGTCGTTCCGCGGCGAGCAGCGCTCGCGCTCGGTGGCCGACGTCCTCGTCGAGGCCGAGTCCCTCGCCGCCTCCGGCGTGCGCGAGATCGTGCTCGTCGCCCAGGACCTCGCCTCCTACGGGCGGGACCAGGGCCAGGGCGAGCGGTCGCTCGTGCCGCTGCTCGACGAGCTCGCCGACGTGGTCGACCGGGTGCGGCTGCTGTACCTGTACCCCTCGGAGCTGAACGACGGCCTGATCGACGCCATCTGCCGCACCGGCGTGCCGTACTTCGACCTGTCGCTGCAGCACGTGTCGCGCCCCCTCGTCCGGCGCATGCGCCGGTGGGGCGACGGCGAGCGCTACCTCGAGCGCATCCGCGCCATCCGCGAGCGCGAGCCCGACGCCGCCTTCCGCTCCAACTTCATCGTCGGCTACCCGGGCGAGACCGAGGCCGACCACGACGCCCTGCTCGCCTTCGTCGAGGAGGCCCAGCTCGACTGGTGCGGCTTCTTCCGGTACTCGGAGGAGGAGGGCACCTACGCCGCCGACCTCGACGGGACCGTGCCCGACGCCCTCGTGGCCGACCGGCTCTTCGAGCTGCGGGACCTGCAGGACGACATCACCGCCGCCCGCCGCGACGCCCTGGTCGGGCGCACCGTGTCGGTGCTGGTCGACGAGCCCGGCGTGGGCCGCAGCCACCGCGAGGCGCCGGAGATCGACGGCATCATCACCGTGCCCGACCACCTGCCCGTCGGCGAGATCGTCGACGTCGTGGTCGTGGCGGCCGAGGGGCCCGAGGTCCACGCCGCCGTGCCGGAAGCGGCGGCGGCGGGGAAGGGACGGGCGTGACCGACGCCGCCTCCCGCTACGGCGCCTCGGCGCTGGCCACGCCGGCCAACGCCATCACCATCGCCCGGATGGCCCTCGCCATCCCGTTCCTCGCCTTCGTCGCCGCCGGCGGCGCATCGTACTGGGCGGTCCTCGCCTGGTTCGTGCTCACCGTCAGCGACGGCATCGACGGCCACCTGGCCCGCAAGCACGGCACCACCCGCTCCGGCGCGTTCCTCGACCCGCTGGCCGACAAGGTCCTCGTCCTCGGCGCCGCGTGGGCGCTGGTCGTCTCCGGCACCTTCTGGTGGCTGCCCGTCCTGCTCATCACGGTCCGCGAGATCGGCATCTCGGTGTTCCGCTCGTGGTACGCCCGCCGGGGCATCGCCGTGCCCGCCCGCTACTCGGCCAAGGTCAAGACGGTGGTGCAGGAGCTGGCGGTCGCCTTCGCCCTGCTGCCGCCCGTCGCCGAATCGGCCGAGTGGCTCCACGTCAGCGTGCTGTGGGCCGCCGTCGTGCTCACCATCGGCACCGGCATCTCCTACGTCACCGAGGGCACCCGGGCGTTCAGCCGCACCGGCGACCGCGGCTGACCGGTCCGGCTGCGCCGGTAGGTTCCGCCGCCATGCGCTGCGAGGTCGTCGCCATCGGGACGGAGCTGCTGCTCGGCACCGTCGTCGACTCCAACTCCGCCTGGATCGGCCAGCAGCTGGCCCTCGCCGGCATCGACTGCCTGCGCTCGGTCCGCGTCGGCGACAACCACGACCGCATGGTCGCCGCGCTGCGCGAGTCGCTCGAGCGGGCCGACGCCGTCATCTGCTGCGGCGGGCTCGGTCCGACGCAGGACGACGTGACCCGGGAGGCCATCGCCGAGGTGATGGGCGTGGGCCTGCGCCGCGACGACGCCGTCGCCGACGTGATCCGCGAGCTGTTCGCCGCCCGTGGCCGGCGCATGCCCGACAACAACCTGCGCCAGGCGGACGTGCCCGAGGGCGCCACCGTCATCCCCCAGACCCGGGGGACAGCGCCCGGGCTGATCTGCCCGGTGGGGCCGGGCGGCGACGACTCGGCCAAGGTCGTCTACGCCGTCCCCGGGGTCCCCCACGAGATGCAGGACATGGTGCGCCGGGCGGTGGTGCCCGACCTGCGGCGACGGGCCGGCGACACCTCCACCATCGTCTCCCGCACGCTGCGCACGTGGGGCGAGTCCGAGTCGGGCCTCGCCGAGCTGCTCGACGGCCGGATCCGGGCCCTCGACGAGGCCCACGCCGCCGGCCGCCCGGCGCCAACGCTGGCCTTCAACGCGTCGGGCATCGAGGGCATCCGGGTGCGCATCACGGCCCGAGGGGCGGACGAGGCCGACGCCGCCGCCCTCGTCACCGCCGAGGAGGCCGAGCTCCGATCGCTGCTCGGCGACCTCGTCTTCGGCGTCGACGACGAGTCGATGGAGCACGCCATCGGCACGCTGCTGCTCGAGCGGGGGCTCACCCTCGGCCTCGCCGAGTCGGTCACCGGCGGCCTCGTCGCCTCCCGGATCGTCTCCGTCCCCGGCGCCAGCCGCTGGTTCCGAGGCAGCGTCGTCTCCTACGCCACCGAGGTGAAGCTCGACGTGCTCGGCGTGCCGGACGGGCCGGTCGTGTCCGAGGAGGCGGCCGCGGCCATGGCCGCCGGCGCCCGCCGGGTGCTCGGCGCCGACGTCGGCCTCGGGGTCACCGGCGTCGCCGGCCCCGAGGAGCAGGACGGCCAGCCGGTCGGCACCGTGTTCCTCGCGACGGACGTGTCCGGCGACGTCGAGGTGCGCCGCGTGCAGCTGCCCGGTGATCGCGAGCGGGTGCGCCAGTACGCCGCCATCTCGCTGCTCGACACCCTCCGCCGGCGCCTCATCGCCGGCTGAGGAGCCGACCTCAGGCCGGCGGCTCGACGCTGGCCAGCAGCGCCCGCAGCGCGGCGTCGAGCGCCTTGCGCTGCGACGCGGTCAGCGGTTCGAGCAGCGCCGCCTCGTTGGCGACGTGCTCGGTCACGGCGGCGTCGACCACCTCCAGGCCCTTTGCGGAGAGGGTGATCAGCCAGCTGCGGCGGTCGTCGGGGTCGGGGCGTCGCTCGACCATGCCCGCCGCCTCCAGGCGGTCGAGGCGGTTGGTCATGCCGGCGGGGGAGAGCATCAGCTGGCGGGCCAGGTCGGTGGGGCGCAGCACGTGCGGGGCGCCTGCCCGACGGAGCGCGGCCAGCACGTCGAAGTCGCCCGTGGTCAGCCCGTGCCGGGCGAAGCACGCCTCGATCGAGGCGCCGAGGCGGGCCATCACCCGGCCCATCCGCCCGATGGTGGCCATCGGCGCCAGGTCGAGGTCGGGGCGCTCGCGCCGCCACTGCTCGATGAGCTCGTCGACGGGATCTCGGTCGGCCATGGCCGCCAGACTACTTCGGCATCGAAGTTCTTGACGGCGAAACTACGGTCCCGTATGTTTCGGTCATGAACAATCAACTCATGGAAACATCCCTGTCGGTGGCGGCGATGGTCGAGGGGGCGTACGCCGGCCTGGCCGCCGGCGACGCCAGCGCCCTCGCCGCCGCCCTCACCGACGACGTCGCCCTGCACGTGCCGGGCACCCACCCGCTCGCCGGCGAGCACCGAGGCGTCGACGGCGTGCTCGCCTTCGTCGCCGGCACGAGCGCCGCCGCCGATGGCGGCGAGCGCATCGAGCTGGTCGACGTCCTGGCCGGGCGCGACCACGTGGCGGCGCTCTGCCGGATCACCGCCACCCGCCCCGGGCGCCCGCCGCTCGACAACCGCACGGTCCACCTGCTGGGCCTGCGCGACGGTCGGATCGCCGAGATCTGGCTGCACAACTTCGACGACCTGTCCGTGAACGAGTTCTGGAGCTGAGACCGATGGAGACCTTCACCGCATCCCGCACCTTCGACGTCCCCGCCGCCGCGGCCTGGGCCGTCGTCGCCGACCACGGCCGCGACCACCAGTGGCGCGACGGCGTCCTCGAGATGGGCAGCCAGCCGGCCGGCCTGCTCACGCCCGGCGCCGCCTTCCACGAGGTCCTCCGGCTGGGCGGCCGCACCTACCGCAACGGCGGCGTGATCGAGCGCGTCGTGCCGGGGGAGCGCTTCGACTGGCGGACCACCAGCGGCGCCGACGCCCACGGCTCCCGCACCATCCGTCCGCTCGGCCCCGGCCGGTGCGAGGTCGACCTCGTGCTGCACGTCGAACCCCACGGCGCCAACCGGCTCCTCATGCCGGTGCTGCGGGGGGTCCTGGCGAAGGGCCTGCGCGCCGACCTCGAGCGGCTGGGGGCGCTCCTGGCCCGGGAGGTGGCCCCGGTCTGACCCCGTTCGGTCCTTGCCCGAACGCTCGTTCGAAGTTACGCTGCTGTCGTTCGCCCGGGGGTTCCTGTCAGACCCCCTCCGTAGCGTCCACCACGCACTCGCTGCGCCGAGCAGCCCCGAGATCAAGCGGATCGGAAGGACACCGAAGATGGAACGAGACAAGGCACTCGAGATGGCCCTCGGGCAGATCGAGAAGCAGTTCGGCAAGGGCGCCGTGATGAAGATGGGCGAGAAGGGGACGATGGCCGTCGAGACCATCCCCACCGGCGCCCTCGCCCTCGACCTCGCGCTCGGCGTGGGTGGCCTGCCCCGGGGCCGGGTGACCGAGATCTACGGTCCCGAGTCCTCGGGCAAGTCCACCCTCGCCATGCACGTCGTGGCCGAGGCCCAGCGCAACGGCGGCATCTGCGCCTACATCGACGCCGAGCACGCCATGGACCCGGTCTACGCCCGGGCCATCGGGGTCGACGTCGACGAGCTGCTCATCTCCCAGCCCGACACGGGCGAGCAGGCCCTCGAGATCGCCGACATGCTCGTGCGCTCGGCGGCCATCGACGTCGTGGTCATCGACTCCGTGGCGGCGCTGACCCCCCGGGCCGAGATCGAGGGCGAGATGGGCGACAGCCACGTGGGCCTCCAGGCCCGGCTCATGTCCCAGGCCCTGCGCAAGCTCACGGCGAACCTGAACAAGTCCAAGACGATCTGCATCTTCATCAACCAGCTGCGGGAGAAGATCGGCGTCATGTTCGGGTCGCCGGAGACCACGCCCGGCGGCCGGGCGCTGAAGTTCTACAGCTCGGTCCGGCTCGACATCCGCCGCATCGAGTCCCTGAAGGACGGCGCCGAGGTCGTGGGCAACCGCACCCGGGTCAAGGTCGTGAAGAACAAGGTCGCGCCGCCGTTCCGCCAGGCCGAGTTCGACATCATGTACGGCAAGGGCATCAGCCGCGAGGGGTCGCTCCTCGACATCGGCGTCGACCTCGGCCTCGTGAAGAAGTCGGGTGCCTGGTACACCTACGAGGGCGAGCAGCTCGGGCAGGGCCGGGAGAACGCCAAGACGTTCCTCGGCGAGAACCCCGAGATCATGGTGGAGATCTCCGACCGGATCCTGCAGCAGGTGGGCATCGTCCCGGCCGACGAGGCCGAGCTCGACGAGGACGACATCGACCTCGACGCCCCCATCACCCTCGACGACTGAGGTCTGTGCCCTCGCCGGGAGGATCTGGGTCGGTGCCCGTCGAAGTAGGCGAGCACTGGGGACGCAGCCTGCCGGTGGGGGCACACATGGAACAGCTCAAGGTCTCGACCCGTTCGAACCCGAACTCGGTCGCAGGCGCCATGGCGGGCGTGGTCCGCTCGCACGGCGCCGTCGAGGTGCAGGTGGTGGGCGCCGGGGCGCTGAACCAGGCGATCAAGGCGGTCGCCATCGCCCGGGGCTACGTCGCCGCCAGCGGCATCGATTTGGTGTGCGTGCCCACCTTCGCCGACATCACCATCGGCGGCGAGCGGCGCACGGCCATCCGGCTGCGCATCGAGGACCGGGCCCACGAGGGCGACGTCGACGAGGTCCTCACGGTGGCCGACCCGGTCGCCATCCTCGACGCCTGACCCAGGTCGTCGACGGCTGCCGGCCGCCGGAGCGGGCCACGTAGCCTGTACCGACGATGTCCCGGACCTACAAGGTGCGCACCTTCGGGTGCCAGATGAACGAGCACGACTCCGAGCGCATCGCCGGGCTGCTCGAGGCCGACGGGCTCCGGCTCGCGGCCGAGGGCGAGCAGCCCGACGTGATGGTGCTCAACACGTGCTGCATCCGGGAGAACGCCGACAACAAGCTCTACGGCAACCTCGGGCACCTGAAGTCGGTCAAGGACGCCAACCCCGGCATGGAGATCGTCGTCGCCGGGTGCCTGGCCCAGAAGGACCGGGACCTGATCCAGCAGCGGGCGCCCCACGTCGACGTCGTCGTCGGCACCCACAACGTCGGGCGCACCGTCGAGCTGCTGCACACCGCCCGGGAGCGGGGCCCGATCACCGAGATCCTCGAGGCGGTCGACGAGGACCACGCCGAGTTCCCGAGCGCCCTGCCCACCAGGCGCGAGCTGCCCTACGCCGCCTGGGTCACCATCCAGATCGGCTGCGACAACACCTGCGCCTTCTGCATCGTGCCCGCCGTCCGCGGCCCCGAGATCAGCCGCCCCTTCGACGACGTCGTCGCCGAGGTCGAGCGCCTCGCCGCCGACGGCGTCACCGAGGTCACGCTGCTCGGCCAGAACGTGAACTCCTACGGCCGAGACCTCACCCTCGCGGCCCGCCAGGCGGGCGAGCAGGTGCGGGTCCGCCCGCTCTTCGCCGACCTGCTCCAGGCCGCCGCGGGCGTCGACGGCATCCGGCGGGTGCGCTACACGAGCCCGCACCCGAAGGACCTGCGGCCCGAGACCATCGCCGCCATGGCCGCCACGCCCGAGGTGTGCGACCACCTGCACCTGCCGCTGCAATCCGGGTCCGACCAGATCCTGGCCGCCATGCACCGCGGCTACACGGCGTCGCGCTACCTCGAGCGCCTCGCCGCCGCCCGGGCCGCCATCGCCGACCTGGCCGTCACCACCGACATCATCGTGGGGTTCCCGGGCGAGACCGACGCCGACTTCGAGGCCACCCTCGAGGTGGTCGCCGAGGCCGAGTACGACTCCGCCTACACGTTCATCTTCTCGCCCCGGCCCGGCACCGAGGCCGCCGACCTCGTCGACCGCTTCGTCGACCCCGCCGTCGTGGGCGATCGCTACGAGCGGCTCCGCCGGGTGGTCGAGCGGTCGGGCCGCCGCAAGCACGAGGCCCGCGTCGGCCGGGTGGAGGAGGTCCTCGTGGAGGGCCCGAGCCGCACGAACGACGCCGTGCTCACCGGTCGCACGGCCCAGAACAAGCTGGTGCACTTCCCGTCGCCGCACTCCATCCGCACCGGCTCGTACGCCCTGGTGGAGGTCACGGGGGCCGCCTCGCACCACCTTCGCGGCGAGCTGCGCGAGGTCGTGCACGTGGCCACGCACCGCACCCGCATCCCCGTCGCCGCCCTCTGACCCGGCGGTGCCCGGACCCCACGCCGCCCTCGTCGGCGCCACCGCCACGGGCAAGTCGGCGATCGCCCTCGAGCTCGCCCGCCGTTACCCGTCGTGGGAGCTGGTCACCGTCGACTCGATGCAGGTGTACCGCGGCATGGACGTCGGCACGGCCAAGCCGTCGCCGGCGGAGCGGGCCGAGGTGCCCCACCACCTGCTCGACGTCGCCGAGCCGTGGGAGGACTACGACGTCGCCCGCTACCAGGCCGACGCCCGGGCGGCGATCGCCGACATCGAGGCCCGCGGCCGGCGGGCCCTGCTGGTCGGGGGCACGGCGCTGTACCTGCGGGCCGTCGTCGACGACCTGACCCTTCCCGGCCAGTACCCCGACGTCCGGGCCGAGCTCGACGCCGACCCCGACACCGAGGGGCTGCACGCCCGCCTCGCCGAGGTCGACCCCGCTGCGGCGGCCCGCATGGAGCCGACCAACCGGCGCCGGGTGGTGCGGGCCCTGGAGGTCGCGCTCGGGAGCGGCCGACCGTTCTCCTCCTTCGGGCCCGGCCTCGACCAGCACCCGCCGACGCCGTTCGCCCTCGTCGCCGTCCGCCGCGACCACGCCGACCTCGACCGCCGGATCCACGACCGCTACGACGCGCAGCTCGCCGCCGGCTTCCTCGACGAGGTCCGGTCGCTCACCACGGCCGAGCGGCCCCTGTCGCGCACGGCCGCCCAGGCACTGGGCTACAAGGAGCTGGCGGCCCACCTGGCGGGGGAGGTCACGCTGGACGAGGCGCTCGAGCTCGCCCGCACCCGCACCCGGCGCTTCGCCCGCCGCCAGGAGAAGTGGTTCCGCCGCGACCCCCGCATCGCCTGGGTCGACGTCGACGGTGGCGGCGTCGACGCCGTCGAACCGGTGCGGCACCTGGTCGACGGCGCGGCAGACTGACCGCGACATGAAGCTCACGAAGCACCACGGCCTGGGCAACGACTTCCTCGTCCTGCTCGACCTCGACGGCCGCCAGCCGATCGACGAGGAGATCGCCCGGTCGCTGTGCGACCGCCACCGCGGCGTGGGCGCCGACGGCCTCATCCGGGTCACCGCCGGCGAGGGCGGCCGGGTGCGCATGGAGCTGCGCAACGAGGACGGCTCGCGGGCCGAGATGAGCGGCAACGGCATCTCCTGCCTGGCCCAGGCCGTGGTCCGGGCGGGCCTGGCGGCCGACGGCGTCGTGGAGGTCGACACCGACGCCGGCCCCCGCACGGTCACGGTGGTGGAGACCGAGGGGCCGCACCGCCACCGCATGCGGGTGGCCATGGGCCGACCCCGGCTCGACGGCGACCGCCCGGAGTGGGTCGACGAGCGCGTCCTGCGGGCCACGGCGGTCGACATGGGCAACCCCCACGTCGTGCTCCACGTCGCCGATCCCGACGACGTGCCCGACCTGGTGGAGGTCGGCGAGCGCATCAACGCCGCCACGGCCGGCGGCACCAACGTCGAGCTCGTGCTGCCCGGCGATCCCGGCCGGCTGCGGATGCTGGTGTTCGAGCGCGGCGTCGGGCCCACGCTCGCCTGCGGCACGGGCGCCGTGGCCGTCGCCGCCGCCGCCCACGCCTGGGAGCTGGCGCCGGCCACGACGACGGTGGAGCAGCCGGGAGGACCGGCGGTCGTCGAGCTGTCGCCGGACGGGCCGGCGCACCTCACCGTCCCCGTCGTCGCGATCGCCGCCGTCGAGTGGCCGCTGTGATGAGAGGATCGACGCCTTGACCGATGCGCTCACCGACACCCTCATCGAACGGTCGTTCCGGGAGAAGATCGTCCTCGTCGGCGTCACGCTGCCGCCGGACGACGCCGAGGAGACCGAGCGGGGCCTCGACGAGCTGAGCGCCCTCATCGACACCGCCGGCGCCGACGAGGTGGCCCGGGTCGTGCAGCGCCGCCAGGCGCCCGACCCGCCCACGTTCATCGGCAAGGGCAAGGCCGAGGAGCTGAAGGAGGTGGCGCTGGCCACCGACTGCGACACGGTCGTGTTCGACAACGAGCTGACGCCGGCCCAGCAGTACAACCTCGAGAAGATGCTCGGCCGCACGGCCATCGACCGCACCGCCGTGATCCTCGACATCTTCGCCCAGAACGCCGCCAGCCTCGAGGGCAAGACCCAGGTCGAGCTGGCGCTGCTCCGCTACCGCCTGCCCCGCCTGCGCCGCACCGGCAAGACGTTCTCCCAGCAGGCCGGCGGCATGTCGGCCGGCGGCGGGGCCCGCATCGGGTCCCGCGGCCCGGGCGAGACCCAGCTCGAGACCGACCGCCGGCGCATCGTGCGGCGCATCCACAAGCTCGAGGCCGACCTCCGCGAGATCCAGCGCCACCGCGACACCCAGCGCAAGCAGCGCCGGGGGAGCCGCATCCAGCGCGTCGCCATCGTCGGCTACACCAACGCCGGCAAGTCGACGCTGCTCAACCGCCTCACCGACGCCGGCGTGCTCGTCGAGGACCGGCTGTTCGCCACCCTCGACGCCACCACCCGCCGCCTCGACCTGCCCGGCGGCGAGTCGGTGCTGGCCACCGACACCGTCGGCTTCGTCCGCAAGCTGCCCCACCAGCTCGTGGAGGCGTTCAAGTCCACGCTGCAGGTCGCCGCCGACGCCCACCTGCTCCTCCACGTCGTCGACGCCACCGCGCCCGACGTCGCCGGCAACATCGAGGCGGTGCACACCGTCCTGCGCGAGATCGACGCCGGCAAGGTCCCCCAGCTGCTCGCCTTCAACAAGGCCGACCTCGACCCGGAGACGGCGGCCACGCTCGCCAAGCGGTACCCGGGCTCGGTCGCCTTCTCGGCCAAGACGGGCGAGGGCGTCGACGACCTGCTCGCCGCGCTGAGCACGCACCTGCGGGCCATGCAGCCGGTGGTCGAGCTGTCGATCCCCTACGAGCGGGCCGACGCCCTGGCCGCCGTGCACCGGGAGGGCGAGGTCCTCGTCGAGACCCACGGGGACACCGGGACGCTGGTCCAGGCCCGCCTCGACGCCGGGTCCCGGGCGCAGTTCCGGGAGTTCGAGGTCGACCGCGAGGACGGCTCGTGACCGAGGCCCCGCACCGGGGCGCGCCGGCGCCGTTCGTGCCGCCGCCCTACCCCTACGACCGGCTCGACCCGCTGCGGGCGGTCGCCGCCGAGCACGAGGGCGGCGTCGTCGACCTCAGCATCGGCACGCCGTTCGACCCGCCGCCGCCGGCGGTCGTGGAGGCGATGGCCGCCGCCGACGCCCGCGGCTACCCGGCCTCGAACGGCACGCCGGCCTTCCGCGAGGCCGTCGTCGGCTGGCTCGGGCGGTTCCTCGACGTCGCCGTCGACGCCGACCAGGTCGCCGCCTGCATCGGCACCAAGGAGCTGGTGGCTGGCATCCCGCAGTGGCTGCGTCTGCGCACGCCCGAGCGCGACACCGTCCTGTACCCGGCGATCAGCTACCCGACCTACGAGATGGGCGCCACGCTGGCCGGCTGCCGGGCGGTCGCCGTCCCGGTGCGCGACGACTGGACCATCGACCTCGACGCCATCGACGAGGCCGACGCCGCCCGGGCCCTGTGCCTCTGGGTGAACACGCCGGGCAACCCGGCCGGCGGGCTCGACGACCTCGGCGCCGCCGCCGAGTGGGGCCGCGCCCACGGCGTGCCCGTCCTCTCCGACGAGTGCTACGTCGCCTTCACGTGGGACGGCCCGCCTCGCACGATCCTCCACCACGGCACCGAGGGCGTCCTGGCGGTGCACTCGCTGTCGAAGCGCTCGAACCTGGCCGGCGGCCGCGCCGGCTTCTACGCCGGCGACCGCGAGCTCGTGGCCTACCTGCGCGAGGTCCGCAAGCACGCCGGCTTCATGCCGCCGGCGCCGGTGCAGGCGGCGGCGATCGCCGCCCTGGCCGACGAGGACCACGTCGACGTGCAGCGCGAGCGCTACCACCGGCGCCTGCTGGCACTGCAGGCCGCCATGGCGGGCATCGGCCTCGACGTGCCGATGCCGGGCGGCGGCTTCTACCTCTGGGTGCCCGCCCCGGGTGGTGACGCGTGGGCCCTCACCGAGCGCCTCGCCCGCGAGGGCGGCGCCATCGTGAGCCCGGGCGAGTTCTACGGCGCCGCCGGCTCCGGGCACGTCCGCATCGCCGCGGTGCAGCCCGACGAGCGCATCGCGCTCGTCGTCGAGCGGCTGGCCCGGGCGGGGTAGGCCGAGCGCCGGGCAGGAGGTCGTCGCCCGGGCATCGAAGGAGGTGGTGGGCCACGGGGCCCGACCTCGCCCGCCACCCACCCCGACGCCATCCGACGCCTCCGACCACGACGTCCCGCACGACGCCGCCACCTGCTCCTGGCGGCGCTGCTCGTCGTCGCCTCGGCCGGTGCCGGGGCGGTCGATCGGGGCCCGACGATCGGGGAGGTCGCCGCCTCGACCATCGAGATCGAGCGGGCCGAGCCCCGAGCCCCCCGGTCGCCTCGGCCACCCCGAGCTCGCGTCCACGCCGACGACGTCCGGCGACCGCCGTGGAGCACGGCCACCGCGGCCGCCCCGGTGACGGCCGCACCGGCCGCGCCGCCGACGACCGCGGCGCTCGGCGCGGCGCCCGCCGCCGCCCCGACGACGCCGTCGCCCGGATCGGAGGTCAGCGCCCCGCCGCCCCGACCCGACCGCTCCGCGCCCCCCACCGCCGGCCCGCCCACGGTCAGCGAGGGCAGCGAGGCGGTCTGGCGCCACGACTTCCCCGACCCCCACGTCGTCCGCGCCAACGGCAGCTGGTGGGCGTTCGGGACCCGGGTCGGCCGGCACGCCGTGCCCACGCTGCGCTCCGACGACCTCGTGCGCTGGGAGTGGGTCGGCGACGCCCTCCAGGGGATGCCGCAGTGGGCGGACCTCGGCCCGACGTGGGCGCCGGCCGTCCTACCCCGCAGCAACGGCTTCGTCCTCTACTACTCGGTGCGGGATCGGGCGTCGGGCCTGCTGTGCATCTCCCGGGCCACCGCCGTCCTGCCCCAGGGGCCCTACGTCGACCGCAGCACCGAGCCGCTGGTGTGCCAGCGCAGCCGGGGCGGATCGATCGACCCCAGCCCCTTCGTCGACGACGACGGCCGGCCGTGGCTGCTGTGGAAGAGCGAGGGCACGCTCGACGGCGAGCCCACCCGGCTCTGGGTCCAGGGGCTCAGCGACGACGGCCTGCTCCTGCTCGGCCCCCGCCACGAGCTGCTCCACCGGGCCCTCGACTGGGAGTGGCCGATCATCGAGGCGCCGTCGATGGTGCGCGTCGACGGCCGGTACCACCTCCTGTACAGCGGCAACCGGTGGGAGACCGGCGCCTACGCCGTGGGCCACGCCGTGTGCGAGACCGTGACCGGTCCTTGCCGGCGCACCGCGCCCCACCCGGTGCTGGCCAGCCGCGACGGCGCCGCCGGACCGGGCGGCCAGGAGGTGCTGCGGCTGCCCGACGGGGAGCTGGCCCTCGTGCACCACGCCTGGGACCCGGCCGCCGTCGGCTACCCCCACGGGGCCCGGATGCTGCACGTGGCCCGCCTCCACGTCGAGGGCGACCGCCTCGTGGTCGGGGGCCCCCGGCGCGAGGCCCGGCCGGCGGGGCTGCTCGACATCGGGCGGTAGGTTCTCGGCCATGGCCGACCTGCAGGCACAGATCACCGAGCTCTGGGAGCGGCGCGACCAGCTCTCGCCCGCCGACACCGACGCCTTCGAGGTGGTGCGCCAGGCCATCGACCTGCTCGATGCCGGCGAGCTGCGGGTGGCCGAGGTGCGCGGCGACGGCGTCGCCGACGACGAGGTCGTCGTCAACGAGTGGGCGAAGCTCGCCATCCTCCTGCTCTTCCGGCTGTCGGCGATGGAGACCACCGAGCTCGGGCCGTTCGAGTACGCCGACAAGATCCCGCTGAAGCGGGACTACCAGGCGGCCGGCGTCCGGGTGGTGCCCGGTGCGTCGGCCCGGTGGGGGAGCCACCTGTCCAAGGGCGTCGTGATGATGCCGTCGTACGTGAACATCGGCGCCTGGGTCGGCTCCGGCTCGATGGTCGACACGTGGGCCACGGTGGGCTCCTGCGCCCAGATCGGCGCCAACGTGCACCTGTCCGGCGGCGTCGGCATCGGCGGCGTGCTCGAGCCGGCCAACGCCGTGCCTGTGATCATCGGCGACGAGTGCATGATCGGCAGCCGCTGCATCGTGGCCGAGGGCGCCCGCGTCGGCACCGGCACGCTGCTCGGCGCCGGCTGCGTGCTCACCGGGTCGATCCCGGTCTACGACGCCGAGACCGGCGAGGAGATCAGCCGGGGCCGGGTGCCGGCGTGGAGCGTCGCCGTCTCGGCGACCCGCCCCCGCAGCTTCCCCGGCGGCGACTTCGGCCTCCCGTGCGTGCTCGTCATCAAGCGCCTCGAGCCGGGCGAGCGCCACGACAAGTCGAAGCTGAACGACATCCTCCGGGACCACGGCGCCGCCACGTGACCGATCTGCTGCGGGCCACGGCCGACCTCGTCGACATCTCCTCGCCGAGCCTCGGCGAGGGGCCCTTCGCCGACCTCGTCGAGGGGTGGCTGCGCGAGGTGCCCTGGCTCACGGTCGAGCGGTACCAGGACAACGTCATCGCCCGCACCGACCTCGGGCGCGAGCAGCGCCTGGTCCTCGCTGGCCACCTCGACACCGTGCCGGCCAACGACAACGAGGTCGCCCGCATCGAGGACGACGTG
>JBKHXT010000024.1:0-7668 GCA_046565885.1 Acidimicrobiia bacterium
CCATGACGGCACCATCCCCCGCAGCCCCCACGACCGACGGCCGCACCCGCGGCACCGACGTCGGCCTGCTCCTCGTCGTGATCGTCGCGTTCACGGCGCTCGTCTTCAGCTTCGTGGCCTTCGCCTCGGGCGACGACGACGGGGTCACCGCCACGGGCGGAGGCGCCGCCGGCGCCGGCAGCGTCGCCGTGTCGCTGACCGAGTTCGCGATCGAGCCGGCGAGCATCACGGTCGCCGAGGGCGGCAGCCTCGAGGTCACCAACGACGGCACGATGGTCCACACCCTGGCGGTGAAGGGCCACGACGACCTGGTCACCCCGGCCCTGAACGGCGGCGACCGCGCCACCCTCGACGTGTCGTCCCTGCCGGCCGGCACCTACGAGCTGTGGTGCGACATCGCCGGCCACGAGGCGGCCGGCATGAAGGGCACCCTCACCGTCGGTGCGGGCGGCGCCGCCGCCGAGGGCGAGACGGCCGGCGCCGGCCACGGCTCGCACGGCAGCGACATGACGCCCGAGGAGGCCGCGGCGCTCGACAAGGCGATGATGGACTCGATGGCCGCCTTCCCGGCCGCCACCGAGGGCATCGGGAACCAGGAGCTCCAGCCGGTCGAGATCATGGCCGACGGCACCAAGCGCTACGAGCTGAGCGCCGAGATCGTCGACTGGGAGGTCGAGCCGGGCAAGTTCGTCGAGGCCTGGACCTACAACGGCATGGTCCCCGGTCCGTACATCAAGGCCGAGGTGGGCGACAAGCTCCGCTTCGACGTCACCAACAACCTGCCCCTCGGCACCGACGTGCACTTCCACGGCGCCAAGCTGCCGAACAGCATGGACGGCGTCGCCCCGATCACCCAGGACCTGATCCAGCCGGGCGAGACCTTCTCCTACGAGTTCCCGGCGGTCCGTGAGGCGGTGGCGATCTACCACGCCCACGTCCACGGCCAGATGAAGGTCCCGAACGGCATGCTCGGCGTGCTCCAGATCGGCGAGGTCCAGCTGCCCCGGGGCCGCACGATCAGCGGCGTCGAGATCCCGGCCGACCTCGAGATCGCCCAGGAGTTCCCGATGGTCCTGAACGACGCCGGCACCATCGGCCTGTCGCTGAACGGGAAGAGCTTCCCGGCTACCACGCCGATCGTGGCGAACCAGGGCGACTGGATCCTCGTCCACTACGCCAACGAGGGCCTGATGGAGCACCCGATGCACCAGCACCAGTTCGACCAGCTGGTGGTGGCCAAGGACGGCATCCCGCTCGACAACCCGTACTTCGCCGACACGGTGAACGTGGCCCCGGGCGAGCGCTACACGGTGCTCATGCACCTCGATGCGCCCGGCACCTGGGTGTGGCACTGCCACATCCTCAACCACGTCGAGCGGGAGGACGGCATGTTCGGCATGGCGACGGCGGTGGTCGTCAGCTAGCGCAACGGCCACATCGGGGGATGGGGGCGTCCGGAGGCGCCGGTCCGCAGGGCCTGCGCCTCCGGCGCGCCCGGGGTGGTTGGCTGGCGGCGTGCCCGCACCCCAGGTCGGCTTCGCCGACGCACCCCGCGACCGCGACTGGTCGCTGCGCTCGGCGCTGGTGCGCTTCGCCCAGCCGGAGCCGACCCGGGCCGGCGCGGTGCTCGAGCTGGTCCGCCGCACCGACGGCGCCCTGAAGCGCGCCGGCGACGACGTCGGTGACGAGCTGGCGGCCGTCGTCGCGGAGCTCGAGGCGATCGCCGACGCCCTGGTCGCCTGGTCGATCAGCCACGACGGACCGCCGCCGGTGGATGCGGTCGAGCACCACGGCGCTCGGGCGTTCGCGCAGCTGGAGGCGCTCGGCGTGCCACGCGAGGACGGCCCGCCCCGCCCCCGTCGGGGCTGAGCGCCGTTCTGCCGAGACCGTGCCACGGGTAGCGATCGGCGCACCCCACCGACGCTCGAACCCCACGGAGCCGACGATGCGCACCCAGACCCCTGACGCCGAGAAGACCAAGATCGCCAAGGTGGCGGCGAGCCGGGCCGAGGCCCTCCGGGCCCAGGCGGCGGCGCTGAACGGCGAGGTGCTCGCCCCGCTGCGCAAGGCGCTGCTGATCCGGGCCGCCGAGCTCGACCTCACCGCCGACGTGCTGCTCGAGCCGGCCCCGCCGCGGCCCCGCCTGCAGGCCATCGCCTGAGCCCGCTCGGCGACATCACCCAGGACGCGCCGAGGGCGCAGCCACCGTGGTGGCTGCGCCCTCGGGCTCCCTGGGTGGAACGTGGTTCGCTCAGCCGGCGGACGGCGGGAGCATCACGGCGTCGATCAGGTGCACCGTGGCGTTGGCCGTCATGATGTCCGGCACGAGCACGTTGGCCTGACCGCCGCCGACGGTGACGGTGTCGCCCTCGGCCGAGACCTCGAGCATCTCGCCCGTGAAGGTCTCGTAGGTGCCACCGAGGTCCGACGAGGACAGGCGCTCACCGGCGATGACGTGGAAGCCGAGCACCTGCGTCAGCAGGCCGGAGGGGTCGGCCAGGGCGGCCTCGAGGGTCGCCGGGTCGAGGGCGGCGAAGGCGCAGTCGGTCGGCGCGAACACCGTCAGGGCCTCGGCGGAGTTGAGGGTGTCGACGAGGCCGGCCTCGGTCACCGCGGTGGTGAGGGTGGTGAGGACCGGGTTGTTCGAGGCGGCGGTGCCGACGGGATCGTCGGTCATGCCCTCGAGCGTGCCCTCCTCGGCGCCGCCCTCGACGGCCTCGACGATGGCGTCGGCGTCGCAGATGGTGGCGCTGTCGGCGGCGGCCTCCTCGCCGCCCATGTCCTCGGACATGGTCTCGTCCTCGGTCATCTCCTCGGTGGTCGCCTCGGAGGTCTCGGTCTCGGTGGTCTCCTCGCTGAGGGCACCGGTGTCGGTGGTGGCGTCATCGTCGTCACCGCAGGCGGCGGCGACGAGGGTGAGCGACAGCGCGAGGGCCAGCGCTCGGACGAAGCGGAAACGGGTCATCGGTTGGTATCTCCTGGGGTTGGGGTGTGGGGATCCACTCCGCACCACGGCGTGGCGGGGAGTTCGGTGGGAGCCGTGGTCACGGCTCGCGGACGGTGACGATCAGGGACGGCCAGCCGGAGGCGCCGTCGGGGAGGGGGTCGGTGGCCTCCTGGGTCTGGAGCTCGCCGGTGCCGTCGGTGGCACGCACGACGAGCCGGTGCGACCCGGGGGTGGCGGTCCAGGGCAGGCGCCACTGGCGCCACACCTCGTCCTTGAGCTGGGCGGCGAGCTCGGTCTCCTCGAAGGGGCCGTCGTCGATGCTCACCTCGACCTTGCTGATGCCGCGGGTCTGGGCCCACGCCACCCCGGCGATGACGGTGTCGCCGGCCGGGACGATCTCGCCGGCCCGGGGCACGTCGATGCGCGACATGGTCTTGATCGGCGCCCGCTCGGCGTAGCCGCGGGGCACCCAGTACTGGTCGAAGTCGGCGAAGGTGGTGAGCTCGATCTCGTCGAGCCACTTCGTGGCGGACACGTAGCCGTAGAGGCCGGCGGTGACCAGCCGGGCGGGGAAGCCGTGCTCGAGGGGCAGCGGCTCGCCGTTCATCCCGATGGCGACCATGCAGGTGCGGTCGGGATCGCGGGCGAGATCCACGGGGAAGCCGCACGTGTAGCCGTCGACCGAGCGGCCCACGAGCTGGTCGGCTGCCGGGTCGACGCCGGCCCGCTCGAGCAGCGTGGCGACGGGCACGCCGAGCCAGCGGGCGTTGCCGACCAGGTCGCCGCCGAGGCGGTTCGACACGCAGGTGAGGGTCACGTCCGCCTCGATCACGCCCAGCTCGACCAGCTCGTCGAAGGTGAGCTCGAAGGGCTCCTCGACCATGCCGGTGACCCGCAGCGTCCAGTCCTCGACCGGGACCTGGGGGACCGTGAGGGCGGTGTCGATCCGGTAGAAGGTCTCATTCGGCGTGAAGAGCGGCGCCAAGCCCTCGATGTCGTCGAAGGAGGCCCCGTCCGGCGGCGGCGGCAGCGGGTCGCGGGCCCGGGGCAGCATGAGCGCGGCCCGGGAGGCGGCGGCGCTGAAGCGGTCGCCGAGGGCGCGGCCGGCGGTGGCCATGGCCAGGCCGAAGGCGGCGAAGGCGCCGGCGCCCGCCAGCAGCTGGCGGCGGCTGACGCCGTCGGACGCGGAACCGGTCCGGCCGGCCGGGGCGGCGCGACGGCCGAGCAGCACGACGGCGGCACCCCCCAGCGCCGCGGCGACCGACGGCACCGCCGACCAGAGGGAGCCGCCGTCGATCGAGGCCAGGACGCCGACGGCGCCGAACGCGCCGAAGGCCGCGAGCGCCACGGCGGGGCGGCGGCGGCTGGCCAGGCCGAGGAGGGGGGCGGCGATGGCGAGCAGCACGAGGATGCCGACGACCAGGGCGAGCTTGTCGTTGGTGCCGAAGGTGCGGATGCCGAACCGGGTCACGGACGACGGGGACCGGTCGATCACCGACTCGGCGACCGCCTCCACCGGGGACTGCCACGCCTGCACGGCGCCGGCGGCGAGCTCGCCGGTGCCGACCGCCACGATGGCGGCGACGGTCACCAGGAGGGCGGCCTGGAGCCGGGAGCGCTGGTGGTCCTCGGGGGGCATCGGTGGTTCCTACGGACCAACCCCTCGGTCCGGATGAACCACGGCCACCCGGGCCGTCTGGATCAGGCGCGGTCGAGGTGGCGCAGGAGCCCGTCGAGGGCGAGCACGTAGCTGCCGGCGCCGAAGCCGCTGACGACGCCGACGCACACGGCGGCGAGCACGGTGCGGTGCCGGAACCCCTCGCGCGCGTGCACGTTCGAGAGGTGGGTCTCGACCACCGGGAGCCCGGTGGCGGTGATCGCGTCGCGCAGGGCGTAGCTGTAGTGGGTGAAGGCGCCGGCGTTCAGGACGACGCCGTCCGCCCAACCGCGGGCGTCGTGGAGGGCGTCGACCAGCTCGCCCTCGATGTTCGACTGGTGCGCCCGCAGCTCGACGTCGCGCCCCTCGACGTGGCGGCGCATCGCCTCGACGACGTCGTCGAGGGTGTCGTGGCCGTAGACGTCGGGCTCCCGCGTGCCGAGCAGGTTCAGGTTCGGCCCGTTGAGCACGAGCACGCGGGTGGCCATGGCGCCGAGCCTACGAGCCCCCGTCGGACCGCTCGGGTACCGTTCGCCGGCCCCCGATCCAGGAGCCCGACGTGTCGCCGACGCCCCCCAACATCGTCCTCACCGGCTTCATGGGCACCGGCAAGTCGACCGTCGGCCGGCGGCTCGCCGACCGCCTCGGGCGGCCCTTCGTCGACACCGATGCGGTGATCGAGGCCCGCCACGGCCCCATCCCGGGCATCTTCGCCGAGCACGGCGAGGACCGGTTCCGGGAGCTCGAGCGCGAGGTGGCCGCCGAGCTGGGGGCGCAGCGCGGCCAGGTCGTGGCCACGGGGGGCCGGCTCCTCCTCGACCCGGCGAACGAGGCCGCCCTCGGCGCGACCGGGGTGATCGTGTGCCTCGTGGCGTCGGTCGACGAGCTCGTCGCCCGCCTGGCCGACGAGGCCGACGAGCGCCCGCTGCTGCGCGGCGGCGATCCCGCCGCCCGCATCGCCGAGCTGCTGGCCGAGCGCGCCCCCGGCTACGGGCGGTTCCCCCAGGTGCGCACCGACGGCCTCACGGTCGACGAGGTCGCCGACGCGGTGCTGGCGCTGGTCGAGGCGAACGGCGGTCATCCGGACCCGCCGCCGGCGCCGTAGACGGGCCGGGACCCCCCAGGATCCCGACCGCCGCTCCGCGCTGGCGGTCGTGGGGAACCACGGCCCGTCCCCCTCCCACCGGGGGGACGGGCCGTGTCTCACCGGCGGTTCTACGGGCTCCGGACGTGCGGGATGGAGGCACGACACGCGTCCCGACCCGGGCGCGGCCAGCCTCCTCCCCCGTCCCCACCCTGGAGGGCCCCCCGTGCGATCCACCACGAAGAAGCTCCTCGCCATCAGCGCCTCGGTGAGCCTCGGCCTCGCCGCGTGCAGCAGCGACACCGAGGTCGTGACCCCGCCCGTGTCCGGCGAGGTGACCAACGCGCAGGAGACGACCACCACCACCGCCCCGCCCGTGGTGGTGTCCGTCGACGACGAGTCCTCCACCCTGCGCGCGACGCTCGCCTCGCTGCTGCAGGAGCACGCCTACCTGACCGGGCTGGCGCTCGAGAACGTGCTCGACGGCGGCGCCGACGATGCCGCCGCGCAGGCGGCGCTCGACGCCCTCGAGCAGAACACCACGGCGATCGGCGAGGCCGTCGCCGGCATCCCGGGAGTCGACGACGCCGACGCCTTCCTCGAGCTGTGGCGCGACCACATCGGCTACTTCGTCGACTACACCGTCGCCCGCTCCGAGGGCGACCAGCAGGCCGCCGAGGACGCCCTGGCGGAGCTCACCGAGTACGCCAGCGCCACGGCCGAGCTGCTCCAGGAGGCCACCGAGGGCGAGCTGTCGGCCGAGGACCTCACCGGCGAGCTGCAGACGCACGTCGACTCGGTCGTCGCCGTCGTGGACGCGCTGGCCGGCGAGGGTGAGGCCGACGCCGATCCCCTGCAGCTGCTGCGCGACTCCGCGGCGCACATGGAGGCGGTGGCGGCGACCCTCGCCGGTGGCATCGTCTCCGCCTACCCCGACGAGTTCCCCGGCGACCCGGCAAGCGTGCCGGCGACCACCCGAGCCGACCTGACCGCCGGCGTGCAGGAGCAGGCCTACCTGGCGCTGCTCGTCGCCGACCAGCTGACGGAGGCCGGCGGCGACGTCACCGACGAGACCGTCAGCTCGGCCATCACGCTCCTCGAGGGCGCCACCGAGGGCCTCGCCACCACCGTCGGCGCCGCCACCGGCGTCCAGGAGCGCGAGACGTTCCTCGACGCCTGGCGACCCCTCGTCGACGCGCTGACCTCCTACGCCGAGGCCCGCGCCGGCGGCGACGACGCCGCCGCCGAGGCGGCCCGCGCCGAGCTGGACGCGGCCGTCGGCCAGGCGACGACGGCCCTGTCCGAGCTGGCGGGCGGCGCCGACCTCGGCGGGCTGCTCCAGCGCAACGTCGAGCTGATCACCACCGGGTTCGACTCGATCACCGCCGGCGACGGTCTCGATCCCTCGGTCGCCACCGACCTCGCTCGCGGTGCCCGTGACCTCGGCCTCGAGCTGGCCTCGGGTCTCGTCGTGGTCAGCGACCAGGAGGATCCCCCGGCGCTGCCCGAGGGACCCGATGGCGAGGATCCCGACGGCGGCGACGGGTTCGGCTCGGCGCCGGACGAAGCCGCCGAGGGGACGTCGGGCGCCGGCACCGTGGACGGCGCCGCCCCCGGCGCCGGCACCGACCAGACCGGGCCCGGGCTCGAGGAGCCCGAGGAGCCGCCGAGCGATCCCTCCGAGGCCGGAGGCCCGTCGCCCGAGGGCGAGCGCTGACGGGGCGGACGTAGGTTCGCCGGGGTGACCCCGGAGGAGCAGCCGACCACCGCACCCACGCCGGCCGACGAGTGGCGCTGGCTCGAGGACGTCGAGGGCGCCGAGGCCATGGCGTGGGTGCGGGCGCGAAACGCCGAGGCGGAGGCCGACCTGTTCGCCGACCCGGCGTTCGCGCCGCTGCGGCAGCGCATCCTCGAGGTGCTCGAGGCCGACGACCGCATCGCCTACCCCTCCCTGCACGGCGATCCCCGCACCGACCCGAC
>JBKHXT010000025.1:0-8359 GCA_046565885.1 Acidimicrobiia bacterium
CGATGAGGTCGCCGAGCAGGACGATCTCGGCGTCGGTGGCCACGTCCTCGGCCAGCTCCAGCGTGGGCTGCTCCAGCTGCAGGCCGTTCAGGAACACCACGTCGGCCTGCTCCAGCACCTCCGACACGGACGGCGTGGGCTCGAAGGTGTGGGAGTTCGTTCCCTCGGGCACCACGCCGCGGATGACGGCGCTGTCGCCGATGACCTGCGAGGCGATGGAGGTGATCGGGCTCACCGTCGTGACGACCACCGGGCGGTCGTCGGCGGCGGCGTCGTCGGTGGCGTCGTCGTCGCCGCAGCCCGCGGCCACCAGGGCCACGAGCGCGAGCAGGATGAGGGTGCGGTGGGGGCGCATGGGCGCCACCGTAGGGGCCCGAGGCCGCCAGTTGCATTCAGCTTGCAACTGGACGCACCGTCGCCTCGGTAGCGTCGGGTGATGGCGGAGGTGACGACCGACGACCTGGTGCAGCGGCTGAGGGCCGAGGGCGTGCGCGTCACCGCGCCCCGTCGGGCGGTCGTCGAGGCGCTGGCCGCGCTCGGCTCCCACGCCACCGCCGAGCAGCTGCACGACCACGTCCGCGCCCGCCACCCCGAGGTGTCGGCGTCGAGCGTCTACCGGACCATGGAGCTGCTCGCCCGGCTCGGGATCGTCACCCACGTGCACCTCGGGCACGGCCCGGCCGAGTACCACCTCGCCCACGAGGAGCACGCCCACCTGGTGTGCGAGGGGTGCGGCGCCGTCGTGGAGATCCCCCGCCGGCTCACCGACCCCTTCGTCCGCGACGTGCGCCGGCGCCTCGGCTTCGTGCCCGACCTCCAGCACTTCGCGCTCACCGGCCGCTGCGCCGGCTGCGAGGCGGCGTTCGACGCCGGCGCCGCCGGCCGGGAAGGATGACGCCGTGCCGATCTACGCCCTCGGAGACCTCGAGCCCACCATCGCCGACGACGCCTTCGTCCACCCCGACGCCGTCGTCATCGGCGACGTGACGATCGGGTCGGAGTCCACCGTCTGGCCGAGCGCCGTGCTGCGCGGCGACAGCGGGCCGATCACCGTCGGCGAGCGCACCTCGATCCAGGACGGCTCGGTCATCCACACCACCGAGTGGGCGCCCACGCAGATCGGCAGCGACTGCGTCATCGGCCACCTCGTGCACCTCGAGGGCTGCATCATCGAGGACGGCGCGCTCGTCGGCTCCGGCAGCGTCGTGCTCCACCGGGCGATCGTGCGCACCGGCGGACTCGTCGGCGCCGGCGCCGTGGTCAGCGGCGGCACGGAGGTGCCGAGCGGCGCCATGGCGCTGGGCATCCCGGCCAAGATGCGCCCCGACTCGGTGAACCCCGACGAGATCTCGATGGGCGCCGCCTTCTACCGCGAGCGGGGCCACCGCTACCGGGCCGAGCTGCGCCGCCTCGACTGACGTCACCTCCTGCGACAAGAGGCGGGGTGGCGCTGGGTAGGGAGGCCGCCATGACGAAGCTCCCCGCCGCCGCGTCCGTCACCTCGAACCCCTCGCAGGAGCAGCTCCGCGACTGGGTGCTGGGCTGCATGCCCCGCGTCCAGGTCAGCGAGCACGGCAACATCGGCTACACGACGATGGTCACCGCCCGGCTGGCGCCGTCGACCTTCTTCGTCTCCGACGTGGAGACCGGCAAGCCGACGATGCCCCGCGACGAGTACGAGCGCTGGGCCGCCGAGCAGGACGCGTTCATCGCCGACCAGGACATGGTCCTGATCGAGGGCTACATCGGCCCCGACCCCGACTTCCGCACGCCGGTCCGGCTGTTCATCGAGCGCAAGAACAGCAACATCCCGGCCATGCAGCAGCAGCTGTACTTCCCGGTCGACGACGCCGACGCCTTCGAGCAGGAGCACGGCGAGCGGGGCTTCACCGTCATCTACACGCCGGGCCTGCTCGCGCCGGGCAAGCCCAACCACCGGCTCATCACCGTCGACCTCGACGCCTACGTCACCCGGGTGTTCGGGTCCGACTACTTCGGCGAGTCGAAGATGGGCGGCCTGCGCATGTGGAACCACCTCGTCTACGAGCGGGGCGGCCTGGCCATGCACTCGGGCGCCAAGGTCTTCCCCGCCGAGGAGACGGCGTCGGGCGAGGAGGAGCTGGCGCTCATCATCGGCCTGTCGGGCACGGGCAAGACCACGACCACGTTCCGCCAGGTGAAGGGCTCGCTGCCCGTGCAGGACGACTTCATCGGCCTCATGCCCGACGGCACCGTGCACGCCACCGAGAACGACTGCTTCGCCAAGACCTACGGCCTCGACCCCGACGACGAGCCCACCATCCACGGCGGCGCCACCACATCGGAGTCGTGGCTCGAGAACACCCGCATCGACCCGGCCACCGGCGAGATCGACTTCTTCGACGACCGCTACACCGCCAACGGGCGGGTCACGTTCCCGCTGGCCGACATCCGCCACCGCGACCCGCGCGACCTGCCGAAGGCCAAGTACCTGTTCATCCTCAACCGCAACGAGACGATCGTGCCGGCCGTCGCCCGCCTGAAGCCGGAGCAGGCCGCCCACTACTTCATGCTCGGCGAGACGAAGGGCACGAGCGCCGGCGGCGCCGCCGAGGCGGGCAAGAGCCTGCGCGTGCCCGGCACCAACCCGTTCTGGTTCGAGGACGACGCCTCGCAGGCCAACCGGCTCCTCGAGATCCTGGAGTCGCACCCGCTCGAGGTGTACCTGCTGAACACCGGCCGCGTGGGCGGGGGCGACGACGACGACCGCTCGAAGAAGGTCACGATCTCGGTGTCCGCCGCCGTGCAGGCCGGCATCGTCGACGGGACCATCCAGTGGGAGACCGACCCGGACTTCGGCTACGAGGTCGCCACCTCGATCCCGGGCATCGACGACGACGAGCTGCTCCAGCCGCGGAAGCTGTACGAGCGCCAGGGCCGCGGCGACGAGTACCGCCAGCTGGTCGAGCGGCTGCTGCGCGAGCGGGTCGAGTACCTCGAGGGCTACGACGCCCTCGACGACCGGGTGAAGCGGGCCGCCTAGTTCTCGCCGGAGCTGCGGATCTTGCCCATGGCCTCCTTGCAGGCCGGGCAGACCGGGTACTTGTCGGGGTCCCGCGAGGGCACCCACTTCTTGCCGCACAGGGCCTCGATGGCCTCGCCCGTGATGTAGGCCCGGGTCACGTCGTCCTTGCGGCAGATGTGGGCGAACAGGTCGTGGTCGCCGTCACCGGTGGAGGGCTGGACGTCCGTCCCCGGCGTGATCGTCGGCGTCGGGGACGTGGACGGCTGCGAGGCGTGGACGGGAGGCATCGCGCCCAAGGCTAACGGGCGTCGAAGGCGAGCCCGAACGATCGCACCGCCGGGGCGAAGATGTTCGCCTCGACGTCGATCTCGTCGACGACGCGCAGGTTCGTCCACTCGCTCGTCAGCTTCCCGAACAGGAGCTCCAGCTCCCGGCGGGCGAAGTTCGCGCCGAGGCAGAAGTGCGTGCCGTAGCCGAAGGCCACGTGCGGGTTGGGCGAGCGGGTGACGTCGAAGCGGAACGGGTCGTTGAAGACCTCCTCGTCCCGGTTCGCCGACGGGTAGACGAGCGCCAGCCGCTCCCCCGCCCGGATGGTGGTGCCGCGCAGCTCGACGTCCTCGGTCGCCTTGCGGAACATGTTGTTCAGCGGCGTCACCCACCGGATCACCTCGTCGACGGCGGTGGGGATCAGCTCCGGTCGCTCGTGCAGCAGCGTCCACTGGTCCGGGTGGTCGCAGAACGTGCGCAGGCCGTGGGCGATGGCGGTGCGGGTCGTCTCGGCGCCACCGGCGACGAACAGGCCGACCTCGTTGAAGATCGTCTCCATGTCGAGGTGCTCGCCGTCGATCTCCGCGTTCGCCCACGTGGAGAGCAGGCCGTGCGCCGGGCATCCCCGCAGCTCGGGCACCTTGGCCGCGCACAGCATCCAGATCTCCTGCGTGGCGGCCATGAGGTCCTGGATCACCTCGTTGTCCTGGGGGGCGGCGTCGATGCGCATCAGCCGCTCGGACCAGCCCTTCACCGTGCGCCACTCGTCCTGGGGCAGGCCGAGCAGGTCGCAGGTGAAGCGGGCCGGCAGCTGACCGGCGATGGCGTCGACCACCTCGCAGCGCCCCTGCGGGGTGAGCGGGTCGACCATGTCCTCGATCATCGCCTCGAACGCCTCGGTCTGCTCCCGGACGGCCCTCGGCGTGAAGCCCCGGTTGACGAGCCGGCGCTGCTGGAGGTGCCGGGGGTCGTCGTTGGCGATCATGTTCGACTCGCCCGGTGTCTCGTTCAGCCGGTAGGTGCGCAGCGACGAGAACAGCTCGGCGTGGCGCTCGACGTACTGGACGTCGGCGTGCTTGGTGATCGCCCAGATCCCGGTGCGCTCGTCGCGCAGGACCGGTTCGTTCGCCCGGGCCCACGTCCACACGTCGTGCTGGCGGGTCCGCCAGAACTCGCGGTCGAGGATGTCGAGGGTGGCGGGGGCGTCCGTCGTGCGCACCGCCTCATCCTGCCGTGTTGGCAACGGGCGTTGCAGAGATCTACGCGACCTGCTCGATCAGCACCAGCGCCGCCATGCCGACCACCAGGGTGAGCCCGACGTTCCGGGTGCGCCAGGACACCAGTGCGGCGACGACGCCGGCGAGCAGGCGGGGCTGCCACAGGTCGACGACGCCCTCGGGCCGGACGAGGGCGGGGACGACGAGGGCGGCGAGGACCGCCGGGGGGATCTGGCGCAGGATCCGCTCGGTGAGCGGCGGCAGGTCGACGAGCTTGCCGGCGAAGACGAGGAACGACGCCCGCAGCACGAAGGTGCCGAGGCTGGCGAGCACGATGGTGAGCCAGGCGTCGCTCACGTGACCCGCCCCAGCCGCTCGACGCGGATCTCGGCGAGCACCCCGGCGGCGATGCCGGCGAGGCCGCCGATCAGGATGGCGAGCCGGTCGGCACCCAGCTCGGCCGAGGCGACGGCGGCGGCGCCGCCCACGACGGCGGCGACCAGCGACGGGCGCTTGTCGAGCACGGGCACGAGCAGCACGAGGAACACGAGCGGCACGGCGAAGTCGAGGGGGATGTCGTCGGGGACGCTGCTGCCCACGAGGGCACCGATCACCGTCATGATCTGCCAGGCGACCCACAGGAGGATCGCGTTGGCGAAGTAGTAGGGCAGCCGGTCGCGGGGATCGTCCCGGCCGTCCCACCGCACGATCGCCTGCGCGTACACCTGGTCGACGAGCAGGTACCCCACGCCGAGGCGCGCCCGGAGCGACTCGTGGGCCAGCGGCGGCGCCAGCGACGCGGAGTACAGCAGCAGGCGCAGGTTGATGGTCACGGCGGTGAGGACGGCGATGGCGACGCCGCCGCCGGAGCCCAGCACGTCGGCCACGGCCAGCTGGCTGGCGCCGGCGAACAGGAACATCGACAGCCCGACGGCGTGGCTGGTGTCGAGGCCGGCGGCGAGCGGGGCGGCGCCGGCGACCAGCCCGAAGGGCACCACGCCGAGGAGCATGGGCGCGGCGTCGGCGAGGCCGTCGCGCACCGCCTGGCGGCGGGTCACCCTCCGGTCCGGGATCCGGACGGCTCGAGCTCGTCGTCGGGCAGGTCGTCGACCTCGATGCCGCTGACCTCGGAGGTGAGCTCGTCGACGCCGGCGACGGTGGCCGAGGTGGCGACCGGGATGTAGTGGGCGCGCCGGTCCTCGCTGACGGCGCGGCGCCGGCGCAGCCGGAGGCCGACGTAGGCGACGAAGGGGCCGGTGCCGGCGGCCAGCACGTAGAAGAGGCCCTCGGGCCCGACGAGGCCGATGGCGGCCGAGGCGACGAACGGGCCAGCGGCGGCGGCGAGTCCGTTGAAGGTGATGAGCCGGGCGCCGGTGGCCGGCATGGCCGCCGGGTCGACGTAGTCGGCGACGTGGGCGAAGGACAGCCCGTACAGCGAGAACGCGCCGGCGCCGACGAGGACGCCGGCGGCGAGGGCGCCGGGGAAGCTGCCGGCCGTGGTGGCGGCCACGCCGGCGGCGGCGCCGGCCGTGACGAGCAGCGCCGCGGTCGCCATCACGTGGCGGCGGTCGGTGCGGTCGGACCAGCGCCCGAGCGGGATCTGACCGACCACCGCGCCGACGAGGAGCGAGGCGACGAACTGCGAGGCGCCGCTGACGCCGAACCCGGCCCGGGTGGCGTACACGGCACCGAAGCCGAGCGCGGCGCCGGTCGAGAAGCCGGACAGCGCGGCGCCGGTCATGCCGAGGGGCGCCGAGCGCACGACCTCGCGGAGGGATCGCGGGGCGTGCTCGCGGGGCGCGGGCGCGTCGTGCGGGGCGAGGGCGACGGGGACGGCGGCGATGGAGAGCGCCACGGATCCGACGACGAAGAGCACGAAGCCCGACACGTCCGCCGCGGTGAGCAGGAGGCTGCCCATGGCCAGGCCGCCGGTGACGACGCTGTTGTAGACGGCCAGCAGCGACCCGCGGGTCTTCGAGGTCGACACGTCGGTGAGCCAGGACTCGCTGACGATGAACAGCCCGGCGATGCACACGCCGGTCGTGAAGCGCAGCACCATCCAGGGCACCTGCGACACCCACACGCCGTGCACGACCACGGCCGCCGATGCGACCGACGCGAGGGCCGAGAAGACGCGGATGTGGCCGACGCTGCGGATGAGCCCGGGCACCCACGTCGAGCCGGCGACGTAGCCCAGGTAGTAGAGGCCGAGCACCAGGCCGGTGACGGTCGAGTTGAAGCCGGCCTGCTCGGCGCGCACGCCGAGCAGCGCGCCCTGCAGGCCGCTGCCCACCATGAGCAGCAGGATCGACAGCAGCAGCGGCCACGCGGCCAGGACCACGACGCCCAGCGGCGGGGACGCCGACGGGTCGTCGAGGGAGGCATCGGGCTCGGCGGTGCTCGTCGTGGCCACGACGTCCCATGCTGCACGCAGGCGCCGGAGAGCGACAACCGGGAACCCGTAGGGTCGCCCGCCATGACCTTCCCCACGCACCCCCGGAGGCACCGGTGACGAGCCCCACCTGCGGCGGTCGTCGCACCTCATCCCTCCTGCTCCTCCTGCTCGCGCTCGCCGGCCTCGTCACCGCCTGCGGCGAGGGCACCGACGACGCCGAGGCCTCCGAGCCGCCCGAGCGGCTCGTGATCGGCGGCATCCCCGACCAGGACCCCGAGCGCCTGCAGCGCCAGTTCGGACTCGTCGCCGACCACCTCGCCGACGAGCTCGGCCTGCAGGTCGCCTACGAACCGGTCGCCGACTACGACGCCGCCGTCAGCGCCTTCCGGGTCGGCGACCTCGACCTGGTCTGGTTCGGTGGGCTCACCGGCGTGCAGGCCCGCCTCCAGGTGGACGGCGCCCGGGCGATCGCCCAGCGCGACATCGACGAGGAGTTCCGGTCGGTCTTCATCGCCGGCGCCGACACCGGCATCGAGCCGGTGGACGACGTGGCCGGCCTGTCCGCCCTCGCCGGGCGGACCTTCACGTTCGGCTCGGACTCCTCCACGTCGGGGCGGCTCATGCCCCAGAAGTTCCTCGCCGACGCCGGGCTCTCGCTGGACGACCTCGCCGGCGAGCCCGGGTTCTCTGGGTCGCACGACGCCACCATCGAGCTGGTGGCCGCCGGCTCCTTCGACGCCGGCGCCCTCAACGCCCAGGTGTGGGACGTGCGCGTCGCCGAGGGCGCGGTCGACACCGCCCGGGTGGTCGAGGTGCTCCGGACCCCGCCGTACGTGGACTACCACTGGGTGGCGCGCCCGGAGCTGGGCGACGAGCTGATCGCCGACATCACCGCGGCGCTGCTGGCCCTCGACGCCGACGACCCCGACGACGCCGCCGTGCTCGAGCTGTTCGGTGCCGGCGCCTTCGTCGAGACGTCGGACGACCGCTACGCCGACATCGAGGCCGTCGCCCGCGACGTCGGCCTCATCCGCTGACCGGCCACCCCGTGGGAGCTGGCCGCGGCCACGGGATGGGCGCGCTCGTCGAGCTCGACGCCGTCGACGTCACCTACGGCACCGGCCGGTCGGCCGTGCGCGCCCTGACCGGCGTGTCGCTGGCCGTCGCGCCCGGCGAGCGGGTGGCGCTGCTCGGCGCGAGCGGCGCCGGCAAGACGACCCTGCTGCAGGTGCTGGGCGGGCAGCTCCGCCCGTCGGCGGGCCGGGAGACGGTGCTGGGCCACGACGTGGTCGCCCTCGAGGGTCGGGCCGCCCGGCGGGTGCGCCGGCGGATCGGGACGGTGCACCAGGACCTGGCGCTTACCGATGCCCTGCGGGTGGTGCACAACGTGAACGCCGGCCGGCTGGGCTCGTGGTCGACGGCGCGGGCGCTGCGGTCGCTGGTCGCCCCGGTCGACCGGGACGTCGCCGTGGAGGC
>JBKHXT010000026.1:0-6256 GCA_046565885.1 Acidimicrobiia bacterium
GGCATCCCGCGTCGTCCGCCGCATCCCCCAGGGCGGTTCCGTCGCGCTCACGTCCGACGGGTCCCGGGTGGTCATCGCACCGGTCGACGACGGCCCGAGCGCGTCCGTGTGGAGCACGGACACCGCCGAGGAGCTGGTGCGCCTCGACGACCCCGGCGTCTCCTTCGGGGACCTCGCCGTCGACCCGGGCGGTCGGACCATCGCCACGTCGCACGCCGACGAGCGCGTCCGGATCTGGGAGCTCCGGACCGGTGACGTCCTGCGCACGATGGACGTCGGCGTCGCGGGTGCGCCGCTCGCGCTCGCCGACGGGCGCCTGGCCGTCGGCACCGAGCAGGGGGTGGCGACGTGGGACCTCGCCACCGGCGCGGGACCGGTCCTCGTCGGTGGGCCGCCCTCGCCCGTCGTGCTCGCCGCGAGCCGAGACGGCTCCCGGCTGGCGGCGGCCTCGTTCGACGAGGTGCAGGTGCTCGAGCCGGCGACGGGTCGGGAGGTGGCGCTCGAGGGGCACCTCTGGCCGGTCGCCTCCATCCACTTCAGCGACGACGGGACCCGGGTGGCGACCGCGGCGAACGACGGGAAGGCACGGGTGTTCGATGCGGCGTCGGGGGCGTTGCTGCTGACGCTCTCGACGAACACCGGGATGACCGCGGTCGCGTTCGACGAGGACGCCGGCCTCGTCGCCGGTGGGGCGACGGACGGCACGATCCGGGTCTGGGACGCGGCGACGGGCGAGCAGCGGGCCCGCCTCGCCGGGCACGGCGCCGACGTCACCGGGCTCGCGTTCCGGACCGACGGCCGTCACCTGGTGAGCTCGGGACGCGACGGCACCACCCGGGTGTGGGACGTGTCGACCGGGGGGTCGCGCGAGTGGTTCACGCGGGCGACCGCCCACCTGATCTACAGCGGCGTCGCCTACAGCCCGGACGGCACGCTGCTCGCCGCACCGGCCGAGCCGTCGGGGGTCCTCGTCTGGGACGCACGGACCGGCGAGGAGGTCGTCCGGCTCGTCGCCGGGTCGGTGAAGCGGTCGACGATCGCCTTCAGCCCGGACGGCTCGTTGCTCGCCTCGGGCTCCGACATGGCGCCGTCGGTGGCGGTGTGGGACGTCGCCTCCGGCGACCTGCGCTACACCCTCGGGCACGAGACCGACTTCGTCCGGGCCGTCGCCTTCAGCCCGGACGGGGAGCTGGTCGCCACCGCGGGCCACGACGGCAGCACCCGCCTGTGGGACGCCGCGACGGGGGACCCCGTCGCCGTGCTCGAGCGCGGCGCGGACAACCTCGTGGCCGTCGCCTTCGACGCCACCGGCGAGCGGCTGGCGACCGTCGGGGACGCCGGGGTGGCCACCGTGTGGGACACCGCTTCCCGGCGACGCACGTTGGTGATCGACGAGCACGAGGGGTTGCTGAACGGCGTGACCTTCGGTCCCGACGACACGCTCGTGACCGGCGGTGCGGACGGGACCGCGCGGATCTGGTCGCTGCGCACCGGTCGCGAGGTCCTCCGGCTGCGCGGGCACAGCGGACCCGTGAACCTGATCGCGTTCAGCCCGGACGAGCGGGTGATCGCGACGTCCAGCGACGACCGGGCGACGCGGCTCTGGGACCGGCGCACCGGCCGCGAGCTGCTCGCCCTCACCGGCCACGAGCTGACGGTGTTCGGCGTCGCCTTCAGCCCCGACGGGCGGTTCCTCGCCACCGGCAGCGCCGACGGCACGACCGCGGTCCACCTGCTCGACGTGGACGAGCTGGTCGACCTCGCGCGGTCGCGGGTCACGCGGTCGCTGACCGAGGACGAGTGCCGCCAGTACCTCCACGTCGAGCGCTGCCCGGTGCTCAGAGCACCGCCGGCGCATCGCTGATCGCCCCGGCCACCGCCTCGGCGACACCGCCGTCCGGATCGCCACGGGTGCCCTCCTCCAGGCGCCGGTACGACCTCGACAGCAGCGCCGCGGTGGTCACCACCACGCCGACCAACCCGGCGAGGGTGAACATGAGCGCGAGGCCCCGGTCGGGGCCGACGCCGTACCAGCCGCCGATGGCGTCGGCGCCGGCGCCGTCGGTCATCCACGGCATGAACACCGCCTCGGCGAGCGGCGCGACGAGGAAGGCGGTGAGCGGCGAGGCGGCGTTCTCGACCAGCTGGGCGAAGCCGAACACCCGGCCCTGGCGCTCGTAGGGGATGGCCCGCTGGAGCACCGTCTGCTCGCCCGCCTCGATGGCCGGCATCAGCGACAGCCACACCACCATCCCGACCGTCAGCAGCACGATCGACGAGCGGATCGGGAACACGGTGCACACCGCCCAGTTGACGAGGTTGCCGACCACGACCACGCGCACCGGGTTCCGGCCCAGGCCACGGCGTGACACGACGACGCCCCCGGCGATCATGGCGAGGGAGATGAAGCCCCACAGCAGGCCCCACGCCTCGACCGAGACGAGGCTGAGCCCGTAGGCGTCCATGAGCGCCATGAACACGCCGCCCAGCAGGTTGTTGCAGGCGGCGAGCCCGATCAGCAGCCCGAGCCCGGGCACCGCCCGGATGGCCTCGACCGCCCCGCGGACGTCGACCGCTGGGCGGCGGGGTGCGCCCTCGACGAGCGGCTCGGGCTCGGGTTCCTCGAAGCGGATGGTCGTGACGTGGACGAGCGCCGCCACCGTCAGGGCGAGCGACCCGTAGAGCGCCCAGCCCATGCCCAGCTGGCCGATCACCAGGCCGCTGAACACCGAGGTGATCGCGAAGGAGAGGCCGGTGACGGTGCCCACCATGCCGTTCGCCCGGTCGCGCCGGTCCTCGGGCACGAGCAGGGTGACGCAGGTCGACAGGGGGATGCTGCGCAGCTGGCCGGCCACCGAGCCGAGCAGCGTGGCGGCGACGAGCGCCCAGAACCACGGGCTGGTGAGCGAGAGCAGGTCGTCGGCGTCGACGGAGACGAACACGGCGGTTCCCGTGGCGAAGCAGACCGTCGAGATCACCGACGTCAGCACCAGCGCCTGGTGCTTGCGGTGGCGGTCGACGTAGGTGCCGAAGAACGGCCCGAGCACCGCCGAGGAGATGCTGAACGCCCCGCCGACCACGCCGGTGGCGACGACCGATCGGGTCTCGAGGAAGACCCAGAAGGTGAGCGCGAACTAGACGAAGGAGCTGGTGACGCCCGTGCCGAGCGTGTTCACGAGCAGCTGGCGGAACGCCGCCGGCATGCGGGTCCGTGGTGGCCGGCCCGCCGGGGGTGCCTCGATCATCGCGTCCATCCTCGTCCTCCCGGGGTGCTCAGGACCATGACGGGACGCGGCCTCGCGATTCATCGCGCCCCGAGTGCGCCGGTGCTCAGCCGAGGTCGGCGAGCAGCGAGCGGATCCGGTCGGCCGCCCACGTGGTCTGCGCCCGGTAGAGCGACCCGCCGAGGCTGATGCGGCGCACGCCCGCCTCGGCGAGGTCGGCGAGCGTGAAGTCGGGCGGCTTCGGCATCGTCTCGGCGAGGGGCGCCAGCACGTTCACCGGGCCGCCGGCCTCGGCGACCACCGTGCGGACGCTGGCGAGGTCCCAGGTGCCCGGGGCGTACAGGCAGTGCGCGCCGACCGAGGCGAAGCCCCGGAGCCGGGCGAGCGCCTCGTCCATGCCGCCGTCGAGCCCGTAGAGCAGCACCTCGGTGCGCCCGGTGATGACGAAGGGGTGGTCGAGCGCCTCGGCCGCCTCGACCGCCGCCTCGATCCGGGCGATGGCGAGCGCCCGGTCGTACAGCCCCCGCTCGGGGTCGCCGGACCAGTCCTCGATGCCCATGCCGGCGGCGCCGGCGGCGGCGAAGCGCCGCACGGCGGCGGCCATGTCCTCGGGCTGGTGGCCGTAGCCGTTCTCGGCGTCGACGTTGCAGGGCACCGAGGCGGCGCGGACGAGCAGCTCGGTGTGGGCGGCGTGCTCCTCCATGCTCACGTCGGCGGCGGCGTCCTCGCGGCCGATGGTGGTGGCGTGCCCGGCGCTGGTCGTGGCGATCGCCGCCGCTCCGGCCTCGCTGACCGCCGCAGCGGTGCCGGCGTCGGCGACGTTGACCAGCACGAACGTGCCTGACTCGTGGAGCTCCTGGAAGCGGCGGCCGTGATCCATGCGCGGACGCTAGGCGCCGCCCGTCGGCGTCCGACCGGGTTTCCGTCGCCGCTCAGCCACCGCCCTCGGCGCTGTCGACCATCCAGCTCACGCCCCAGCGATCGACGCAGGCGCCGAAGCCGGCCGACCAGAAGGTGGGCTCGAACGGCATCTGCACCTCGCCGCCCTCGGCCAGCGCACCGAAGACCCGCTTGCCCTCCTGGGAATCCGGAGCGACGGACGTGGCGGCGATGCCGACCTTGGGTCCGCCGTCGCCGGTCGGGTCGTCGCTGCCCATGAGCAGGCCGTCGCCGACCGTGACGGCCGCGTGCATCACGTGGTGGGGCTCGGCGCCGGGCATCGGCTCCGCCCCCTCGGGCAGGTCGGCGTGGGTCATGACCTGCAGCTCGCCGCCGAAGATCTCGTGGTAGCGCTGGAACGCCTCGGCGCAGCGGCCGTCGCTGAAGAACAGGTACGGGTGGAAGCTCATCGTCTCGCTCCTCGATCGGTGGGATGTCCGACCTCCCGACGTGCCCCGTGCGCCGAAGTCATCGGTGCCAGCCACGTCGGTCGGTCGGTCGGGGACACCGTCGCGCCGGACCCGGACAGCACCCGTCCGCATCGTCGGATCGGCGGTGCCGGCGTCAGGGCAGGGCCACGAAGGCGCGCACCGGGAACGTGCCCATCCCCTCCACCTTCACCGGCACGGCCGTGAAGGTGGAACCGGCGACGTCGTCGATCCCGTCCAGGCCCCGCAGGTGCTCGACGATCGGGATGCCGGCGGCGAGCAGGATCGAGTGCGCGGGCCGCTCGCCGGTCGAGGTGTCGTCGATGTTCACCGAGTCGATGCCGACGATGCCGGCGCCGCCGTCGACGAGCGCCTGCGCCGCGTCCTCGGTCAGGTGGGGGTGCCCGCCGGCGCCGTAGGCCTCGGTGCCCCAGTGCTCGTCCCAACCGCTCGCGAGCAGCACGGCGCGGCCGCGCACGTCGAGCCCGGCGAGCACGTCCGCGCCGATGGCGGTCATCCCCCGGACGTCGACCACGCGGAGCGGGACCTGCGCCACCCGCTCGAGCGGCAGCCCGCTGAGGTCGAAGCCGTCGGCGTAGCGGTGCGCCGGCGTGTCGAGGTAGGTGCCGGTGTTGGCGACCATCTCGATGCGACCGATGTGGAACTCGGTGCCCGGCGCGTACACCTGGCGGGACGCCTCGCGGTCGAGGTGGTCGGTGATGACCGGGCCGGGCAGCCCCGGGTAGGTCGTCATGCCGGCGACGACGGTGTGGCTGACATCGACGAGGCGCACCCGTGCATGTTGGCCCAGCGATGCCGGGGGCCGCTCCGCCGCTGCGCCCCACGTCACGTCTCCCGCTCCCGACGGACGGGTACCGATCCGCCGTGGCACTCGTCGACACCGTCGTCCCCTTCCGCCGGCGCACCGATCCCAGCGACGGTGATCCGCGGGTCCCGGACGGTCGGTGGTTCGACCTGCCCGACGGCGCCCGTGGCTTCGCCCGCATCGGCGGACGGCCCGACGGCGTGCCCACCCTGCTGCTGCACGGCCTCGGCGCCACCGGCGCCCTGAACTGGGCCGAGTGCTACCGGGGGCTCGCACGCCTGGGTCCCGTCATCGCCCCCGACCACCGGGGCCACGGCCGGGGACCCCGCATCGGCCGGCGTTTCAGCCTCGAGCAGTGCGCCGACGACGCCGCCGCCATCCTCGAGCAGGTCGGCGGCGGCCCCGCGATCGTCGTGGGCTACTCGATGGGCGGCCCCATCGCGCAGCTGCTCGCCCGCCGCCACCCCCACCTCGTCGCCGGCCTGGTGCTCAGCGCCACGGCACGCGACTTCCGCGGCGCCCCCGCCGACCGCCTGCGCTTCGCGGCGCTGGCCGCGATGGCGCCGGCCGCCGGCCTGCTCTCGCCCATCGGCGCCCTGCCCGTCCCCCCGCTGCCCGGCCGGTACGACCGCCTGACGTGGGCGCTCGACGAGGTCCGACGCCACCAGCCCAGCGCCATCGTGGCCGCGGCGCGGGCGCTCGGTCGGTTCACGAGCCGGGACTGGATCCACGAGCTCGACGTGCCGACCGCCGTGCTCGTCCACACCGAGGACGACGTCGTGCCCACCCGCCGGCAGCGCAAGCTGGCCGAGGCGCTCCCCCGGGCCCGGGTCATCGAG
>JBKHXT010000027.1:0-7633 GCA_046565885.1 Acidimicrobiia bacterium
TCGGTGGCCACCGACCACCACGCCGCCAACGGCGCCCCCTACAACATGGCCAAGGCGGCGATGGAGGCCCTCGCCTCGACGCTGGCCAAGGAGGAGCAGCGCCACGGCATCCGGGTGAACACCGTGGCGCCCGGCCTGGTCGAGACCGAGATGGGGCGTCGGCTGGTGAAGGCCGGCGGCGTCGACCTCGACGACCTCCACCAGCACTACCCCTTCGGCCACGTCTGCCAGCCCGAGGACGTGGCGAACGTCGTCCGCTTCCTCGTCGGCGACGGCGGCAGCTACGTCAGCGGTGTGCGCATCCGCGTCGACGGCGGCGGCCAGCAGATCATCCGCCCCTCCCGCTAGACGTCGTTCTCTTCACGCGTCCCGGCGTTCGGCCATCGCAACGCGTAAAGGGAACAGGCCCTGACCGGTTCTCTTCACGCGATCCGACGGTCAGCGGTCGGGACGCGTGAAGCGAACAACCCGGCGGCGTGCGGCGCCGGCGTCGGCCGATGGATGCCAGGCACGTCGGGCCCGCCCAGGAGATCGGCAAGCGACCGACGAATGCGCCCGGCGTCGTGCCAGATGTCGTACTCCCAGTACACGACGACGGAGAAGCCCGCAGCGACCAGCTGCTCGAGGCGTTGCTCGTCGCGCTCCACGTCGGTCGGTGTGGTGTGGAACTTCTCGCTGTGGATCTCGACCACCAGCGGTCGAGAGACGTGCACCTGGTCGAACCGCCCGATCGGCGAGTCCCCGCCGAGGACGACCTGGCGCCGGAACGCTGCGGCCATCGGGCCGACGACCTCCTCCCATCGGCGCTCGAGCCCGCTGTCGGTGGGTCGGTACGTGGGCGGACGGTCGTCGAGCAGCTGTCGGAGCACGACGATGCCGGCGTTGCCCCGTCCGCCGCACCGGTCGGCGAGGGCGTGCAGCACGTGGCCGTCGATCAGGCCCTCACGCCAGGCGTGGTCCAGCGTGCGGCCCAATCGGATCGCCGCCAGCTCGTGGCCGTACCGGCCGGTCAGGTCACGGGAGAGCCACAGGATGAGGCGCTCGGGACGAGCGATCGGGATCCCTCGGTGCACGGTGACGTCGACGTCGGGTCGCAGCACGGTCGTGTTGTGGATGCGAGCCATCCGAGGTGCTCGGGTGCCGGACCGGCGCCGGGCGACGTGTGCGGGGAAGGCGCGGAACCGTCCGAAGCCCCACCAGTGCATCGCCGAGCGGCCCCAGAGGATGGACCGGTCACCCGCGTCGAGGACCGCGAGCATCAGGTCCTGGCCGAGCGACGAAGCGCCAGCACGGTGGCGCAGGACCCTCGGCGTCACCCGCTCGACGTCTGGGTGGGCGACCACGCGTCGGAGCTCCGCCTCCGTGCATCGATCGCCCACCTGCTGTCGGGCGACGACCGAGTACTGGCGAGCGAAGAGGTCGAGGACGGCCTCCGGCAGCATGAGGACCTCCGAGGTCAGCAGCTGGGGGAAGCGCTCCGCCGACCGTACCGGGGAGGGCTGACAGCCGTTCCGTTCACGCGATCGGACGTGTGGACGTCGAAGCGCGTGAAGGGAACGGGCGGGCGCCGAGGCGCCAGCGCCGGGAAGAGCGCCGCCTCAGCGGCCCTGGAACTCGGGGTCGCGGCCCTCGGCGAAGCTGGAGATGCCCTCGTAGAAGTCCTTCGTCCCGAACAGCTGCATGGTCTGGAGCAGCACGTGGTGGGTGTGGGCCGGGAAGTCCTCGGTGAGGCCGTGGCGGTAGAGGCGCTTCATGGCGCGGATGGCCAGCGGGGCGTTGGCGGCGATCTCGCGCCCCCAGGACACGGCCTCGGCCACGAGCTGGTCGTCGGGGACGACGGCGTTGGCCAGGCCGAGCTCGAGGGCGCCGGCGGCGTCGATGTCGCGGCCGAGGAAGCCGATCTCGGCCGCCTTCGCCCACCCGACCAGGCGCGGCAGGTACCAGGTGCCGCCGGACTCGGGGACCACGCCCCGCTTGGCGAACCCGGGCAGCAGGCGGGACGACTCGCCGAGGATGCGCATGTCGCAGCCGAGGGCGAGGTCGAGGCCGTAGCCGGCGGCGGCGCCGTTGACGGCGGCGATGATCGGCGTGTCGATCTCGAACAGGATCGAGGTGGGCAGCGACCGCGTGTTGAGCATGGCGGCCGCCCCGCCCCCGCCCCCGCCCTCGCTGCCGATGCCCGACCCCGACATCGCGTCCTTGATGTCGAGCCCGGCGCAGAAGCCCTTGCCGGCGCCGGTGAGCACGATGGCCCGCACGTCGCGGGCGTCGTCGGCCCGGGTGAGCGCGTCGCCGAGCATGTCGAGCATGCGCACGGAGATGGCGTTGCGCCGGTGCGGGCGGTTCAGGGTGATGGTGGCGACGTGGTCCTCGACCTCGTACAGGACCGGATCCTGGTCTTCGCCGTCTCGTTCGCTCTCAGGGGCCATCTCGGTAGCGTAGGACCATGTCCGTCACCGAGTCCGAGGCAACGCAGACCCACGACGAGGTCGTGCTCACGGTCACCGAGTCGGCGATCGCCAAGATCCTCGAGCTGCGCGAGTCCGAGGACGATCCGTCCGGCCTGGCCCTGCGCATCGCCGTCACCGGCGTGCGCGGCCCGGAGTACACCTACGACCTCACCTTCGAGCCGCTGGCCGAGGCGACGGAGACCGACATCGTGTACCAGCAGGGCGAGCTGCCCGTGATGGTCCCGGCCGACTCGATGGACAGCCTGCAGGGCGCCACCCTCGACCTGCCGGGCACCGACGGCCAGGCCGGCCTGGTGCTGCGCAACCCGAACCGGCCCGACCCGCTGGCCGGCGTCGACCTCGACCTCACCGGCACGACGGCCGAGAAGGTGCAGCAGCTGCTCGACCAGCAGATCAACCCCGGCCTCGCCGCCCACGGCGGGTTCGCCCAGCTCAAGGGCGTCGACGGCGACAAGGTGTACGTCCTCATGGGCGGTGGATGCCAGGGCTGCGCGGTGTCGGCCATGACCCTGCGCGAGGGCATCGCCGCGTCGATCACGTCGGCGATCCCGGAGATCACGGAGGTCATCGACGTCACCGACCACGACGCCGGCGAGAACCCCTACTACACGTAGCGGCTGCGGGCGCTGGCCCGACCGCTCGGGCTGTTACCGGCGGTCACTGGTCGAAACGTGCCCTGATCTCCCCCGAAGTCCGGTCGCTCCCTTGCATTCTGCGCGCCTGCCTGGAATGCTGTGTTCGTTGTCACCTTCCAAGTGGGGGCGACCAGGGGGAGGAGCCCGGACCACGGTCCGGGCTCCGTCGCGTCCGCTCCGAGAAATCTCGCGACCGACCGCAAGGACGGGCGGGCTGGGCCGTTCCCCGGTCAGCAGCGTCAGCGGTTCCCTCCCAGGCGTTGCGTTCCCTGCCCGGGGCGTCTTCGCTCTCCGACCCCAGCGGAGGCGCTCCGGACGCAGGCGGCCCTACGCCTGGACGGGCGTGGGGGCGCCGACCGCCCGGCGCACCGAGGCGGCGATGCCGGCGGCGTCGAGGCCGAGCCGGGCGAGGATGTCCTCGGCCTTGGCGTGCTCGAGGTACTGGGTGGGCACGCCGAGGATCTCGATGCGGGGCACGAAGCGCTCCTCGCAGCACTCGCGGATGCCGGCGGCGAGCAGCGACCCGGCGCCGCCCGCCCTGTAGCCGTCCTCGACCGTGACGACCGTGGGGTGCCCGGCGGCGTCGTCGAGCATCTCGGGGTCGGCCGGCTTGACGCAGCGGACGTCCCAGACGGTGGCCTCGACCCCGTCGGCGGCGAGCGCCTCGGCCGCCTGGAGGGCGGGGTGCAGCATCTTGCCGACGGCGAGGATGCACACGTCGCGGCCCTCGCGGACCTTGCGGCCCCGCAGCCCGGCACCGACCTCGTCGGGCCCGCACTGGGGGAGGGCCTTCGGCCACCGGATGAGCACCGGCCCGTCGGTGTGGTCGAGCGCGTCGTGGAGCATGGCGCCGACCTCCTGGTACGACGACGGCGCCAGCACGGTCATGTTCGGGATCTTCGTGAACAGGACGAGGTCGAGCACGCCGTGGTGCGACGGCCCGTCGGGTCCGGTGATGCCGGCCCGGTCCAGGCAGAAGACCACCGGCTGGTCGTGGAGACCGACGTCGAGGTTCGCCTGGTCGAAGGCCCGGGAGAGGAACGTGGAGTAGACGGCGAAGACCGGGCGCAGGCCGCCCATGGCCATCCCGGCGGCCGACGTCACGGCGTGCTGCTCGGCGATGCCGACGTCGATGAGCCGGTCGGGGAACCGCTCGGCGAAGGGGAGCAAGCCGGTGGAGTCGGGCATGGCGGCGGTGATGGCCACGACCTCGGGGCGGGCCTCGGCCTCCTTGATCAGGGCCTCGGTGAACGCCGCGGCACAAGACCCGGGCTCGACCGACCCGGTGTCGTGCATGTTCTTGATGGGGTCGTTCTCCGCCGGCGCGTAGCCCCGGCCCTTCTGGGTGAGGACGTGCACCACGATGGGGCCGTCGTACTCGGCGGCGTCGCGCAGCGCCGACTCGAGGCCCTCGACGTCGTGGCCGTCGAAGGGCCCGCTGTAGCGGATGCCCAGGTCCTCGAAGAACGCCGGCGGCTCGAAGTAGTCGCGGACGCCGGCCATGGTGGCCTCGAAGCCGCGCTCGAGGCGCTCGCCCACGACCGGCGTGGAGCGCAGCAGCTTCTCGAACCGGGCCCGGTTGCGCATGTAGCGGGGGTCGAGCCGGAGCCGGGCGAGGCTGTCGCCGAGGCGGCTCACCGTGGGGGCGTACGAGCGGCCGTTGTCGTTCAGGATGATGATGGCCCGCGACCCGGCGTGGCCGAGGTTGTTGAGGCCCTCGTAGGCCATGCCGCCGGTGAGCGACCCGTCGCCGATGATGGCCACGATCCGCCGGTCGGTGATCTCGTTGCGCTCCATCGCCGTGGCCAGGCCGTGGGCGTAGGAGAGGATCGTGGAGGCGTGGCTGTTCTCGACCCAGTCGTGGGGCGACTCCTTCCGGCTGGGGTAGCCGGAGAGCCCGCCCTCCTGGCGCAGCGCCGAGAAGCCGTCGCGGCGGCCGGTGACGATCTTGTGGACGTAGGCCTGGTGGCCGGTGTCCCACAGCACGATGTCCTTCGGCGACTCGAACACCCGGTGGACGGCGAGGGTGAGCTCGACCGCGCCCAGGTTCGACCCGAGGTGGCCGCCGGTGCGGTCGACGGCCTCGACGATGAAGGACCGGATCTCCGAGGCCAGCTGCGCGAGCTGCTCGGCGTCGAGGCCTCGCAGGTCGGCGGGGCTGTTGATCCGGTCGAGCAGCATGCGGTGGCTCCGGCGGGGCGAGAGGTGGGGCAGGGGCCACGCCGGGCGGGTCAGGACCCGGTCGGGGGCGCCTCGAAGGGTTCTACGGTACCGCCGAGCCGTCCGGACTGGCGACGTCGGCCACCCCGGGTAGGTTGCGCGCCATGCCGTCGATCGAAGGCGCCCGGGCCCGGGGCGAAGGCGCCGTCGACGCCCTCCGGCGCCGGGTGTCCGAGCGGGCGGCGGCCCTCATCAACGACCACCCGGAGTTCGCCCGGGGTGCCGCCGAGGTCGGCCTGGTCGACCGGGCCTGGCTCGAGGACCCCACCCGGCCGGTCCGCACCGCGACGTCGCTCGACGTCGTGCAGCGGTTCCTCGAGCGCTCGGTCGAGCAGGAGCCGTCGCTGATCGCCCACCTCGGGCTCAACGCCATCCAGCTGCTCAGCGTCGACACCGAGCCCGCCGGCGCCGACGGCGCCCACCACGTGGGCACCATCGTGTTCACCGACCTCGAGGGCTTCACGAGCTTCACCGCCCGCGAGGGCGACGTCGCCGCCCGGGCCCTGCTCGAGCAGCACCACCGCGCCGTGGGCCCGGTGATCCGCAGCCGCGGCGGGCGCATCGTGAAGAAGATCGGCGACGGCCTGCTGGTCTCGTTCGCCGCACCCGAGGCCGCGGTGCTGGCGGCGCTGGAGATCGACGAGACCAACGACACGGGCCTGCGCCTGCGCGCCGGCCTGCACCACGGCGAGGTGGTGCAGCTCGGCGACGACCTGATCGGCCACGACGTGAACCTGGCCGCCCGGGTGGCCGACTCGGCCAAGGGCGGCGAGATCCTCGCCACCACCGAGGTCCGCTCGGCCCTCGGTTCGATGCCCCGAGGGGTCGTGTTCGGGCGGGCCCGTCGCCGCACGTTCAAGGGCGTCGACGGCTCGGTCTCGGTCTGCCCCGTGCGCCGGGCCCCCTGAGCCACCCGTGGTCGAGCGCCGCCGCGACCTGCCGCTCCTCGACGTGCTCGCCCTCCAGGCGCGGGCCTGCGAGAACGCCGGCTCGCACCTCTACGTGCTCGTGCTGCGGGCCATGGCCGACGACGTGCGCGCCGGCGGCCCGTGCCGGGACATCCTCGAGCCGTGGTCGGCCAACGCCATGGCCGACGCCATCCCGCTGCGCTTCCTCGCCGCCGTCCACGCCCTGGTGCTCACCGGAGCGGCGCCGGCGCTGGCCGCGCACTACCCCTCCGCCGGCGGAACCGCCGACGGCGACCCCGTGCCCGCCTTCCTCGCCACCGTCGAGGCCCACCGCGAGGCCATCGCCGGCTCGATACACCTGGCCGTGCAGACCAACGAGGTCGGTCGGTCGGCGTCGCTGTTCGGCGGCTTCCACGCCGTGGGCCGACGCAGCGGGCTGCCGCTGCGCCAGCTCGAGGTCGGCGCCAGCGGCGGGCTCCTCCTGCGCTGGGACCGCTACGGCTACCGCACCGCCGACGGGTTCCGGTGGGGACCGCAGGACGGCCTCGTGCTCGACGACCCGTGGACCGGCCCGCCGCCCGCCGTGGCCGACGACCTCCGGGTCGCCGAGCGGCGGGGGTGCGACCAGGCGCCGATCGACCCGACCACCGACGAGGGCGCCGTCCGCCTGCGCAGCTTCCTCTGGCCCGACCAGACCGATCGGCTCCGCCGCCTGGACGCCGCCATCCAGATCGCCCGCAGGCACCCGGTCGCGGTCGACGAGGCCGACGCCGCCGACTGGATCGAGGCCGAGCTGGCCGAGCCGGTGCCCGGCGTCGCCACCGTGGTCCACCACTCGATCGTGCTGCAGTACCTGCCCCGGCCGACCTTCGCCCGCCTGCGCGAGGCCATCGAGGCCGCCGGCGCCCGGGCGACCCCGGAGGCGCCGGTGCACTGGTTGCGGATGGAGCCGGCCGGCGACGTCGCCGACGTCCGGCTCACGAGCTGGACCGGTCAGCCGGCGCCGTCGGAGGAGCTGCTCGCCACCACCGGCTACCACGGCCCGCCGGTCAGCTGGCGGGGCTGACCTCGGGCGAGCGGATCTCCCGCGCCTGGCGGGCCTGGAAGCGGGCGGTGAGCCAGCGGGCGACGGCGGCGCCGACGCCCAGGGCGAAGAGGCCGCCGACGGCGTCGAGCCAGTAGTGGTTGGCCGTCACGATGATGGCGAACAGGGTGAGCAGGGGGTAGCTCCAGGCGAGCGCCTTGGTCCAGCGGCGCCGCATCATCGGCGCCAGCACGAGCGCCGACCACAGCGACCAGCCGACGTGCATCGACGGCATGGCCGCGTACTGGTTGGTGAGGCCGGCCGCCTTGTCGTCGTCGTAGGAGATCCAGCCGCCGTGGACGACGATGGTGTCGA
>JBKHXT010000028.1:0-10746 GCA_046565885.1 Acidimicrobiia bacterium
ACGACGTCCGGCACCGCCCCCGCCCTCTCCGGTCGTAGCATCCCGCCCCGACCCCGGAAGAAGGGCAAGCGCCGCTGATGTCCGACCAGCCACCGCCTCCACCGCCACCGCCGTCGAGCCCGCCCCCCGGCCAGCCCGGACCGGGCCCGGCGCCGCAGCTCGATCCCGTGGGGCCCTGGCCGCGCCTCGGCGCCCGCATCATCGACGGCCTGGTGCTGTTCATCCCCAACCTGATCATCGCCGCCGTGCTCACCGACGGCGACGGCGGCGGCTTCGGCGGCCTGGCCTCCAGCGGCGACCTGCTGTACCTGCTCGTCACCACCCTCGTGGGCTACGGCTACGCCGTGTGGCTCGAGGCCTCCCGGGGCCAGACCGTGGGCAAGATGGCCGTCGGCATCAAGGTCATCGGCCCCGACGGGCGGGTCCCCGCCACCGACGTCGCCGCCCGCCGCAACGCCTGGCTCCTGCTCAGCCTCGTCCCCGTCCTCGGCGGGATCGTGTCGCTGGTCGTGGCCATCGCCATCGGCGTCACCATCAACAGCGACCCGTTCAAGCGGGGCGTGCACGACAACTTCGCCGGCGGGTCCGCCGTGGTGCGCGCTCGTTGACCTGGCTCGCCGCGCACCTGCGCGACGTGCACGACTTCCCCGAGCCGGGGATCGTGTTCAAGGACATCACGCCCCTGCTCGGCGACGCCGGCGCCTTCCGCCGGGCCGTCGACGAGCTGTCCGACCCGTGGGCGGGCGACGAGGTCAGCCACGTCGTCGGCATCGAGGCCCGGGGCTTCCTCTTCGCCGCCCCGGTCGCGTACCGGCTCGGCGCCGGGTGCGTGCCGTTCCGCAAGCCGGGCAAGCTCCCCGGCCAGACGGTCGAGCACACCTACGACCTCGAGTACGGCACCGACACCCTCGCCGCCCACGTCGACGCCGTGCCCGCCGGCGCCCGGGTCCTCGTGGTCGACGACGTGCTGGCCACCGGTGGCACCGCCCGGGCGGCGTGCGACCTGGTGCGGGGCCTCGGCGCCGAGGTGGTGGGCTGCGCGTTCCTGCTCGAGCTCGGCTTCCTCGCCGGCCGCGAGCGCCTGGCCGGCGAGCGGACCGAGGCCCTGCTGACCGTATCCTGAGCCGGTGGCATCCACGGTCGATCGGGTCCTCCCCTGGCGCCGGAGCAGTCCGCCGCCGGCGGAGGAGGTCGCGCCCCTGCTCGGCGCGTTCCGGCTGCGCCACGGCCGCTCCGCCCGCACCGACCTGATCACCCGGGCGTACCTCGCCTCCTCGGCCGCCCACGAGGGCCAGCTCCGCAAGACCGGCGAGGCCTACATCCACCACCCGATCGCGGTGGCCCGCATCGTCGCCGAGCTCGGCCTCGACGACGTGACCATCGCCGCCGCCCTGCTGCACGACGCCGTCGAGGACACCGACCTCACCGTCGACGACGTCGAGGCCGACTTCGGCCCCGAGGTGGCCGCCATCGTCGACGGCGTCACCAAGCTCGACCGCATCCACTTCGACACCAAGGAGCAGCAGCAGGCGGCCACGGTCCGCAAGATGATCGTGGCGATGTCCAAGGACCTGCGGGTCCTGATCATCAAGCTCGCCGACCGGCTCCACAACATGCGGACCATCGCCGGCATGCCGCACTTCAAGCAGGAGCGCACGGCCCGCGAGACCCTCGACATCTACGCGCCCCTGGCCCACCGCCTCGGCATGCAGGACGTGCGCCAGCAGCTCGAGGACCTCAGCTTCGCCGCCCTGCACCCCAAGCGCTTCGCCGAGATCGACCACATGGTCTCCACCCGCACGCCCGAGCGCGAGCTGTACCTGCACCAGGTGCTGCACCAGGTCGAGGAGCGCCTCGCCGAGCTGCGCCTCACGGCCGAGGTCACCGGGCGCCCGAAGCACATGTGGTCCATCTACGAGAAGATGGTCGTGAAGGGCCGCGAGTTCGACGACATCTTCGACCTGGTCGCCATCCGGGTGGTCGTCGAGTCGGTGAAGGACTGCTACGCGGCGCTCGGGTCCATCCACGCCACGTGGAAGCCGGTGCCGGGCCGGTTCAAGGACTACATCGCGATGCCCAAGTTCAACCTCTACCAGTCGCTGCACACGACGGTGGTGGGTCCCCAGGGCAAGCCCCTCGAGGTCCAGATCCGCACCCGGGAGATGCACGCCCGGGCCGAGCGGGGCGTGGCCGCCCACTGGCAGTACAAGGCCGCGGCGAACGGCAACGGCAAGGACGACGACCTCGCCTGGCTGTCCCGCATCGTCGACTGGCAGGAGGAGTCCACCGACCCCGACGAGTTCATGAAGAACCTGAAGGTCGACCTCGAGCAGGACGAGGTCTTCGCCTTCACGCCGAAGGGCCGGGTGCTGACGCTGCCCAAGGGCGCCACGCCCATCGACTTCGCCTACGCCGTGCACACCGAGGTCGGCCACACCTGCATCGGCGCCAAGGTCAACGGCCGCCTCGTGCCGCTCCACTCCGAGCTCAGCTCGGGCGACACCGTCGACATCGTCACCTCCAAGGTGGAGGGCGCCGGGCCGTCGCGCGACTGGCTCCAGGTCGTGGTGAGCCCCCGGGCCCGCAACAAGATCCGCCAGTGGTTCTCCCGCGAGCGCCGCGAGGACGCCATCGAGACCGGCCGCGAGGACCTGGTCAAGGCGCTGCGCCGCGAGAACGTGCCGATCAAGACCGAGGCGGTCACCGGGGCCCTGGAGGACATCGCCACCGCGGCCAACTACGCCGACCTCGACTCGCTCTACGCCGCCATCGGCGAGCACCACCTGTCGGCGAAGTCGGTGGCCGGCCGGGTCGTCAAGGCGCTGCACGACGACGACGCCGTCGAGGCCGAGCAGCTGGCCACCAACCTCGTGCACGACCGCCAGCCCCGGTCGCGGGCCCGGCGGTCCAAGACCGGCGTCCACGTCGAGGGCCTCGACGACGTCATGGTCCGGCTGTCGCGCTGCTGCACGCCGGTGCCCGGCGACGAGATCGTGGGTTTCATCACGCGAGGCCGCGGCGTGTCCGTGCACCGCTCCGACTGCGCCAACGCCGTCTCCCTCGGCGCCGGCCAGCGCGACCGCCTCATCGACGTCGAGTGGGACGGCACCTCCGCCGGCGTCTACGTCGCCTCCATCGAGGTGAAGGCGCTCGACCGCGCCCGCCTGCTGCGCGACGTCACCGCGGCCCTCTCGGACCACCACGTCAACATCCTCGCCTCGTCCACCTCCACGGGGAGCGACCGGGTGTCGACCATGCGCTTCGACTTCGAGCTGGGCGACCCGGCCCACCTCGACGCCGCGCTGTCGAGCATCAAGGCCATCGACGCCGTCTACGACGCCTACCGCGTCGTGCCCGGCAAGGGCGGTTAGCGGATCGGGGGCGGCCGGGGGCGGCCGGTACGATCGCCCCTCGTGTCCACCCCCGCCTTCTCGGCCCCGATCGGCACGCGCGACGTGCTCGCGCCGGAGTCGGCGCGCTGGGTCGCGCTGATCGCGACCTTCGCCGAGATCGCCCACCGCTACGGCTACGGCATGGTGCACACGCCGATGTTCGAGGACCTCGGCGTGTTCCAGCGGATGGGGGAGGGCACCGAGGTCGTCACCAAGGAGATGTACGACTTCGAGGACAAGGGCGGCCGCCGCATCGCCCTGCGCCCCGAAGGCACGGCCAGCGTCGTGCGCGCCTTCGTCGAGCACCGCCCGCTCGTTCCGTGGAAGGCCTGGTACGTCACGCCGGCCTTCCGGTACGAGAAGCCCCAGAAGGGCCGGTACCGCCAGCACCACCAGGTCGGCGTCGAGGTGCTCGGCGTCGACGACCCCGACGTCGACGTCGAGGTCATCGCCCTCGCCGAGCGCTACCTGCGCGCCCTCGGCGTCACCCGGTACCTGTTCGTCATCAACTCGATGGGCGATGCCGAGGACCGGGCCAACTACGACACGATCCTGCGCGCCTACCTGCAGGACGTCCGCGACCAGCTGGCCGAGGAGGACCGGGACAAGATCGAGCGCAACCCGCTGCGCGTCCTCGACTCGAAGCGCCGCCAGACCATGGAGGCCACGCACGACGCCCCGAAGATCTCCGACGTGCTCTCGGCCGAGAGCACGGAGCGCTTCGAGCGGGTCCAGGCGGGCCTGCGCGCCCTCGACATCGAGTTCGCCATCGACCCGCGCCTCGTCCGCGGCCTCGACTACTACACGCACACCCTGTTCGAGTTCCAGAGCACGGCGCTCGACTCGGCCCAGGCCACGATCCTCGGCGGCGGCCGCTACAACGGCCTCGTCGAGGCGCTCGGCGGCCCGGAGACCCCGGGCATCGGGTTCGGCTCGGGCATCGAGCGCGTCCTGCTCCACCTCGACGCCGAGGGCGCCTTCCCGGCCCCCGAGGTCGGCGTCGACGTGTTCGTCGTCGACACCACCGACGGCAGCCACGCCCGCGACCTCACCGAGGCGCTCCGCGACGCCGGCGTCTCCGCCGACCGGGCCTGGGACGGCCGCTCGATGAAGGCCCAGATGAAGGCGGCCGACCGCTCCGGTGCCCGCCTCGCCGTGATCGTCGGCGAGCGGGAGGCCGAAGCCGGCGAGGCGATCGTGCGCGACCTGCGCGACCGCGACGCCGAGCAGCGCAGCGTCGGCCGGGCCGAGCTGCTGCCCACCATCCGCACCCTCCTCGACCCCCGGACGGAGACCCCGTGAGCGAGATCCTGCCCCCCGGACCCGCCGTCGGCCTGCGCACCCACTGGTGCGGCGAGCTGCGCGCCTCGGACATCGGCGAGGAGGTGTCGCTGTGCGGCTGGGTCGAGAACCGCCGCGAGCACGGCGAGCACCTGGCCTTCATCGACCTGCGCGACCGCACGGGCATCACCCAGTGCGTCGTGAGCAAGGCCCACGACCTGCGCAGCGAGTACGTGCTGCGGATCACCGGCACGGTGAAGGCCCGCCTCGAGGGCGCGACCAACGACAAGCTCGCCACCGGCGAGATCGAGCTGCAGGACTGCACCGTCGAGGTGCTGTCCACCTCCGAGCCGCCGCCCTTCCCGATCCACGAGCGCACCGACGTCGACGAGACCATCCGGCTGCGCCACCGCTACCTCGACCTGCGCCGGTCGCGCCTGCAGAAGAACCTGCAGGTGCGCACGATCGTGAACGCCGCCATCCGGCGCACGTTCATCGACAACGGCTTCGTCGAGGTCGAGACGCCGATGCTCATCGCGTCCACGCCCGAGGGCGCCCGCGACTTCGTCGTCCCGTCGCGCCTGCACCCGGGCCGGTTCTACGCCCTGCCGCAGTCGCCCCAGCTCTACAAGCAGCTGTGCATGGTCGGCGGCGTCGACCGCTACTTCCAGATCGCCCGGTGCCTGCGCGACGAGGACCTGCGCGCCGACCGCCAGTTCGAGTTCACCCAGCTCGACATGGAGTGCTCCTTCGCCGGCCAGGAGGAGGTGCTCGCCTTCGTCACCGACTCGGTGCGCGCCGCGGTCCGCGACGTCACCGGTGAGGACATCGGCGACGTGCCCCGCATGACGTGGGAGGAGGCCGTCGAGCGCTTCGGCTCCGACAAGCCCGACACCCGCTTCGGCATGGAGCTCGTCGAGCTCACGGGCACGTTCGCCGACACCGAGGCGAACGTCTTCAAGGCACCCTGCGTCAAGGGCATCCGCCTGGAGGGCGGCGCCGAGCTGACCCGCAAGCGCATCGACGAGCTGGTCGACCAGGCGAAGCTGTGGGGCGCCAAGGGCCTGGCCTGGATGCGGGTCGTCGCCGGCGAGCGCCAGGCGCCCGCGCTCGAGGGCGGCGTCGCCAAGTTCCTCTCCGAGACCCAGTCGCTCGACGTGATCCACAAGCTCGACGCCGCGCCGGGCGACATGGTGTTCCTCGTCGCCGACGAGCGCCCGACCGTGCGCCACATCCTCGGCCTGCTGCGCCTCGAGCTGGGCAAGCCGCCGATGGACGAGGGCGGCCTCAACTTCCTCTGGGTGACCGACTTCCCGATGTTCGACTCCGAGCTCGGGCCCGACGGTCGCCCCCAGGCGATGCACCACCCGTTCACCAGCCCGAACGCCGAGGACATGGAGGCCGGGCTCATCGAGTCCGACCCCACCAGGGTCCGCTCGGTGGCCTACGACCTGGTGTGCAACGGCTGGGAGCTCGGCTCCGGAAGCGTCCGGATCCACCGCCCCGACGTGCAGCAGCGGGTCTTCGACGCGCTCGGCATCGGCGCCGAGGAGGCCCAGGAGAAGTTCGGGTTCCTGCTCGATGCGTTCCGCTTCGGTCCGCCGCCGCACGCCGGCTTCGCGTACGGCATCGACCGGCTGGTGGCGCTGCTGGCCGGGGAGACGAACATCCGCGAGGTCATCGCCTACCCGAAGACCCAGAAGGGCGCCGACCCGCTCACCGAGGCGCCCACGGAGCTCGAGCCCCGCATCCTCGACGAGCTCGGCCTGCGCGTCCTGCCCCGCGTCGACTGACGCGGGGCTCAGGGGCGGCTGGCGTCCTCGAGGTCGTCGAGGAAGCGGCGCAGCGTCCGGCGGGCGTCCTCCCGCCGGTCGCCCAGCGTGCGCCGGCCGGCGTAGGCGCCGGTGGCGCCGAGCGCCCCGGCGGCGGGGATCGAGGCCAGGAGCGGCAGCGGGTCGCCGACGAGCACGGACGCGAGGCCGCCGAGCACCGGCGTCACCGCCGTGGGCAGCACGACCACGCCCGTGCGCAGGCCCCGCCGCATGTCGTCGAACACCGCCTCGAGGCGCACCAGCGTGCGCCCGTCGCCGGCGGCGGCCGTCGACACCTCGACGGCGTCGACGTCGGTCAGCCGCACCCGCCGCGAGACCCGGCCGTCGATCTTGCGCCGGACCTTGGCGGCGAGGTCGTCGCGGGGCCGCCACACCTCGGCGCTGCCGCGCTTCTCGTCCCGGCTGAGGAGCTGGCCCCGCAGCCAGTGGATCACCTGGGCTCGGGCGTCGGTCACCTCGCACCCGACCACCCGGGCCTCGACGACCCGGGAGGGGCCGAGCAGGCCGCCGCGCCCGCCGTCGGTGCGCAGGAGCCCGGCGTCGTGCTCGGCCAGGGCCAGCTCCACGGCGTGGCGCTCGATGCCGACCTCGGTGGCGGCCTCGGCCAGCGACCGCCGGTCGACGCCCCGCAGCGCCTCACCGGTGGCGCCTGCCGAGCTCAGCTCCGCGGCGCGGCGCAGCACCTCGTCCGCCGCTCGCGGCTCCAGCGACTCGCTCACCACTCCATCCTGCCCCGGCCGGTGCGCCGCCGCCGCACGCCTACGCTCGCCGCCGTGCACGTCCACCACCTCACCAGCGTCGACGGCGAGGTCGTGTTCGACCTCGACCCGGAGGTGGTCTCGCCCGCGGCCGGTGGCACGCGCATGGCCGACGACGTCACCGTCGACGAGCTGGCGCTGCTCGCCCGGGCGATGACCTACAAGCTGGCCACCTTCGAGGCCCGCATCGGCGGCGCCAAGGCCGGGATCCGGCCCCGCCTGCTCGACACGCGGGCCGAGACGCTCGCCCGCTACTGCGAGGAGGTCCGCCCGCTCGTCGAGGAGGGCCGGTTCCTCACGGGCGCCGACCTCGGCACCGCCACCGCCGACTTCGCCCCGCTCGACCGCGACGCCGGTCCGTCCGTGTTCGACCACGTGATCGACGGCGTCGGCTTCGAGGAGCTAGTGACCGGGCGGGGCGTGGTCGCCGCCGCCGAGGCCTGGCTCGGTTCGCTCGAGGGTCGCACGGTCGCCGTCGAGGGGTTCGGCAAGGTCGGCCACGGGGTGGCGCGCGAGGTCGTCCGACGAGGCGGGCGCGTGGTCGCCGTGTCCACCCTGCGCGGCGCCGTGGCCAGCGGCGCCGGCTTCGACGTCGACGAGCTGGTGGCCGCCCGGGCCGAGCACGGCGAGTCCTTCGTCCACCACCTCGGCCTCGACCTCCACCGGCCTCGCGAGCTGCACGAGCTGCGGGTCGACGTGCTCGTGCCCGGGGCCCGCACCGGCGTGCTCGACGCCGACCTCGCCGGCCGGGTGCAGGCGGCGGTCGTGGCGCCGGCCGCGAACGTGCCCTACACCCGAGAGGGGCTCGAGGTGCTGCGCCGGCAACGGGTCGCCGCCCTGCCCGACTTCGTCTGCAACGGCGGGGCCGTCCTGGCCTACCGGGCGTCGCGGGCGCTCACGCCCGACGAGGTCCTGCGGTCGGTCGACCGCGAGATCGGTGGCCGGATCGAGGCGGCCAAGGTCGCCAAGGTCGACCCGTTCCGCCACGCCACGCTGCTGGCCGACACCTTCCTGTCCACGTGGGTGCCGCCCGAGCACCGCCCCGACGGACCGGCGCTGGCGTGAGCGACGACCTCTTCGGCGCCGCCGCCGAGGCCCGCCTCGAGTCGCGCCAGCCCCTCGCCGCCCGGCTGCGGCCCCGCTCCCTCGACGACATCGTCGGCCAGGAGCACCTGCTCGGACCGGGCAAGCCGCTGCGCAGCCTGGTGGAGCGCGACCGGCTGTCCTCGGCGCTGCTCTGGGGCCCGCCGGGCACGGGCAAGACCACCCTCGCCCGCGCCATCGCCGGGCACACCGAGAAGGTCTTCGTGCAGCTGTCGGCGGTGACCGCCACCGTGAAGGACGTCCGCGAGACGATCGAGCAGGCCCGCCACCGCCTCGGCGAGCACGGGCGGGGGACGATCCTGTTCCTCGACGAGATCCACCGGTTCAACAAGGCCCAGCAGGACGCCCTGCTGCCGGCGGTCGAGGACGGCCTCGTCGTGCTCGTCGGCGCCACCACGGAGAACCCGTACTTCGAGGTCAACGCGCCGCTGCGGTCGCGCTCGACGCTGTTCCGGCTCGAGCTGCTGACCGTCGACGCCCTGCGCCGGCTCCTCGCACGGGGCCTCGAGGCGGAGGGTGCCACCGCCGACGACGACGCCCTCGAGCACCTCGCCGAGCGGGCCAACGGCGACGGCCGCCAGGCGCTCACGGCGCTGGAGGTGGCGGTGGCGCTCGCCGCCGACCGCGGCTCGCCGCCCCGGGTGGCGCTGGGCGACGCCGAGGCCGCCCTCGGCACGAACGCGCTGCGCTACGGCGTCGACGAGCACTACGACGTCATCTCCGCCTTCATCAAGTCGATCCGGGGCAGCGACCCGGATGCCGGCCTGTACTGGCTCGCCCGGATGGTGGAGGCGGGCGAGGACGCCCGCTTCATCGCCCGGCGCCTCGTGATCCTCGCCTCCGAGGACATCGGCATGGCCGACCCGACCAGCCTCCTCGTGGCGAACGCCGCCGCCCACGCCGTGGAGTACGTCGGCTTCCCCGAGGCCGGGCTCAACCTGGCCCAGGCGGTGGTGCACCTGGCCACGGCCCCCAAGTCGAACCGGTCGGCGCTGGCCTGGTGGGCGGCGCAGCGCGACGTGCGCGAGCGCCCGGCGGGGGAGGTGCCGGCGCACCTGCGCGACGCCCACTACCAGGGGGCGGCGCGGCTCGGCCACGGCGCCGGCTACCGCTACCCGCACGACGACCCGCGGGGCTGGGTGGAGCAGCGGTACCTCCCCGAGGAGGTCGCCGACCGGACGTACTACGAGCCGACGGACCACGGCGAGGAAGGCCGCCGGTACGCGCAGCGCCCGGCCGATCGCTGAGCGACCGGCCGGGCGTCGGCTGCGGCGGTTCTCGGACTACTGCTGGCCGCCGAGGGGGGCGCAGGCCACGGGGATGGTGGCCTCGAGCGGCAGGCTCGGGTCGAGCGAGCTCTGCATGTCGCCGTCGTAGGCGGCGGGGTCGCCGCCCATGCTGGCCAGGCCGTGCTGGACGACCACGGCGTTCGAGAGGTCCTCGGCGGTGACGCCGGAGGGCAGCTCCATGCCGAGGCGCTCGTAGGTGATGGTCCCCGCCTCGTTCGGCGTGGGGAACCGCTCGACGGCGAGGGCGCTGTCGGCGCCGACGTCGCCCTCGGTGGTCAGCGAGACCTGGACCTCGCCGTAGGACGGGATGCCCTCGGCGGTGGTGAGGATGCCGTCCTCACCGGCGGCGCTCATGTCGGGGCACTGGTTCTCCCCGCCGATGTGGAGGTGCTGGGCGTGCGGGTTCATGCCGGTGAAGCCCGAGGTCTGGATGGCCACGTCGACGGTGCCGTCGTCGTTCACCTGCACGTCGACCGTGCCGGAGATGCCGGAGTCGTTGAGCGGCTCGAGCTGGGCCTGCATGACGCCCATGCCCATCTCCGACTCGCTCTCGGACTCGGTCATCTGGTCCTCGGTCATCTCCTCGGACTCGGTCTCCATCTCGGTGGCCGTCTCCATCTCCGTCTCCGTCTCCTCGACGGTGGCGTCGACGTCCTCTGCGGCGTCGTCGTCACCGCAGGCGGCGACGAACAGGCTCAGGCCGGCGAGGACGCCGAGCAATCGGGGGAGGGGGCGGGTTCGGGGGTCATGTCTGTGCAGCACCTCGTGCTCGCGTGCGGGGGGACGAGAGGGTCCTGCCCGCTTCCCGGGGGGAGTGATTCAGCACTGAACGCTTCGTCACGAGATCGCAACACGGGAACGGCCCAGAGGGCGACGCAGAGGTGGCAACTAGGATCGAGGGCCGTGAACGCCGACCAGCTCCGCCGTGCGTGGACCGAGTTCTTCACCGCGCGCGCCCACACCGAGGTGCCGTCGGCGGGCCTCATCCCGCACCACCCGTCGGCCCCGATGTTCACGAACTCGGGGATGATGCAGTTCGTCCCGTACTTCCTGGGCGAGGAGCAGGTCCCGTTCACGCCCAAGCGGGCGA
>JBKHXT010000029.1:0-4682 GCA_046565885.1 Acidimicrobiia bacterium
CCGCCGTGCGGGAGGGCGTCGAGGGCCTCGTCGTGCGAGCCGACGGCAGCCTCGACCTGTCCGGCGTGACCCTGCCCGGCGGCTGACGGCCGGGCTCGAGCGGTGGTGTCGGAGGGGGGACTTGAACCCCCACGCCCTTGCGGGCACTAGCCCCTCAAGCTAGCGCGTCTGCCAATTCCGCCACTCCGACGTGGCGCCCGGGCGACCCCGGGCGGGAGCGGACACCATAGCAACCGGCCCCCGAACGACCACATCGACCGAACCCGTGTTGCTGAGCTGCACCTGTGCAGCGCAGCAACACGGGTTCGTCGAAGCCGAGCCCGCTCAGCCGAGGGCGGCGATGACGTCGTCGGGCGCCTGGACGAGCTCGATGAGCACGCCCTCGCCCGACAGCGGGAACTCGTCGTTGCCCTTCGGGTGGACGAAGACGACGTCGTGACCGGCGGCGCCCTTGCGGATGCCGCCAGGCGTGAAGCGCATGCCCTGCTCGGTCAGCCAGTCGACGGCGGCGGCGAGGTCGTCGACCCAGAGCCCGAGGTGGTTGAGCTTGGGGTCGTGGACCTTGGGGGAGCGGTCGGGGTCGAGGGGCTGCATGATGTCGATCTCGACGGCGTGCGGGCCCTCGCCCAGCCGCAGGATGTCCTCGGACACGTTCTCGGACTCGCTCGTGAAGTCGCCGACCTTGGGCACGCCGAACGTGTCGACCCACAGGGCCCGGAGGGCGCCGAGGTCGAGGCCGCCGATGGCGATCTGCTGCAGTCCGAGGATCTTGAAGGGCCTGGTGGTCACGGGCGGGGAGCGTATTGGCGACGCCCGGCCCGGGCGATTCCGTCCCGCGTGGTGCGCGCTCGGCACGGCATCGACAGGAGATCGCCGCCTCGGCCCCGAACCTGTCCGGAGGCTCACAGGAGGCTTCCGCACATGACGGACACGGACCGACGTCGGTTCCTCGGACTCGGACTCGCCGCCACCGGCACGTCGCTGGCGTTCGGGGCCGGCTTCTGGCGCACCGCCTTCGCCGACCAGGTGCAGGTGGGCGACGGCCCCTACGGGTCGATCGCCGGGCGCACCCCCGACGTCAACGGCATCATCCTCCCCGAGGGCTTCACCTCGCGGGTCGTCGCCACCGCCGGCGAGACCGTGCCCGGCCCCACCGGCTACGTGTGGCACACCGATCCCGACGGCGGCGCCGTCTTCCCGACCGGTGACGGCGGGTGGGTGTACGTCTCCAACCAGGAGGAGCGCGGCAACCTGGTCGGCGGTGGCGCCGGCTCCCTCGTCTTCGATGCGGGCGGCGACGTGGTCGACGGGCGGCGGATCCTGTCGGGCACCTACACCAACTGCGCCGGCGGGCCCACGCCGTGGGGCACGTGGCTGTCGTGCGAGGAGCACCCGCTGGGCCAGGTCTGGGAGTGCGACCCGCTCGGCCGCACGCCCGCGGTCGCCCGGCCGGCGCTCGGCCGCTTCTTCCACGAGGCCGTCCACGTCGACGACGGCGTGGAGCCGCAGCGCCTGTACCTCACCGAGGACTCGAGCCCCGAGGGCCGCTTCTACCGGTTCACGCCGGACCGTCGGAACGACCTGAGCACCGGCACGCTCGAGGCGGCGGCGGCGTCGAACGAGGACGGGACCGGCACCATCACCTGGATCGAGGTCGAGCCCCTGCTCGCCGCACCGCAGGCGAAGCTGCTCGGCGCCCACACCTACGACGGGGCCGAGGGCATCTGGATCGACAGCGGCCTCGTGTACTTCACCACCAAGGGCGACAACACGGTCTGGGTCTACGACCCGGCGACGTCGCAGATGGAGATCCTCTACCGGGCGGCCGACCACGCCGATCCGCCGCTCACGGGCGTCGACAACATCGTGTTCAACGCCGCCGGCGAGCTCTTCGTCGCCGAGGACGGCGGGAACATGGAGCTCGTCCTCATCACGCCCGACCACGTGATCACGCCCTTCCTGCGGATCGTCGGCCAGGACGGCTCCGAGATCGCCGGGCCGGCGTTCGATCCGAGCGGCACCCGGCTGTACCTGTCGTCGATGCGGGGCACGTCGGGGCAGCCCTCGAGCGACGGCATCACCTACGAGATCTCCGGTCCGTTCAACACCGCACGACCCGGCGGGCCCGGCGGGCGGGGGCCGCTCCGTCCCCCGCTGCAGGTGCCGGCGCCGGGCCGGGGAGGTGGCCGGCCGTGACCGCCGTCGACCGCCGCCGCTTCGTGGTCGGTGCCGGCGCCCTCGGCGTGGGCGTCGCCGCCGCCCCGCTCGTCCGCCTGCTGCCGGCGACGCCGGCCCGGGCCTCCGAGCTCCACGACCCGTCGCTCGCCCCGTTCTTCCACGGCGTGGCGTCGTTCGACCCGACGCCCTCGGCCGTGCTGCTCTGGACCCGGGTGACCCCGCCGGCGGGCAAGGACGCCGTCCCGCTGAAGCTGCGGGTCGCGAAGACCATCGAGGCCCTGCGCACCGCCCGTCCGGTGAGCCTCGTGGCCAAGCCCGAGCACGACTTCACGGTGACCTTCGACGCCACCGGCCTCGAGCCGTTCACGTACTACTACTACGAGTTCGAGGCACCGTCGCTCGGTGGCGCCCGCTCGATCGTCGGTCGCACCAAGACGGCGCCGGCGTCCGGCCAGCCCGTCGACCGGCTCCGCATCGCGGTGGCCTCCTGCTCGAACTACGAGGCCGGCTTCTTCAACGCCTACGGCCGGATGGCGGAGCGCAACGACCTCGACCTGGTCGTCCACGTCGGCGACTACGTGTACGAGTACGCCAACGGCAAGTACGTCTCCGGCAAGGGCGAGCCCCTGCGGAACCCCGACGGCAGCCCGCGGTTCCACGAACCGGCCGGCGAGATGGTGGCGCTCGGCGACTACCGGCTGCGGTACGCGTCGTACCGGACCGACCCCGAGCTCATGCGGGTCCACCAGCTGTTCCCCATGGTCCACACCTGGGACGACCACGAGTCGACGAACGACTCGTGGCGCGACGGGGCGTCGAACCACCAGCCCGACACCGAGGGCTCGTGGGCGGACCGCAAGCAGGCGTTCTCGCAGGCCTGCCAGGAGTGGCTCCCGAAGCGGTTGCCCACCGGCGACCCGCTGAAGATCTACCGGACCCTGCCCTACGGCGACCTGGTGGACCTGATCGTCATGGACACCCGCATCGACGGGCGCGACGAGCAGGTGCCCTCCACCGAGGTCCCGGGCGTGCCGGTGCCGGCCACGCTCGACAAGCCGGCCACGAACGATCCGCAGCGCAGCCTCATCTCCGAGGCCCAGCGGCGCTTCGTCTACGACGCGCTCTCGACCTCGCAGGCGGCGTGGAAGGTGCTGGCCCAGCAGGTGATGGTCATGCAGTTCAACGCCGGCGGCCTGCCCCGGCTCGACCTCCTCGCCCAGATGGGCGGCGCCGACGGCCCCAGCCTGACCGCCGCCGGACTGCGCGAGGGCGGCAACGCGTTCAACAGCGACGCCTGGGACGGCTACACCGCCGAGCGCGACCGGTTGTTCGACCACGTCCTCGACCACGGCATCGAGGACGTCGTCGTGCTCACCGGCGACATCCACACGTCTTGGGCGGCCGACCTCACCAAGGACCCCTACGACCCGGCGGTGTACGACCCGACCGGGGTCAACCCGCTGGTGCGCAACGTCGGCGTGGAGTTCGTGACGCCGTCGATCACGTCGCAGAACTTCGACGTGATCGCGTACCAGGCGTCCGAGCCCTTCGGCGGCCCGGCCGACCCGGCGTTCCTCCAGCTCGTCGCCTCGATGGAGGCGGCGATCATCGCCGGCAACCCCCACATCCGCATGGCCGAGATCGTCAGCCACGGCTACAACGTCCTCGACGTCACCGCCGAGCGCGTGCAGTCGGACTGGTACTTCGTCGACACAGTCCTGGAGCCGTCCACCGAGGAGCGCTTCCACCGCGGCTACACCGTGGCCCGGGGCGAGCACGTGGTGCGCCCGGCGCTGGGTGAGGCCGCCGACCCGAACCGCTCGGGCCCGCCCGTGCCCGCGGCCCGGCCCGTGCGCGCCTGAGCCGCACGTGACCCCGGGCGAGCGCCGCCGGGCGACGGGCCTGGCGGTCGTCATCGTGGCGGTCCTCGCCGCCGGGCTCGCCGCCTCGGTGCTGCGCGCCTCGCCGAGCGTGATCGTGGGCGCCCCGCCGGCGGACCAGCGCGTCGCCGCGCCGGGGCCGACGCTCGTCCCGCCGCCTGCGGACGCCGGTGCGCCGCCGCCGGCCGGGGAGGCCGTCGGCGCCTCCGACGACCTGGCGGCACCGCTCGGCCCCCGTCCCGAGCCGGCGTCGGTCGCCGGGCTCGCCGCGCCCGACGGGCAACCGTGGCGCCCGGCGATCCGGTTCACCAGCGCGCACGACGTGCCCGACCACCTGGTCTTCGTCCTCGTCGCCGGCTCCGACGCCCGGCCCGGCGAGGACCTGCGCCGCGCCCGGGCCGACTCGGTGCACCTCCTCGCCGTCAACCCGCGCTCGCGCGAGGGCACGATCCTCGGCTTCCCGCGCGACTCGTGGGTGGAGATCCCCGGGCACGGCCGGGGCCGCATCAACTCGGCGCTCACCCTCGGCGGCCCCGACCTGCTGGCCGAGACCGTCCGGCGGGTGTCCGGGCTGCCGGTCGACTACTACGTCCTCACCGGCTTCGAGGGCGTGGTGCGCATGGT
>JBKHXT010000030.1:0-3901 GCA_046565885.1 Acidimicrobiia bacterium
GAACGCCTTGAGGATCTCGTCCGAGATGTGGGACTCCAGCCCCTCGGCGGCGATGCCGCAGCGGCCGCAGCCGCCGCGCGACTTGGCGCAGATGTAGCGGGGGACACCTCGCCCGGTCGGCCTCGTCGTCATCCGCGTCCTGCAGCGCCCACACCACACGAAGCCGGACAGCAGGTAGCTGCGCGGCTCGCGGGTCGAGCGGTCGCGGGAGCGATCGTCGAGGATCGCCCGCAGCGCCTGCGTCTGCTCGGGCGTGATGATCGCCGGCCACTGCGCCTCGGCCACGATCCGGCCGTTGTGCTCGCGCTGTCCGGAGATCCGCCCCGACCGAAGCAGGCGCTTGAGCGTCGTCGTCGACCAGTGCGCACCGGTCACTGTGGCGACACCCCGCTCATTCCAGTCGTTGATGACCGACATGAGCGACTCGCCGGCCAGCACGCGCTGCGCTGCATCCCGGATGAGGTCGGCCTCGTCGTCCCGGAGCGTCACCCGGTCGGCCTCGAAGCCGAAGGGGCGTCGCCCGCCTCCGGACAGCTTCCCTCGCTCCGCGAGCTCCTGGTGCTTGCGGCGAAGCCGTCGGGATTTGTCCTCGGACTCCTTGCGCGCCACCGACCCGACGATACGGGCCATGAGCCGGCCGTCGGGAGTGCTGAGGTCGTAGTCGCCGGCCGTCACTGTCGCGACCGTCGTCCTCGTCCGCTCGATCGTCTCTATGAAGTCCTCCAGCTCGCGAGGGGAGCGGTGGAGGCGGTCGGGGTGCCACGCCACCACGGCGTCGACAGTGCCCGCACGGATGTCGGCCATGAGCCGTTCGTAGCCCGGCCTGCACCGCCCGGAGAACGCTGACACGTCGTTGTCGACGTAGACCTCGGTCAGCTCCCAGCCGTGCTTGCTGATGAAGGACATGCAGTCCTGCTGCTGGCGGGCGACGCCGAGTCCTTCGCCCTCCCGGTCTTGCGAGATTCGAACGTACGCCGCTGCATTGGTCATGGCTGAGACGCTAACAGACGTTCGGCACCGGGATGTCGGCCTCGAACACCTCCTCGGCCACGACCACCCGCAGCGACGGGTCGAGCTCGGCGGCGGTGCACGACAGCAGCGTCGTCTTGCCCGAGCCGGGGGCGCCGGCGAAGACGACGGTGAGCTTGGCCCGGGCGCACGCCCGCAGGAACTCGGCTGCCTGGACGCTGAGCATGTCGCGCTCGACGAGCTGCTCGAGCTCCCGGAAGGCGACGCCGGTGAACTTGCGGATGTTCACCATCACGTGACCGCCCCGGGCGACGTCGCCGTGGACGATGTGGAGCCGGGCGCCGTCGTCGAGCTGGGCGTCCTGCAGCCCCTCGGTGGGGTCGAGCTTGCGATGGGCACCCGAGGCGTCGTCGAGGATCTTGGTGAGGGTCCGGATGACGTGCTCGTCGTCGTGGAAGACCTCGTCGTGGTAGCCGGAGGGCCCCCGGTGCCGCTTCACGAAGATGGCGTCGGGGGCGTTGATCATCACCTCCCACACGTCGTCGTCTTCGAGCAGCGCCTCGAGCGGGCCGTAGCCGACGAGGTTGCGGTAGGCCCGCTCGACGACGAGGTCGGGATCGGCGAGGTCGTGCGGGCGCAGGCCGCGCCGGTGGTCGGCCGACCAGCGGGCGACGGCGTCCTCGATCAGCTCGCGCAGGCGGGCCTTGGCGCCCTCGTCGTCGAGGTCGAGGCGGATGCCCTTTGCCTGCTCGAGCACGGCGCGCTCGATGAGCTCGAGCGGGGTGGCGTCGGGGCCGCTCACCCGGCGACCTCCTCGTCCCACGCGCCGAGCGAACCGGCGTCGACCAGCACGGGCTCCGGCGCCGCCGCCGGGCGCCGCCGCTCGGGGACCGCCTCGAGCCGCGACCGGACGGCGCCGGTGACCGGGTCGACCAGCGCGTCGGGGAGGGCCACGCCGTCGCGGAGCACCTCGTCGAGGCCGCGCCGCTCGGGAAGGAACACCGGGCTCAGCAGCGGCAGGCCGGGGTTGGATGCGGCGAGGAGGTCGGTGAGCGTGCGCGACAGCTCCGTCCGCGCCGACCGGCCCCGGGGCGCCCGGTTCACGACCGGCACGATCCGCTCGGCCCGCACGCCGGCGGCCAGGCAGTCGCGCACGACCCGCAGCAGCGAGTGGCTGCCCTTCGGGCCCGGTGCGCCGACCACGACGACGACGTCGGCCAGGTCGACCGTGGTGCGGGCCAGCAGGTTGCGGTCCTCGACGTCGGCGGATCCGGTGGCCGCCTCGCCCTCGAGGTCGTCGTCGACGTCGGCGACCACGAGCGTGAAGCTGCGGCAGAGCCCGTCGAGCGCGCTGCGCAGCGCCCGGGGCCGCAGCGCCGTCCAGTCGCGGTGGCGGCGCAGGCCCAGGAGCAGCCGGTAGCGCCGATCGACGACGTCGAAGGTGAGGTTGCGCACCTCCTCGGGCGCCGGCATCCCGCTGCGGTGCGCCTCCACCAGCTCGAGGACGCCGGGGATCACGTCGCGGGCGTCGTGCAGCATGGCGAGGTCGGCGTGGAGGGCCAGGTCGGCGAGCACCACGGTGTCGGCGTGGGCCGGATCGGTGGCCATGCCCTGGGCGACGGCCATGGCGACGACCGAGCGGCCGGTGCCGCCCGCTCCGGTCACCGCCACGACCCGGGAGCGGAACCCGTCGTGCTCGTCGGGCACCTCGACCGAGCCGGGCAGGTCGTCGACCCGGCCGATGGGCGTGGCGTGCTCGGCGAGCACGGCCTCGAGCTCCGTGCGGCCGAAGCCCGCCGGCAGCGTGTCGGCGGCGCCGATCGCCCGCCAGTCGCGGGACGGGCCGTCGACGACGACGATGGGCGCGCAGCCGTGCTCGCGGGCGAGCTCGAGCAGGTCGCGGTCGATGCCGGGGAGCCCGCCGTCGAGCAGCAGCGCCGAGAACGGCCGCCCCGAACCGAGCCGGGCGCGCACCTCGTCGGCCGACACCGTCTTCACGAAGTCCATCGCGAGCGACCCCGAGGTCGCCCAGCGCGACACCTCCGAGAACCACGTCGTGCGCGCGCGGGCGAGGCCGAGGGCGACGTAGCGCTCGGTGCCCATCAGGCGTCGTCCTCGCCCGCGCCGCGCTCGACGGCGGCGGTGCGGGGGCGGTACTGGCGCCCGAGCTGCTCGACCTCGGAGCCGATGGTGGCCCGGACCATGGTGATGTCGCCGGCGGCCTGGGCGTGGACGAGCGCCTCGACCTGGTCGAAGTCGGCCACGGCCAGGCGCACGGTGACCGACTCGCTGCCGCCGAGCCCGCCGGACGACGACCCGCTGACCTCGAGCACCCGGGCGTCGACGGCCACGAGCTCGGTGACGTCGCTGCCCCAGGTGGAGAACACGTCGACGCGCTCGCCCGGCCGGAGCCGACCCACGGCCCGGCTCGACGGGACGCTGAGCGCCACCTCGAGGACCTCCTCGCCCTCCACCGGCACCACCGTCGCCGAGGCGAGCAGGAACTCGCCGCGGCCCACCGGCGCCACGACCTGGCGCCCGACGGCGGCGTCGACGGCGCCGAACAGGCCCCGCACCTCGGACGGCAGCTCCACCGGCACCAGCTCGACGTCGGCGCCGGTGATGGTCTCGCCCGGCGCGAGGGGCCGGGCGGCCACGAGCACCTCGATGCGGTCGTCGGCGGTGGCGTCGGCGTAGGCGAGGAACGTGCCGACGGCGGCCAGCGCCATGAGGAGCCCGCCGACGACGGCCCGTCCCGAGGGCAGCCCGATGCGACGCTCGACGCGCCGCGACGTCGGCTCCGCGCTCGCCGGCCGCCCGTTCCGCCGGGTGAGGGTGGCAGTCACCTGCGCTGGGTTCGGTGGCCGACCCGTCAACTCCTGCTCATGCGCCGGAATACATCGAAGGACACCGAAGGTGCTGGTCAGGCGCT
>JBKHXT010000031.1:0-3890 GCA_046565885.1 Acidimicrobiia bacterium
GCCCGGGCTCGGGCAGGGCGGAGTGGCGGACGTGGTACTCGATGTCGAACTGGTCGTCCCGCACCCAGGAGAGGCCGGTGGGGCCGGGCCGGTTCACCCGCTTGCGGAACAGCGAGCGGATGGGGGCGTCGGACTCGACGCAGGACCGGTACAGCTCGTACAGGTAGTGCTCGTCCGCGTCCGGCGGCGGTTCGAACAGCGCCAGCCCGCCCACGTGGGCGGGCTTCTCACGGGCCTCCATGAGGAGGAACAGCAGGTCCTGCGGCGGGATCACGGCCATGCGGTGATCATTCCCTACCGGGTCGCCTGGTACCTCCGTAGCGCCTCCTCGCGCTCCTCGGCGTGGTCGACGACCGGCGCCGGGTACCCCTCGGGCGGGCCGTCGGGCGCCTCGTGCGGGCGGTGGATCCACCTGGCGGGGACGGGTGCGAGCTCGGGCACGTAGCGGCGGACGTAGGCCCCGTCCGGGTCGAAGCGCTCGCCCTGGGTCGTGGGGTTGAAGACCCGGAAGAACGGGGCGGCGTCGGTGCCGGTGCCCGCCGTCCACTGCCAGCCGTGCTGGTTGGAGGCGAGGTCGCCGTCGACGAGGTGCTGCATGAACCAGCGGGCGCCCCGCTGCCAGTCGAGGTGGAGGTCCTTGACGAGGAAGCTGGCCGTGATCATCCGGACCCGGTTGTGCATCCAGCCCTCGGCGACCAGCTGGCGCATGCCGGCGTCGACGATGGGGAAGCCCGTGCGGCCCTGCACCCAGGCGTCGAACAGCTCGTCGGCGCCGGCGCCCCGGTCCCACGTCATCGCCCCGACGGCCTGGTCCATCGACTCGCGCGCCGACTCGGGCACGTGGAACAGCACGTCGGCGTAGAACTCCCGCCAGCACAGCTCGGTGGCGAAGGTCCGCTCGCCGTCCGAGCCGCCGAGGCGGGCGAGGATCTGTCGGGGGTGCAGCGTCCCCCAGCGCAGGTCCGGCGAGAGGCGGGACGTGGCGTCCTCGCCCGGCCGGTCCCGGTCGTCGGCGTAGCCCTCGACCTTCGCCCGCAGGAAGTGGTCGAGCCGGTGGCCGGCGGCGTCCTCGCCGGCCCGGGGCAGCTCGACGCCGCCGAGGTCGGGGGCGTCGGGGATGCCGTCGCCGGGCGCCGACCGCCACGGGATGCCGGCCGGCCGGCGCACCGGGTCGGGCCAGCCGTGGTCGTGCCACGCCCGGGAGAACGGCGTGAAGACCTTGTACCGGTCGCCGGCCTTGTTGTGGATCGTGCCCGGCCGGACGGCGTAGGGCGACCCGGTGCGGACCACCTCGATCCCGGCCTCGACGAGGCGGGCGGCGACGTCGTCGTCACGGCGGCGCCCGTACGGGCCGAAGTCCTCGGCGAGGTGCACCGAGGCGGCCTCGACCTCGACGGCGAGCTCGGGCACCACCCGGCGGGGATCGCCCTCCCGCACGACGAGGTTCCCGTCCATCGACGCATCGAACGCCCGGAGGCAGTCGAACAGGTGCGCCCGGCGGGGCGCCCCGGACGGGCCGAGCAGCGCCGGGTCGAGGCAGAAGAGACCGACGACGTCGTCGGCCTCGCGCACGGCCTCGACGAGCGCCGGGTTGTCGGACAGGCGCAGGTCGCGCCGGAACCACAGGACGGCGGTGGACACGGTCAGGCCTTGGAGCCGGGGAGCAGGGCGCGCACGGCGTCCAGCGTGTCGGCTTCGGCGGCCGACTTGTCGTCGCGGTAGCGGACGACCCGGGCGAAGCGCAGCGCCACGCCGCCGGGGTACCGGCTGGACGACTGGGCGCCGTCGAGCGCGATCTCGACGACCTGCTCGGGCCGCACCCACACGACGTGGCCGCTGCGGTGCGTCTCCAGCTCCTGGAAGCGCTCGGTCTGCCAGCGCAACAGCTCGTCGGTCATCCCCTTGAAGGTCTTGCCCACCATCACCGGCTCGCCGGTGGCGGGATCGAGCGCGCCGAGGTGGATGTTCGACAGCCAGCCCTTCCGGCGCCCGCTCCCCCACTCGACGCCGAGGACGACGAGGTCGAGGGTGTGCACCGGCTTGACCTTGCGCCAGCTCTTCCCGCGCCGCCCGGCCTCGTAGGGCGAGTCGGCCGCCTTCACCATCACCCCCTCGTGCCCGTGGGCGAGCGCGTCGTCGAGCACCGCCTGGGCGGTGTCGGAATCGTCGGTGGTGGTTCCCGGGATCAGGTGCGGCTGGGCGAGCTCGGCCAGGCGGCGGCGCCGCTCGCGCAGCGGCTCGTCGATGAGGTCGACGCCGTCCAGGTGCAGGACGTCGAAGAAGTGCGGGACGAGCTGGCTCTCGTGCGGGGAGGTCGAGCGCCCGAAGCGGCTCATCGTGTCCTGGAACGCCTGCGGGGCATCCTCGGGGCCGAGGAACCCCAGCACCTCGCCGTCGAGCACGAACGAGGAGGCGTCGAGCCCCAGGGCGACGTGGACGACCTCGGGCAGGCGAGCCGTGACGTCGTTCAGGTTGCGGGTGTAGATCCGGACGTCGTCGTCGCGGCGGTGGACCTGGATGCGGGCGCCGTCCAGCTTCCACTCGACGCTGGCCTCGCCGACCTCGGCGATGGCGGCGGCCACCGACTCGCTGGTGGAGGCGAGCATGGGCTGCACGGCCCGCAGGGGCTCGAGCCCGATGTCGGCGACGGCGGCCTCGCCGTCCACGAGGGCGGTGCGGGCCACGACGCCGAGGTCGCCGGCGAGCATCGCCGCCCGGCGCACCGCAGCGGCCGGGATGCCGGATGCGGTGGCGACCGCGTCGGTGAGCACGCCGGCCAGGGCCCCCGTGCGGATCTCGCCGACGAACAGGCGGCCGAGCAGGTCCGCCTCGGCGGCGGTCGCCCGGCCGAACAGCTCGACGAGCTGGCGGCGCCGCTCGCCCTGCGAGCCCGTCCCCGTGGTGGCGGCGAGGACGTCGATGGCGGCGTCGACCTCTCCCACGGTGAGCGAGGGCTCGGCGGCCGGCGGGCAGTCGAGGTCGCGGATCGTCGCCCAGCCGATGCCGATGCGGCCCTGGCGGGCCTCGCCGAGCAGGAAGCCGACGACCGCCTCGACCTCGTCGGCGTCGAGCCCGCCGAGCAGGTCGGCGAGGGCGTCGCGCTTCTCGGTGCGCTTGGTGGTGGCCGCGGCGACGCCCGCCGCCGCCACCACGTCGGCGAACAGGGTCACGGGATGCACCAGTCGACGGGCTCCCGACCGGCCTCGACCAGGGCGGCGTTGGCCCGCGAGAACGGCCGGGTGCCGAAGAAGCCCTTGTGGGCCGACAGCGGTGACGGGTGCGGCGACTCGATGACCACGTGGCGGCTCGTGTCGACGAAGGCCTTCTTCTGGCGGGCCGCCGACCCCCACAGCACGAAGACGACCCGCTCCGGCTTGGCGTTGACGACCTCGATCACGCGGTCGGTGAAGCGCTCCCAGCCCTTGCGCTGGTGCGACGCCGCCTGGCGGGCCCGCACGGTGAGCGTCGTGTTCAGCAGCAGCACGCCCTGGCGGGCCCAGTGCTCGAGGTTCCCGTGGCCGGGTCGAGCGCAGCCGAGATCGGCCTCCAGCTCGGCGTGGATGTTGACCAGCGACGGCGGGATGTCGACGCCGTCGCGCACGGAGAAGCACAGGCCGTGCGCCTGGCCGGGACCGTGGTAGGGGTCCTGGCCGAGGATCAAGACCTTCACCGCCGAGTGGGGCGTGAGGTGGAGGGCGGCGAACACCTCGTCGTGGGGCGGGTACACCTCGTGGCGCTCCCGCTCGGTGCGGACGAAGGCCTGCAGCTCCCGCCAGTACGGCTCCTCGAACTGGTCGCGCAGCAGCGGGTTCCAGTCGGTCTTGGCGCTGCCGGTGGCCATCGGGGCGGAGGCTAACGGGGGCCGTGGGGACCGATTCGTCGACGATTCG
>JBKHXT010000032.1:0-21157 GCA_046565885.1 Acidimicrobiia bacterium
GCGCTGCGGGCGTGGCTCGGCGAGCCGGCGGTCCCGCCCACCGTCGAGTTCGAGGCGATGGTGAAGGTGTTCTTCGCCGACAGCGGGACGATCGACCAGCTGCGCGAGACGCTGCGCCAGGTCGAGAACGACGCCCGCGACCGGCTCGAGGTCCTCGACGTGATGATCGCCGAGAGCCGCTACGCCCCCTACGAGTTCGCCGACCGGCTGCCCGTCAACGCGCTCGCGCTGCGCTGGGGGCTGGAGCAGCAGCGGGTGCTGGTCGAGTGGGCGGTGTGGGCCCAGGCGCAGGTGGAGGGGTGGCGCTCACCCACCGACGCCGCCGGGTGGGACTGGTACGGCGCCCTGGTCCCCGACGGAGGCGGCTGAGGCGGCGGGCGGCCCGTAGCCTGCGCCACCCGTGTCCGCCGCCCTCGCCCTGCTCTCGAGCCTCCTGTGGGGGACGGCCGACTTCCTCGGCGGCACCGCGTCGCGCCGCCTCGAGGCGCTGCGCGTCGTGCTCGTGTCCCAGGCGGTCGCGCTGGTCGGCCTCGTCCCGCTCGTGCTCCTGCTGGCGCCGGAGGTCACCGCCGACGCGGTCGGCACGGGCGTGGTGGCCGGCCTGGTGGGGCCGGCGGCGCTGCTCGCCTTCTACCGGGCCCTCGCCCTCGGCACGATGGGGGTGGTGGCGCCGATCGCCGCCCTCGGCGTCGTGGTGCCGGTCGTCGCCGGGCTCGCCGCGGGCGAGGAGCCGAGCGGCGTGCAGGCGGCCGGCATCGTGGTGGCCGTCGTGGGCGTCGTGCTCGCCTCGGGCCCGGAGCTGCGGGGCGCCGGGCGGGGCGGCACCCGACCGCTGGTCCTCGCCCTCGGCGCCGCCCTCGGCTTCGGCGTGGTGTTCGTGCTGCTCGCCGAGGGCAGCGAGGCCGCCGGCACCGCCGAGGTGGTGCTGGTGCTGCTGGCGATGCGGGCGACCAGCGTCGTGCTCCTCGGCGGCCTGCTGCTGGTGCGGGGCGGGCCGGGCGCCGTGTCGGTCCCCCGCCGAGAGCTGCCCGTGCTGGCGGTGATCGGCGCCTTCGACGTCGGCGCCAACGGGACGTTCGCCGTCGCCAGCCAGAGCGACCTGGTGAGCGTGGTGGCCGTGCTCGCCTCGCTGTACCCGGCGGTGACGGCGGTGCTGGCCTGGCGCCTCCACGGCGAGCGGCTCCGCCCGCTGCAGCTGGCCGGCGTGGCGGCGGCCCTCGCCGGCGTCGTCCTGCTCTCGGCCGGCTGACCGGTCGGGTCCGACGCGCCGATCGGCGCGCTCGCGGCGAGACCCGCCCGCCAGGATCGGTCCGTTCGTTCCACCCCATGGAACCAACGCGCCGATCGGCGCGCTCCGGCGCAGGGAGGCCGCCCGCCCGCCCGCCAGGATCGGTCCGTTCCTTCCACCCCGTGGAACGAGCGCGCCGATCGGCGCGCTCCGGGGAGCGGTCGCCCGGGCGGGTCAGACGAGGGAGTCGAGCCAGGCGCGGTGGAGGTCGCCGTAGGCGCCGCCGCCGGCGCGCAGCTGGTCCGGCGAGCCGTCCTCGACCACCCGGCCGCCGTCGACCACGAGCACCCGGTCGGCGATCTCGACCGTGGTCAGGCGGTGGGCGATGATGATCGCCGTCCGGTCGGCGAGCAGGGTGCGCAGCGCCCGCTGCACCAGGCGCTCGCTCGGGATGTCGAGCGAGCTGGTGGCCTCGTCGAGGATGAGCACCGCCGGGTCGGCGAGGAACGCCCGGGCGAAGGCGAGCAGCTGGCGCTGGCCGGCGGAGAGCCGGGCGCCCTTGGCCTGGATGTCGGTGTCGTAGCCCTGGGGCAGGGCGCGGATGAACTCGTCGGCGCCGATGGCCCGGGCGGCGCCCTCGATCTCGGCCCGGCTGGCGCCGGGGCGGCCGAAGGCGATGTTGTCGGCCACCGACCCGCTGAACAGGAAGCCGTCCTGGGTCACCATGGCCACCGCCCGGCGCAGGTCGTCCTCGGCGAGGCGGGTGAGCGGCACGCCGTCGAGGCGGATCTCGCCCTCACTGGGGTCCCAGAAGCGGGCGACGAGGCGGGCGATGGTCGACTTGCCGGCGCCGGTCTCGCCCACCACGGCCACCGTCTGGCCGGCGGGGATCCGCAGGTCGAGGTCGTGCAGCACCGTGCGGTCGGCGTAGGCGAAGCGCACGCCGTCGAAGACGACCTCTCCCTCGGCGTGGGGCAGCCGGATCGGGTCGACGGGCGCGACGACGGTGGGCGCCTCGTCGAGGACGCCCGACAGCTTCTCGGTGGCCGCCGCGGCCGCCTGGAACAGGTTGTAGAACTGGCTCAGCTCCTGCATCGGCTCGAAGAACCGACGCAGGTAGAGCACGAAGGAGGCGAGCACGCCGAGCTCGATGGCGCCGTCGACCACCCGCATGCCGCCGTACAGCAGCACCACGGCCACGCTCACCCGACCGGCGAACTGCACGCCCGGCCCGTAGACGGCGGCCAGCCGCGCCGACCACACGTTGGCGTCGCGGTAGCGGCCGTCGATCTCCTCGAAGATCTCCTGGTTGCGGCGCTCCCGGCGGAACGAGTGCACCGCCTGGATGCCGCCGAGGGACTCGACGAAGTGGACGATGACCAGGGCGATGGCCTCGCGGGTGGCCCGGTAGGCCCGCTCGGAGTGGTGGCGGAACCAGCGGGTCAGCAGCCACAGCACGGGCACGACGGACAGCGAGACGAGGGCGAGCTGCACGTCCTGGACCAGCAGGATCACGCTGATGCCGACGAGGGTCAGCGTGGAGGTCGTCAGCTGGAGCAGGCCGTGGCCGAGCAGCTCGGCGATGGCCTCGACGTCGCTGGTCTGGCGGGAGATGACCCGGCCCGACGTGTAGCGCTGGTGGAACGACAGGCTGAGCTCGCCGAAGTGGCGGGCGAGCCGCCGGCGGATGTCGACGATCACGTCCTGGCCGATCCGGCCGGAGACGAGCAGGAACCCGTTGAAGGTGACGGCGCCGACGACGGTGGCCACGAAGAAGGCGAGGACGACGGTGACGAGCGGGCGGACCGAGCCGTCGCCGCCCTCGAGCAGCGGCGGGATCCCCTCGTCGATGGCCTGCCCGACCAGCCACGGCCCCGACAGGTGGGCGACCATGTTCACGCCGATGAGCACGGTGGCCCAGGCCATCGCCCCGCGGTGCGGTGCGACGAGCGAGCCGAGCAGCCGCCGGCTGCGCGAGCGCAGGAGCGTGGCCAGGTTGCCGGGGACGTCGTCGACGTCCTCGGCGGCGACGCCGCGCCACTCGTCCACCGGCCGATCCTCGGCGGGCGCGCTCACGCCACCCTTCGCTGGAGGCTCCGCCCCCAGGACCCCCGGCCGGCCGGCTCGCTGGCGCTCCCTCGCCCGGCGGCGCTCGCTGGCGCTCACGCCACCGCCTCCTCCTCGTCGGCCGCCTGGGCGAGGATCTCGCGGTAGCGGGGCTCGCGGTCGAGCAGCTGGGTGTGGGTGCCGGTGGCCACGATGCGGCCGTCGATGAGCAGGGCGGCCCGGTCGGCCAGGGCGACGGTGGAGGGCCGGTGCACCACGACCAGCGCCGTGCGGTCGGCGAGCAGCGGCCGCAGGCGGGCCTCGACCTCGGCCTCGGTGTGGACGTCGAGCGCCGAGAGGGGGTCGTCGAGCACGAGGATGCGAGGCCGGGCGATCACGGCCCGGGCGAGGGCGAGGCGCTGGCGCTGCCCGCCGGAGAGGTTCATGCCCTGCTCGCCGATGCGGGTGTCGAGCCCCCAGGGCAGGTCGTGCACGAAGGCGGCCCGGGCGATGTCGAGGGCGGCCTCGATGTCGTCGTCGGTGGCGTCCGGGTGGCCGATGCGCAGGTTCTCCCGCACGCTCGCCGAGAACAGGGTGGCGTCCTCGAAGGCGAAGCCGATGTGGGCGCGCAGGCTCGACAGCCGCAGGTCGCGCACGTCGTGGCCGTCGACGGTGACCCGGCCGGCGGTGGCGTCGTGCAGCCGGGGCAGCAGCGCGGCGAGCGTGGTCTTCCCCGACCCGGTGGGCCCGACGAGGGCGAGGGTCTCGCCGGGCTCGATCTCCAGGTCGACGTCGTGGAGCACGGACCGGCCGCCGTCGTAGGCGAACCCGGCCCGCTCGAAGCGCACGTGGCCGCGCACCGGGCCCGACGTGCGCCGCAGGTCGACGGCGGAACGATCGGCGATCGCCGGCTCGGTGTCGAGGACCTCGTAGACCCGGTCGGCGGCGGTCATCGCCTCCTGGGCCATGGCGAGGATCCAGCCGAGCGCCTCGAGCGGGAACACGAGGATGAGCACGTAGGACACGAAGGCGAACAGGCCGCCGAGGGTGAGGTCGCCGGCACCGACGGCGAGCACGCCGGCCAGCAGCGTGGCGACCAGGATGAGGTTGGGCACCACACCGAGGAGCCACACGAACTTGGTGTGCAGCCCGATGCGCTCCATCTGGCTGGCGTGGAGGCGGCGGACGTGGGTGTCGTAGCGGTCGAACGCGTAGCGGCCGCGACCGAAGGCCTTGATGACCCCGATGCCCTTGGCCGACTCCTCGATCTCGGTGGTCATGTCGCCGGTCTCGTCCTGGATGCGGCGGACGACCCGGGTGTACTGGCGCTCGAAGCGGGTGCACAGCACGAGCACCGGGACGGCGAACGCGCCGGCGACCAGGGCGAGGGGCCAGTGGAGGGTGAGCAGCAGCACGAAGATCACCAGCACCTCGAGGCTGATGATCAGCAGGAAAATGGCCCCGAAGGCGGTGAAGCGCCGGATGGTGGCGATGTCGGTGGTGGCCCGGGACAGCAGCTGTCCCGACTGCCACCGGTCGTGGAACCCGACGTGCAGCCGCTGCAGGTGCCGGTACAGGTCGTCGCGCAGCTTCGTCTCGACGTCCATGGCGGCGACGGCGAGCTCCTTGCGGCGCAGGTGCGCGAGCCCGGTCTCGATGGCGCCGAGCGCGACCGCCAGCAGCACCCAGGGCACGATGCCGGCCTTGTCGCCGCGGGCGATCGGCCCGTCGATCACCGCCTTGGCGATGAGCGGCGTGGCCAGCCCGGCGCCGATGGACACGACGGCCGACAGCCCGATGAACCACATCCGGCGCCGGTGCGGGGCGAAGTAGGGCGCGACGCGCCGCAGGTTCGCGCTCGCCGGATGGCGGACGCGCCCGACTGCCTGCGACATCCTCGTCCTCCCCGATCGGCCGCCCGGGGCGAGACCCTAGGCAGGGCGGCGCGCGCCGTCCGCCCGAATTCTCCGGATCGCTACCGGTCGACCTCGCCCATGATCGGGTCGACGGAGGAGATGTTGACGACGGCGTCGGCGATGAGCCCGCCGCGCATCATGTGCGGGAGGGTCTGCAGGTTCCGGAAGCTCGGCCCGGAGATGTGCATGCGGTACGGCTTCGACGTGCCGTCGGAGACGAGGTAGCAGCCCAGCTCGCCCCGCGGGCTCTCGACCGCCACGTAGACCTCGCCCGGGGGCACCTTGAAGCCCTCGGTGAAGATCTTGAAGTGGTGGATGAGGGCCTCCATCGACTCGTCGATGCGGGCCCGCGGCGGCGGGGTGACCTTCTTGTCCTGGATCCGGTAGTCGCCCGAGGGCATCTGGTCGAGGACCTGGCGGACGATGCGCATCGACTCGCGGATCTCGCCGAGGCGGATCGCGTAGCGGTCGAAGCTGTCGCCGTAGGAGCCGACGAGCACGTCGAACTCCACGTCCTCGTAGCGCAGGTACGGCTCGTCCTTGCGCAGGTCGCGGGCGACGCCGGTGGAGCGCAGCACCGGACCGGTGGCGCCGAGGGCGATGGCCTCCTCGGGCGTGATGACGCCGACGCCCTGGAGCCGCTCGCGGTAGATGGGCTGGCCGGTGAGGAGGGTGTCGAACTCGTCGAGCTGCGGGGGCAGGTAGTCGAGCAGGCGCAGCACGTCGTCGCGCCAGCCGTCGGGCAGGTCGGCGGCGACGCCGCCGGGGCGGATGAAGTTGTGGTTCATCCGCAGCCCGGTGAACTTCTCGAAGAGGCGGAGCATCTCCTCGCGCTCGCGCCAGCCGTAGATCATCATCCCGACCGCGCCGACGTCCATGCCGTTGGTGGCCATGAACAGCAGGTGCGAGCTCATCCGGTTCAGCTCGCTGAGCAGCATGCGGATCCAGGTGGCCCGCGGCGGGATGTCGGCGTCGATGCCGAGCAGCTTCTCGGTGGCCAGCGCGAACACCAGCTCGTTGAGGAACGGCGAGGCGTAGTCCATGCGGGTGACGTTCGTCGGGCCCTGCAGGTACGTCAGGTCCTCGCCCGTCTTCTCCATGCCGGTGTGGAGGTACCCGATGATCGGCTTGGTGCGCAGCACGTTCTCGCCGTCGAGCTCGAGCATGAGGCGCAGCACGCCGTGGGTCGACGGGTGCTGCGGACCCATGTTGAGGATCATCGTCTGGTCCTCGGGGGCGTCCTCGTCGCGCAGGGCGGCCGCCTCGGCCTCGGACATGCGCAGCGTGGCGCCCAGCTCGCGCAGCAGCTCCTTGGCGCCGGCGGCGCCGCGGGGCACCATCTCCTGCGCGCCCTCGCTGGTGAAGGACGGATCTTCCACGGATCGGGTGCTCATCGCTCGTTCACCACGCCGTGCCTCTGCGAGGCGTGGTGGTGCCTCCTCCGGGTGCTCATCGCTCGTTCACCACGCCCTTGAACTGCACCGGGATGCGCCCGACGCCGTAGTCCTTCCGCAGCGGGTGGCCCTCCCAGTCCTCGGGCATGAGGATCCGGGTGAGGTCGGGGTGGCCGTCGAAGCGGATGCCGAACATGTCGTAGACCTCGCGCTCGAACGCCTCGGTGCCCGGGTGGACCTCGAACAGCGACGGCACGACGGCGTCGTCCTCGGGCACCTGGACGCGGATGCGCAGCCGCTCGCGCTTGGCGTGGCTGACGAGGCCGACCACGAGCTCGAAGCGCTCGGGCGTGATGCCGTCGGGCACGTCGCGGGGCGCCTGGTACGTGAGGTAGTCGACGGCGGTCACGTCGATGCAGACGTTGAACTCCTCGTCGTCGCGCAGCCGGCGCACGAGGTCGACCAGCTCGGCGCGGTCGGCGTGGAGCACGACCTGGCCGCGGGAGAAGGTGACCGAGGCCCCGTAGCGCTGCTCGGGCTCGGGGCTGGTGGGCTCGACGACGCCCTCGGCCGCCTCCATCTCCGGGGTGGCGTCGCTCACGACCGAGCCTCCAGCGTCACCGGCTGGTCGGCGGCCGTCTGGCCGTCGCGCTGGGGCAGCTGCACGGCGGCGCCGCCACCGGTCTCCTGGCGGCGGCGCAGCAGCTCGCCGCTCTGGATCTTCTCGTGGATGGTGTTGATGGCGTGGATGAGCGTCTCCGGGCCGGGCGGGCAGCCGGGGGCGTAGGCGTCGACGGGCACGATCTGGTCGACGCCCTGCACGATCGCGTAGTTGTTGAACATCCCGCCGGAGCTGGCGCACACGCCCATCGACAGCACCCACTTGGGCTCCATCATCTGGTCGTAGACGTGGCGCAGCACGGGGGCCATCTTCTGGCTGACCCGACCGGCGACGATCATGAGGTCGGCCTGGCGCGGCGACGCGCGGAAGACCTCCATGCCGAACCGGGACAGGTCGTAGTGGGCGCCGCCGGCGGCCATCATCTCGATGGCGCAGCAGGCGAGGCCGAAGGTGGCCGGCCAGAGGCTGGACTTGCGCGCCCACTGCACGAGGTCCTCGACCCGGGCGGTGATGACGTTGTGCTCGAGCCCCTCGAGGCCCTGGTCGAGCTGCCAAGCCATGGGCGCTCCCTCCTTCGGTGCGTCGGTCAGGCGGCGTCGGGACGACCGGCGAGGCGGCCCTCGAGGCCGACCCGACGGACGGTGGACGCAGACGTGCGCTCGGAGGACAGCATGCCCTCGGGCGCCGCCGGCCCCTCCCGCTTCACCGGACCCCAGTCGAGGGCGCCCCGGCTGAACTCGTAGGCGAGCGAGATCAGGATCGGCAGCGTGAACAGCAGCAGGGCGAACAGACCGAACGCCCCGAGCTGGCGGTAGATCGTCGCCCACGGGAACAGGAAGATGATCTCGATGTCGAACACGACGAACGACATCGCCACCAGGAAGAACTTCACCGGGAACCGCTCGGGCGGCTCCTGGTTCGGGACGATGCCGGACTCGTAGGGCGCCAGCTTCGCCACGGTCTTGCGGTTGGGGGCCAGCAGCCGCGACGTCACCAGGCTGCCGGCCACGAACACCGTGGCCAGCACCATCAAGACGACGAGCGGCAGGTACTGGCCGAGCATGTCAGGCGGGGCTCCCGGCGCCGACGGCCTCGGCGTGGGCGAGGTTGTCCTCGAGGATGCGCTCGCGCTGGTGCAGGACCCAGCACAGCAGGCCGAAGATCAGCGTCGAGCCGATGGTGATCATGGCCGACGGGAACCGCAGGTCACCGATGTCGCGCAGCATGACCACGGAGATCACCGGCTGCTCGGGGTCGGCCTCCGGGGTGGGCGGCGCCTGGCCGGGCTCGGCCTCCTGGGGGATGACCCGCTGCACCTGGACCACGGCGTAGCGCTCGGGGTTCTTGATGGTGAGGGCCGAGACGACCTGGGTGCGGATGCGGTCCCAGCGGCTGGGGTCCGGCGGCAGGCCGGCCTTGCCACCGACCTCGAAGGCGCCGAGCACGACGTAGTCGCCGACGTCGTCGATGCCGAAGTTGCACGTCGTGCACTCGGGCAGGTTGTCGCTGACCGTGGCCTCGGTCTCGCCGCGGGCGGGGTCGGAGGCGGGCAGGTACTGCCAGCCGCCGCTGGCGTCGGCGAACTGCTCGTTGAGCTCCTCGAGGGCCTGCGGGTCCTCCTCGCCGAGGGTCGAGATGGCCTCGAAGTCGACCCGGCCGTCGTCCTGGGGCAGCGCCTCCAGCTCGAGCTCGCGGACCTCGTCGGTGATCGCCTGGTCGACGTCGCCGGCGTTGTACTCGATGACCTCCCACGACGGCGCCTCGCCCTGCATGCCGATGCCGAAGATCCACCAGACCAGGCCCATGATCGACATCCAGCCGAAGAAGCCGGTGAGGGCGAGGAGGAAGCCGAGCCGGTTGCCCGTGTTGGTGGCGAGCAGCAGGTACACCGAACCCATCAGCACGACCACGCCGACGCCGACGGAGAGCAGGCCGCGGATGGTGGGATCCCACGCGATCCCGGCGAGGAGGTTGACGGTCTGCATCACTGCTCCCCCTCGAGGGACTCCACGTAGCGGGCGATGGCCTGCACCATGTCGACGGTGAGCATGCCGTCCTCGGGATCCTCGGTGTTCGGGTTGTCGGCGAAGCCGGGCATCTGGCCGTCGCCCGAGAGGCCGTTCAGGCCGTAGGGCACGCCGCGCTCGGCGCCGACGACGAGGAACTCGGCGAGGGCGTCGATGGTGGCGAACTGGCGGGGCACGACACCCTGGATCCGGGGGCCGAAGGCGCCGGATCCGTCGGGGTAGTCGACGTACAGGTCGAGGTCGGCGTCGGCCGGCGCCGCGCTGTCGGCGTCGATGGACCAGCCCCGGGTGTGGCAGCGGCCGCACGCGTAGGCGCCACCGGAGAAGGCGGTCTCCTGACCGAGGTTGAACAGCGCCTCACCGACGGCGAGGTCGGTGTAGTCGATGTCCTCGTCCTCGCCGAGCTCGAGCACGGTCCGCAGCTCGTTCTCGACCTGCTCGACCGACTCCTCGTGGGAGATCTGGATCGACCGCAGGTAGGCGATGATGTTCTCGAGCTGCTGCTCGGTGAGCGGGCCGCCGCCGCCGGCGCCCCACGCGGGCATGGGCGAGAAGGGTCGGCCGTACTCGAGGACGTAGTACACCTCCTCCTCGTCGTAGCGCAGCAGGACGTTGTCGAGCGCGGGGGCCAGCCAGTTGACCTGGGCCACGAACTCGTTGTCCTCGTCGAGGATGGTGTGGGAGGCGACGCCGCCGACGCCCTCGGGGCCGTGGCAGGCGTTGCACTGGGCGCCCTCGGTGTAGAGCTCCTCGCCCCGGGACACGAAGACCGACTCGAACTGCTCGACGGCGCCTTCTTGACGGCCGGGCTCGGCGAGCCAGTAGGCGGGCAGGCCGACGCCGACCAGCACCAGGCCGGCGAGGCCGGCGGTGAGGGCCCGGTCGAGCTTCTTGGTCTCGAGCTCGTCGTCGTCGTAGTAGGGCTTGAGGTTGGCGGCGAGCTCGAGCTCGGAGCCCACCTCCTGGCGGCCGGCGCGGACGTTGAACGCCGCGTAGACGACCACGGTGAGCACCGCCAGGATGGCGATGACGATGCCGATCACCTGCACGGTGCTCGCGGCGAAGAGGGCGGGGGTCAGTTCAGGCATGGGGTGCGGTGGTCGCTCTTCTCAGTGGCTCGCGGCGCCGATGCAGTTGGGGCCCTCGGCCTCCTGGCCGGTGGTGTTGGTGCCGATCGGCGGGCCCTGGATGATCGTGCCGGTGTCGACCGACAGGCGGTTGCCCGACACGGACATGGCGAAGCGGTCGAGGCCGCGGGGGGCGGGGCCGCCCTTCTTCTCGCCGACCTGGTTGTACTGGCTGCCGTGGCAGGGGCACTCGAACCACTGCGACGTCACGCACTCGGGCACGCGGCAGCCGAGGTGCGGGCACTTCTGGTAGAGGGCGACGACGCCCGCCTCCATGCCGGCCAGCTCGGACGGCGAGTACACGGCGCGAGCCTTCTCGAGGGCGCCGGAGGGGTACTCGGTGATCCACATCCGCCCTTCGGGGTAGTACGCGAAGCCGTTGTTGTCGCGGATGTCGGAGACGATGTCGCTGATGTTGCCGACGTCGATGACCGAACCGAAGCCACCGGACACCTTGGGCCACAGGAAGGCGACGACGGCGGCGCCGAAGCCGGAGAGGCCGACGACGAAGAAGCCGGTGATGCCCCGGTTGAGGAACTGGCGGCGGGTGGCGCCGATGGTGTCGGGGTCCGGGGGCACCCAGGCGGTGGGGGCGCTGGAGCCGGCGGTGACCAGCTCCTTGCCGGCGCTGCGGCGCTCGAGCTTGGCGGCGAGCTCCAGCTCGCGGCCCGACGCGGTGGGCCGGCCCTCGGTGCGCTCGCTCACGTGGGCGCCGGCGTCGCGCTTGCGGGTCTCCCGCGAGAGCACGCCGATGGCCTTCTGGGTCTGGGTGCGCCGCGCTGCGGCGAGCAGGACCACGCCGGCGAGGACGACCAGGCCGACGACGGCGATGATGGCGATGGTGGTGGTGTCCATGGGTGCCTCTCTCGTCCCTTCGTCCTACAGCTCGAAGAACAGGCCGGCGTTCCAGGGGAACACGAAGTTGAAGCCCGGGCCTCGGAAGAACGACCCGATGATGACGAGCACCGCCCAGAACATCAGGTGGATGGTCATCAGCGAGATCACGAACTTGCGGTCGTTGGGCTTGTTCGACGGGTTCCGGTCGGTGTACGGCGCCAGGATCAGCGCGAACAGGCCCATGCCCGGGATGGTCACGCCGGCGACCATCGGGTGGAACATGGTCAGCAGCTCCTGGAGGCCGAGGAAGTACCACGGCGCCTTCGACGGGTTCGGCGTCTCGTTGAAGTTGGCCAGCTCGAGCAGCGGCGCGTTCACGAAGATGGAGAAGAACAGCAGGAACGCCGTGCAGGCGAGGGCGGCCACGAACTCGACGACGAGCAGGTGCGGCCAGGTGTGCACCTTGTCGAGCGGCGTGGCCCGGACGTCCTGGATGGAGCCGGCCTTGACCACGGTGAGCAGGCGCTGGGTGTGACCGCCGGGCCCGGTGGGCACGGGGCCGCCGTCGGCGACCGCCGCCGCAGCAGCCGGGGCCGTGGCCACGGCCGTGCCGCCGCCACCGCCGGCCGAGGCGGCACCGCCGCCCGCGGCGTCGCCGCCACCACCGCCGGCGGCCTTGGCCTTGGCGGCCTTGGAGCGCTCGAGCAGGTGGGCGGGGATGCGGGACTCGGCCTCGGACTGGGCGGCCGTCTGCTCCTGCGGGGCGGCGTCGCCGCCGCCGGAGGAGGCCTCGGCCTTCTTGCGGGCCTCTTCGGCCCGCTTGCGGAGGTGCTCTGGGATCTCGGTCATCGATCGTTCCTCGTCGTCGCCGTCGGCCTACAGCGGGCCCGAGATGCCGCCGTCCTTGCGCACCCGCCAGAAGTGGATCGCCATGAAGATGACGATCACGAACGGGAGCATCAGGACGTGCAGCACGTACCAGCGGATCAGGGTCTCCGAGCTGATCTCGGCGCCGCCGAGGAGCACGAAGCGGACCTGCTCACCGAACACCGGCGTGTAGCCCATCATCTGGGTGCCCACGGCCACGGCCCACAGGGCCAGCTGGTCCCAGGGCAGCAGGTAGCCGGTGAAGGAGAGCAGCAGGGTGAGCGTGAGCAGGATCACGCCGATGACCCAGTTGAACTCGCGGGGCGGCTTGTAGCCCCCGTGGTAGAAGACGCGGGCCATGTGCAGGAACACCGAGAGCACCATGAGGTGCGCCGCCCACCGGTGCATGTTCCGCACGAGCAGGCCGAAGGTCACGCCCGTCTGCAGGTTGTAGATGTCGTCCCACGCCTGGGCGGCGGTGGGGCGGTAGAAGAACATCAAGAAGATGCCGGTGACCGTCAGCAGGATGAAGAGGAAGAACGACAGCCCGCCGAGGCACAGCGTGTAGCTGACCTTGACGGCGTGGCGCTTCACCTTCACCGGGTGCAGGTGGTACAGCACCGAGTTCATGACCACGTACGAGCGGTTCCGGGGGCTGTCGGTGTAGCCCTTCCGGAAGATGGAGCCGGGCCGGAAGATCGAGTTCCACGCCTGCGACGACTGCACGGTGTCGGGCAGGTCCTGCAGCGACTTCTGGAGCCGCTCGCCGAGCGATGGCTTGTCTTCGGTGGTGCTGGCCACGAGGGGGTCTCCTCAGGGTCTCTCTCAGCCCAACCGCATGCCGTAGCCGTAGCCGTGGCTGGGGGTGCGCTGGTGGGGGTCGCCGGCGGCGCTCGGCGTGCCGAGCTTGCCGAGGATGATGACGCCGGTCGGGCAGCGGTCGACGCACAGGGCGCAGCGCGTGCAGACGTCGTCGTCGATCGTGAAGATCACGTGGTCGCTCGGGTCGAGGCCGGGCTGCTCGGTGCCCATCGCGGACTCGATGGCCGTGGGCGACACCATGTGGATGCACTTCCACGGGCAGATGTCCACGCAGCCCTCGCACATGATGCACTCGGACTGGTCGATGTGGATGAACTGCTTCGGCTTGACGGCGGCGGCCAGCCAGGAGGGGTCGACCTCCTGCAGGACGTAGTCGCCGCGGAACTCGGGGAGCGGGGGGTTCGCGTCGGTCTTGGCCACGGTTCAGGCTACCCCTTGCGGACGAGGGGTCGTCCGTAGGTGGAGGTGGGCACGACGGCGGCGGCGGCCTCGGCCTTCTTCTTGCGGTCGTTCCACCACGCCCAGATCCAGATCTGCAGGCCGAGGCCCACGGCGTAGATGACGACGGCGACGAGGTCGCGGATGTGCTGCCAGTTGAGGGTGAGCGGCAGCCAGCCGCCCTCGGCCTCGGGCCGCAGCACGTTGCCCACGGCCCACAGCGTGCGGTCGGGGCGCCAGTTGAGCTCGTTGTCCGCCCAGGTCAGCCACAGGTGGGGGATGATCCCGTACCACCAGAACATGAGCAGGAAGGCGTAGGCGGCGGCGGCGTTGGCCTGTCCCCACGTCAGCGACGCCCCGGGCGCGCGCCGGGTCTTGCCGTACCAGACCACGACCGCCAGGCCGATGATCCCGAGGATGGTGGACAGGGTGAAGGCGACCACGGCGTGACGGACCTCGTGAATTCGATCACATTGGTGCGAGCGGGGGCCCCGTGCCATCGGCGGAGAGCGGCGGGGCGCTGCGATCTGGTCTACCACGGGCCTCCGGGGCGGCACACATCGGCACCATCCGGGTGCGCTTGGGCCCTTCCGCCTCCCGACGCCTAGTTTGGGCGCCGTTCCCCGCAGGCCCGCGCCCACTCTCCGGGAGGCCCGTTGACCGAGATCCCCGAACACCTCCTGAAGCGCTCCCGCGAGCGTCGGGCCGCCATGGGCGGCGACGCCGGGGCGACGGACGGTGGCGGCACCTCGGAGTCGGCCCAGACCACCCCGGCGGCGGCCAAGGCCGCCAGCGCGCCGGCCACGGCGCCGTCGATGCCGGCCCACCCCGAGCCCGAGACCGTGCCGGCGGCGCCCCCGCCCTCGCCGATGGTCGAGGCGTACCGGCGCCGGCGCAAGATCCCGTTCTGGGCCATGCCCGTGCTGGCCGCGCTGCCCCTGTGGGCCTACATCTACCAGGGCACCCTGTCGCCGCCGCCGGCCGGCGAGGGACCCGAGCTGCTCGGCGCCGAGCTCTACGCCAGCTCCGGCTGCGCCGGCTGCCACGGCGCCGGCGGCGGCGGCGGCGTCGGCCCCGGCTTCACCGGCGGCGCCATCTACGAGACCTTCCCCGACTGGATCACCCACTTCGAGTGGGTCCGCCTCGGCTCGGCCGGCTGGCTCGACGAGCGGGGCCAGACCTACGGCGCCAACGAGAAGCCGGTCCAGGGCGGCATGCCCGGGTTCACCGAGGACCAGCTCACCGACTACGAGCTCATCTACGTGATCCTCCACGAGCGCCTGCTCGGCGGCGAGAACCCGAACGAGGAGGACATGCTCCAGCTCGAGGAGCTGGCGCTGTTCATGTCCGAGAACTCGCCGATCACCCTCGAGGAGGCCATCGCCGAGCTCGGCATCGAGGTCGAGGTGGGCACCGAGGGCGGCCAGACCGACCCCGGCCGGGGCGACCCGCCGCCGGACCAGGCGCCCGAGCAGGAGGACACCCCCGGCTCCGAGGGGAACGAGCAGCCGAGCGACGGCGGCGAGTCCGACCAGACCGGCGACGGCGGCTCGAACTCGGGCCAGGGCGGCGGCGGCGGTGACGAGGAGACGCCCGCCTTCAGCGAGGGCGGCGACGCCGCCTCGCCGTAGGCCCTCCCCCGGGACGACGAACGGCCCCGCCTCCGGGAGGCGGGGCCGTTGCGCGTCTGCGGTGGGGCCGGATCAGGCGAGCGGTGCCGCCGTGCGGGCCCGGGCCGCGTCCACCAGCTGGTCGAGCAGCAGCAGCATGACCTGCTTGGCCGAGTCGGTCCGGCGGGCGTCGCACTCCGTCATCGGCACGTGCGGGCTCACGCCCAGCGCGTCGCGCACCGCCTCGAGTTCGTAGCGGGGCGTGCCCTCGAAGCGGTTGACCGCCACCACGAAGGGGACGTCCTTGGCCTCGAAGTAGTCGACGGCGGGAAGCTCTGGTCGAGCCGCTCGGTGTCCACGAGCACCACGGCGCCGAGGGCGTGGGAGCAGATGTCGTCCCACATGAACCCGAAGCGCTCCTGGCCGGGCGTGCCGAACAGGTACATGACCAGGTGCTCGTCCACGGTGAGGCGGCCGAAGTCCATGGCCACCGTGGTGGTCGTCTTCGTGCCGGCGCCGGGGCGGTCGTCGACCCGGGCGGCCACGGACGTCATCGCCGCCTCGGTGCGCAGCGGCGGGATCTCCGACAGCGCGCCGACGAAGGTCGTCTTGCCGGCGCCGAAGCCGCCGGCGACCACGAACTTGACGGCGCGGATGCGGGGGGTCCAGCCCTCGGTGGGGCGGTCGGCGTGGCCTCGGCGCATGGGGAGGTCCCTCACAGGGCTCGGACGGCGTCGATCATGCGCGACAGGGCGTCGAGCTCGATCTCCACCGGGTCGGTCTGGTGCACCTCGAGCCGACCGTCGGAGACGAGGTCGGCGGCGAGGATGGTGGTCACGCCGATGACGAGGCCGAGGGCGGCCGACGCCTCGGCGATCGACTGCGGCTGCTGGCACAGCGCGAGCAGCTTCGCCTGCTCGGGCGACAGCCCGGCGGCGCTGGCGCCGGGCACGGCGGTGAGCATGGTCTCGACCCGCAGGTCCCGGCGCTCGGCGCGCGTGCGCCCGCCGGTCATCACGAAGGGCCGGACGACGTCGTGCCCGCTCGTGCGGCCCGGGTTCGACGGCGTCGCCGTCATGACACGAGCACGTCCTGCTGGAGCTCGTAGATGAGCTCCGGCGTGAGCACGGAGCGGGCCCGGTCGACGAGCAGGCTCGCCTGGTAGCCGACCTGGCCGACGTCGCAGCGCCGGTCGGCGACCACCCCGAGGCAGCTGCCGTCGGAGATCGAGGACACGAACAGGTAGCCGCCGCGCATGGCGACGATGACCTGCTCCAGCTCGCTGAAGCCGAAGCACGTCGTGGTCCCGTGGCCGAGGCTCACGAGGCCGCTCACGATGGCCGCCAGCTGCTCGGCGCCGGCCCGGTCGAGCGACTTCGACATGGCCATCAGCAGGCCGTCGGCCGACACGGCGATGGCGTCGGTGACGCCGGGTGTCTGCTCGACGAAGCTGTCGATCATCCACGAGAACCGACGGACGTCGTCCTGGGTGGTCATCGCTCCTCCTCGGGGCTGCGGTCGCCGGCGTCGCCGGCGGGGTCGGTGTCGGTGTCGGTGTCGGTGGCGCGGGCGGCGCCGCTCTGGAAGTCGGCGAGGAAGCCGAAGAGGCCGGCGGCCGCCGCCTCGTGGGGGGTGGAGGTGCCGGTGGCCGGCTCCATCGGCGCCGCCGGGGCGGCGGGCGCCTCGGCCGGGCGGGGGCGGGCGGGCAGCGGCGAGGCGTCGGGTCGCTGGGCGCCGGGGACCCGGCGGGGCAGGCCGCCGGCCGGCGGGGCGGATGCCGCGGGCGGGGCGTCGTCGCCGTCGAAGGCCCGCTGGAGGTCGGCCACGGTGTCGACCCGGTCGAGGCGCCCCTCGCCGAGGGCCTCGGCCAGCGAGGCGGGCTCCGCCGCCACCGGCGCGTGCTCGGGGTGGGCCACCGGCTCGTCGGCGGCGGGCGACTCGTCGGCCTCGGCGCCCTGGGCGAACCAGGCGTCGAAGGCGGCGGCGTCGGGACCGGCGGCCGAGACCACGTCGGGCTCCTCGGCGACGGGCTCCGCCACCGGGACCTCGACGGGCGCGGCGGGCGCGGCCGGCACGAGGTCGTCCGCCGGGTCGGCCAGCAGGCCGGGCGGGATCACCACCGTGGCGATCAGGCCGCCGGCGGGGTTGTCCTGCAGGCGGACGCTGACGCCGAGGCGGGCGGCGAGCTGGCCGGCGACGTAGTGGCCGAGGTACTTCGACGGGGCGACGGTGTAGGACTCCTCGCCCGACAGCCGGCGGTTGGCCCGCTCGAGGTCCTCGTCCGGCATGCCGATGCCGTTGTCGGAGATGGCGATGACGTAGCCCTCGTGCGAGCGGCGGCCCTTGATCTCGACGTCCTCGTCGGGCGGCGAGAACTGCAGCGCGTTCTCGGCCAGCTCGGCGATGACGTGGGAGATGCCGGCGGCCGCACCGCCGGCGACGGCGGCGCCGTCGAGGTTGCGCAGGTGCACCCGGCGGTAGTCCTCGACCTCGCCGAGGCCGGCCCGCACCACGGCGTCGAGCTCGACCGGGGCGCCCCACTGGCGGGGCGACTCCGTGCCGGCGAGCACGAGCAGCGACTCGGCGTTGCGGCGCATGCGGGTGGCGAGGTGGTCGAGGCGGAACAGGGCCTCGAGCTGGTCGGGCTCGGTCTCCACCTGCTCGAGCTCGGTGATGAACTCGAGCTGGCGGTCGAGCAGGTTCTGGTTGCGGCGACCGAGGTTGACGAAGGAGTCGGCGATGTTGCGCCGCAGCACCGCCTGGTCGGCGGCGAGGGCGAGGGTGCGCTCCTGCACCTTGTTGAGGGCGGCCACGACCTCGCTCACCTCGTCACGGGTCCTCACCGTGACCGGCTCGAGCTCGGGGATCTCGACGTCCTCGCCGAGCGGGGTCTCGAGGATGGACCGGACGGCCTCCGGCAGCCGGCGAGCGGCCATCTCGTCGGCCTCGTCCCGCAGCTTGCGCAGCGGCCGGGTGATCGAGGTGGTGGCCAGGTAGGTCACGAGGATGGCGAGGGACACGACGGCGGCGGCGACGATGGTGAACAGGCGCACGTCGCCGTAGGCGTCGCCGGCCAGGTCGTTGGCCTGCTGGCGCAGGACCTCGGTGGCCTCCTCGCCGATGCCGAGGATGCCCTCGGGCGTGCCCACGACGTCGAGCAGCTCGATGAAGTCGATGTCCTCGCCGGCGGCGTAGTCGTCGAACAGCTCCATGTACCGGTCGGTCTGGGGGCGGGCGTAGGTGGGCGTCGCGACGTCGGCGTAGGGGCCCACGGCCAGCTGCTCGATGCGGCCGTCGAGGGTCCGGATGCGCTCGATGAGGCCGACCGCCCCGATGCGCAGCTCCTGGGAGTCGCCGCCGGTGAGCAGGTCGAGCACGACGTTGCGGGTGGCCGAGGCGATGGTCTCGCTGCGCCGGCTGGAGGCGTCCACCAGCTCCACGCCGTTGCGGAGCGAGGCCTCGTCCACCTGGGTGGCGACCGAGGAGGTGGCGTCGAAGAACGCCTCGACGACCACGGTGTAGGCGGTGAAGACGTCGTTGGCGAGCTGGCTGTTGGCCAGGTCGCGCTCGCCCTCGTAGGACGAGTAGGCGGCCCGGATCTCGCCGAGGTCCTCGAGCGCCTCGAAGGCGGGGACGAAGGCCTCCTGCACCTCGGGCGCCAGGCTGCCGATCGAGCCCCGCAGCGACTCGACGGCGACGTCGGTGGCCTCGACCGCCTCCTCCGAGGAGTCGACGTCGAGCTCGGTCGCGCCGGCCAGGCCGATGAGGTCGAGCGAGTGCCAGTTGCGCTCGTTCTGCAGCGCCGTCGTGACCGAGCCGGGGCCGAGGGCCACGAAGGCGAGGTCGGCCTCGGCCTCGATGCGGTCGGACTCGGCGTTGGCCTGGGCGGCCTGCAGGCCGGCGATGGCCACGAGCGCCACGAGCGGCACGGCGAGCGCCGCCGCGAGCTTCGAACGGATGCGGATCCTCATGGCTGGTCTCCTGTGGACGAGGTGACGGCGTGCTGGCGCGCCAGCGGTGGGTCGGTGAGCAGCTCGACGGCGGCGGGCCCGACGAGGACGCCGCGGTCGGCGGGGAGGTCGATGGCCCAGCCGAGGACGGCCGGGTCGGCGCTGAGGACGACGACGGGTGCCGACGCCTCGGTGGACTCGAGGGCCCGGAGCAGGCCGTCGTCGCCGTCGCGCTGGGCGGCGACGACGCCGTCGAGCACGACGACGCCCTCGGCGACGCCGCACACGAGCTCGCTGAGCGCCTCGGCGGCGTCCTCGGGCACGATGCGCTCCAGCGACCAGCGGGCGGCCTCGACCTGGCGGCGGCGGCCGTCGCGGTCGGCGCCGCGCCGGTCGGCCTCGGCCTGGAGGCCGGCGAGCTCGGCGTCGACGACCTCGGCGAGGCCCCGGAGGCCGTCGGCGACCTGGCCCACGTGGTGGAGCGGGTCGTCGTCGTGGGGCGGGCGGGACTCGCCCGGGAGGCAGTCGACGAGGCTGGCCAGGCGCTGCAGGTCGGCGCGCAGGCGCCGGCCGAGCTCCTCCAGCTCGCGCTCGAGCTCGGTCACGGCCCGCTTGGTGTCGTCGACGCGGGTGCGGGCCTCGGTCTCGGCCTCGCTGAGGCGGGCCTCGACGCTGGCCGCCTGCGACTCGAGCTGGGCGGCCGCCTGCTGGCGCTCCGGGCTGTCGCCCGACGTGGACCGGAGCGCGTCGAGCTGGCGGCGGGCCTCGGCGACGGCGGCATCGGCCTGCGCCCGCTGCTCGAGCACGCGGTCGAGGGCGCGGGCCGCGTCCCGCGAGGTGCGGAGCCGGTCGGCCAGGTCGGCCTCGGCGCCGGCGGCGGCGCACCGGGTGGCGGCCACCGCCTCGGGGAGCGCCTCGACCCACGTCGCCGCGTCGAGGAACGCGTCCCGGTCGGCCCGGCGGCCGGCGGCCGCCTGCGCGGCGGCCTCGGCCAGGCCCTCGGCCTCGGCGAGGTCGACCTCGAGCTCGACGATCCGGTGGCGCAGCGCCGTCCGGCGCCGCTCGGCCACGGCCTCCATCGCCCGTTCGAGCTGGGCCGGGCCCACCACGGTCCGACCCGGCGCCGGGTCGATCGCCGGGCGCGGCCCGTCGTCGACGGGCACCACGGTCAGGCGTGGGTGCAGCAGGCCGGCTCGGTCTCGGATCACGTCTCTCCCTGGGTCGCCGTGGCGCTGCCCGCCACGGACGGCTCCTGCGGTCATCGGCAGCGCACCGCGACGACTTGAGCGGTGCGGTCAGGGAGGCGTCAGGTGGCGTTCCAGAGGTCGGCGTAGAAGGCGGCGCGCTCGGGGTCCGGGTCGATGCCGTAGGCGTCGAGCAGCGCCGGCTCCCAGCCGTCGCCGAAGTTCCAGCCGAGGCTGAGCCCGGCCACGGCGAGGTCGGCCCACCGGTCGGCCACGCCGAGGGAGCCGAGGTCGACGTGGGCGAGCCACGCGCCGGCGTCGTCCAGCAGCGTGTTCGGGGCGCAGGCGTCGCCGTGGCAGACCACGAGCCGGTCGACGGGCGGCGGCTCGGCGAGGCGGCCCCGCTCGTGCTCGAAGGCGGGCTGCAGGTGCCGCAGGCGGGTGGCCGGCGACCAGTCGAAGGGGCAGTCGTCGACGGGGAGGGCGTCGTGCAGGCGCCGCAGCCCGGTGCCGATGGCGCGGACGGCGGTCTCCGGGTCGGCGAGCCACCGGGGATCGACGGCGCTGCGGCCGGGCAGCGCCCGGGTGATGAGCCACCACCCGGCCTCGCCGCGACCCTCGTCGAGCACCTCGGGCACCGGCGTCCACGCCGACGCCCAGCGCAGGCGGGCGGCCTCACCGGCCAGGTCGACGAGCAGCGGGTCGACGCCGGCCGGTAGCCACTTCACGTACGACTCCGGCGGTTCGCCGACGGCGAAGGTGAGCCCGCCGACCTCGTTGCGCCACACCGGTCGCAGCGTTCGCCCGCGCGCCAGCTGCCGGACCTCGTCGGGGACGGCGACGTCGGGCGGCGGGGGCGACGCCGGCACGCTCAGGTGGGGTCGTGCCAGCCGCCCACGTCGGCGGCGAGGCGGTCGGCGCCCGGCGGCCCCCAGGTGCCCTGGTGGTAGAGCTCGACCGGTTCGTGGTGCTCGAGGACGGGCTCGACGATGCGCCACTGCTGGTCGATGCCGTCCTCGCGGGCGAAGCGGCGGGCGTCGCCCTCCATCGCGTCCTCGAGCAGCCGCTGGTAGGCGCTGCGACGGCGGG
>JBKHXT010000033.1:0-10268 GCA_046565885.1 Acidimicrobiia bacterium
CCGGGGCGCACGAGGGCCTCCCACCGCCCGTCGTCGAGCGGCTCGAGCAGGAGGACCTCGACGGCGCCGCCGGTGGCCTTGCGCAGGTGGAGGCGGGCCCGCAGCACGCGGGTGGTGTTGAGGACCACGACGTCACCGGGGCCGAGGAGCGACGGCAGGTCCGAGACCCGGCGGTGCTCGGGGGGCGCGCCGGCGCCCCGGTCGACGAGCATCCGGGCGGCGTCCCGCGGCTCGGCCGGCGACTGGGCGATCGCCGCCGGGGGCAGGTCGTAGTCGAAGGACGCCGTCTCCACGGCGGCCGACCGTAGGACCTGGTCCCCCGGGGCAGGGAACCGGCCCCTCGGCGTCGAAAGGGGACCCGATGGCGCTGCGAGCCGACGACGTCGACCTCGGTCGGGACCGCGACCTGGTCGAGCGCTACCAGGCCGGCGACCCCTCGGCGTTCGACGAGCTGTACCGCCGCTACTTCGACCGCCTCCACCGCTTCTGCCAGCGCCACACCCGCGACGTCCACGAGGCCGAGGAGATCGCCCAGGAGGCCTTCGTCCGGGCGCTGGGGTCGATGGACCGCCTCACCGGCGAGCGCCGCTTCTACCCGTGGATGACGGTCATCGCGAAGCGCCTCACCATCGACCGGCACCGCAAGCTGTCCCGGGTCGAGGTCACCGACGAGCCCGAGCTCGGCAGCGTCGACCCGGACCTCGACCACCTCTTCGACGCCGTGGACGCCGGACACGTCCACGCCGCCCTCGCCCAGGTGGGCCCCCGCCACCGCGAGGTCCTGCTGCTGCGCGAGGCCGAGGGGCTCAGCTACGCCGAGATCGGCGACCGCATGGAGGTCCCGGTCACCACGGTCGAGGCCCTGCTCCACCGGGCCCGCAAGGCGCTGCGCCGCGAGTTCGCCGCCGTCGGTGGCGAGTCCCGGGGCCTGTGGGGCGTGCCGGTGTTCGGCATCGCCGCCACCAAGCTCGGGTCGCTGCGGTCGCGCATCTCCGAGCGCTGGGTCGAGCTCACCGCCGTAGGCGCACCGGTCGTCGCCGGCGCCGTCACGGCCGCCCTCGTCCTCTCCCCTGCCCCGGCCGACGAGCCGGTCCGCACCGCCGGCGCCACCTCGAGCACCACCGCGGTGGTCGACGGCACGGCCGACCCGGCGCCCGCGCCCGGCGACGCCGTCGTCGTGGCCCCCGGCGGCGCCCCCGCATCGGGCGGCGCCTCGGCGGGGTCCGCCGCACCCCGACCCGCCGCCCCGGAGGTCGAGGCCGGACCGGTGGACGTCTTCACCGGCGCCGAGGGCGTCGACCGGGCCGCCGACGAGACCGACGACATGCCCGTGCGCTCGGACCTCGGCGAGGCCTTCGCCGGGCTCGACCCGCGGCCCGCCATCTCCAGCATCGGCGACCAGCTCGCCGGCACCCTCGACCCGCTCCTCGGAGGTACCCCGTGACCCGTCGCCGCCTCGTGATCGCCGCCACCGCGGCGCTCCTCTCCGCCGGCACCCTCGGGGCGTCGGCCGCCACCGCCGACACCGCGCCCACCGTCCGGACCTCGTCGGGCGACTACATCGCCTGCGCCGGCGTGCGCACCGTCCAGGTCGCCGTGTGCGTCGAGGAGCCGTTCGGCCCCCTGTTCGACCGCCTGCCGTAGGCGGCCGCTACTCGAACAGCGCCGGCGGGCCGTCGACCTCGGCCGAACGGGGCGGCACCAGCCCCAGGTGCTCGAACGCCGCGGCGGTGCAGACGCGCCCCTTCGGGGTGCGCATGAGCAGGCCCTGCTGGATGAGGAACGGCTCGTAGACGTCCTCGACGGTCTCGGTCTGCTCGCCCACCGAGATGGCCAGCGTCGACAGGCCGACGGGCCCGCCCCCGAAGCGCTCGCAGATGGCGGACAGGATCGACCGGTCGACCTTGTCGAGGCCGCGCTCGTCGACGCCGAAGGTGGCCAGGCCGGCGCCGGCGGTGGCCCGGTCGATGGTGCCGTCGCCCCGGACCTCGGCGTAGTCGCGCACCCGGCGCAGCAGCCGGTTGGCGATGCGGGGCGTGCCCCGGGCCCGGCGGGCGATCTCGGTGGCCCCGGAGGGGTCGAGGTGCACGTCGAGGATGGTGGCCGCCCGGGCGACGATGGCCTCGAGCTCGTCGGAGGCGTAGTAGTCGAGGCGCTCCACGAGGCCGAAGCGGTCGCGCAGCGGACCGGTGATGGCGCCGGTGCGGGTGGTGGCGCCCACGAGCGTGAAGGGCGGCAGGTCGAGGCGGATCGAGCGGGCGGCCGGCCCCTTGCCGATGACGATGTCGAGCTGGAAGTCCTCCATCGCCGGGTACAGCACCTCCTCGACGGCGCGGGGCAGGCGGTGGATCTCGTCGACGAAGAGGACGTCGCCCTCCTCGAGCTGGGTGAGGATGGCGGCCAGGTCGCCGGCGCGCTCGATGGCCGGACCGGAGGTGGGCACGTGGCGCACCCCCATCTCGTGGGCGACGATGGCGGCGAGCGTGGTCTTGCCGAGGCCGGGCGGCCCGGCGAAGAGCAGGTGGTCGACGGCCTGGCCACGGCGCCGGGCGGCCTCGAGGATGATGCCGAGGTGCTCCTTGAGCCGGCCCTGGCCCACGAAGTCGGCGAGCGTGCGGGGCCGCAGGCCGGCCTCGACGCCCAGCTCGTCGTCGGCGGCGCCCGGGTCGAGCAGCTCCTCCCTCATCGCCGGGGCCTCATCGCACGGCCGCCAGGCGCCGCAGGGCCTGCTTGAGCAGGTCGCCGGCGTCGTCGCCGTCGGGCAGGTCGGCGAGGACCTCGCGGATCTCGTCGGTGCCGTAGCCGAGGCCGGTGAGGGCCTCGCGCACGTCCGCCCGCACCGAGCCGCCGGCGACCGGGGCGGCGGCGCCGTCGGGGCGGACCGGTGCGGCGTCGAAGGGCAGGTCGAGGCGGCTCTTCAGCTCGACCAGGAGCCGGGCGGCGGTCTTCTTGCCCACGCCGGGCACCAGGCACAGGGCGGCGACGTCGTCCTCGGCGAGCACCCGGACCAGGTCGGCCGGGCCGTGGACCGAGAGGATGGCGAGCGCCAGCGACGGGCCCACGCCGTGGGCGCCGAGCAGGGCGGTGAAGCAGCGCCGGCCGTCGGCGGTGGGGAAGCCGTAGAGCGCCTGGGCGTCCTCGCGGATGTGGTGGTGGACCCAGAGGAAGACCTCGTCGCCCACGTCGCCGAGGGAGACGGCGGTGGTGGGGCTGACCGTGACCCGGTAGCCGAGGCCGCCGACCTCGACGACGACGACGTCGTCCTCGCGGTCGAGCAGGGTGCCGCGCAGCGAGCCGATCACCGCGCCCTCCGTTCGAGGCACGGAGCCTGGGACGCCGTCCGCACCCGGGCCCGCAGCGGGGCGTGCGCGACGTGGCACAGGGCCACGGCGGCGGCGTCGGCCGCGTCGACCGGTCGGATGGGGCGCTCGATGCGCAGGAGCCGTCGGACCATCGCCTCGACCTGTCGCTTGTCGGCGGCGCCGTCGCCGGCCACCGCCTGCTTGATCTCGTTCGGGGAGTACTCGTGCACGAGGGCGCCGGCGTCGACCGCCTCGGTCATGACCACGCCGGCCGCCTGGGCGACGCCTATGGCCGTGCGGACGTTGACCGAGAACAGCACCCGCTCGATGGCGACCTCGACCGGGGGGAACTCGGCGAGCAGCGCCCGCACGTCGCGCTGGATGGCGTGGAGGCGCTGGGGCACGGCGTCGTCGGGCGGCGTGGTGAGCACGCCCATCGCCACGACCCGCGGCGCGCGACCCTGGCGGTCGAGCACGGCGTAGCCGCACCGGGAGAGGCCGGGGTCGATCCCCCACACGAACACGGGTTCGATGGTAACGAGGACGGCCGGCGGGTCCGTGGATGCCCGGACGGGCGCGACCTTCTCTGCTCAACTGTCGCCGTCCCGGTGCCGATCGAACCCCCGTGCTGATGCCTGCCCCCCACGCCGTCGCGCCCGAGGACGAGGGCGCCCGCGCCGCCGACCCCGCCGGCCCGTCGCCCGCCGGACCGGTGGTCGCCCTCGACGGCGTCCGCCGCACCTTCGGCGCCCAGACCGCTCTCGACGGGCTGACCTTCACGGTCCCGGCCCGCTCGATCACCGTGCTGCTCGGCCCGAACGGCGCCGGCAAGACCACCTGCACCCGCGTCGTCACCGGCGCGCTCGGCCCCGACGAGGGCACGGTGCGGGTGTTCGGCCTCGACCCCTCCGTCGACGGGCCCGAGGTCCGCCGGCGCATCGGCATCGTCTCGGCCAAGCCGGCGCTCTACGACCGGCTCTCCGGGCTCGACAACCTCCGCTACGCCGCCGAGCTCTACGGCCTCGGCCGCGGCACGGACGCCCGCCGGCGCATCGACGAGGCGAGCGAGCGGTTCGGCATCGCCGGCGCCCTGGACCAGCAGGTGGGCGGCTACTCCACCGGCATGAAGACCCGCCTCGCCCTGGCGCGCAGCGTCCTGCACGACCCCGACCTCGTGCTGTACGACGAGCCCACCTCGGGGCTCGACCCGGAGTCGTCCTACGCCGTGCTCGAGCTCATCCGCGAGATGACCGCCCAGGGCGACACGGTCATCATGTGCACGCACCTCCTGCTCGAGGCCGAGGGCCTCGCCGACCAGGTCGTGATGCTCCAGGACGGCCGCTCGCTGGTGCAGGGCCCGCCCGAGGAGCTGGTGCGCCGCTACTGGCCCGACCACACCGTGCTCGTCGACGCCGAGGACCGCGCCGCCCTCGCCGGCCTGGCCGACGAGCCCGGCGTCCACGACGTGCGCCTCGCCGACGACGGCCCGGCGACGGTCGTCGTCGACGACCCCGGTCGCACGCCCGAGCTGGTCTTCGCGCTCGCCCGCCGAGGCGTGCGCGTCACCCGGGTCGAGGTCGAGCGCCACTCGCTCGAGGACCTCTACTTCGCCGTCCGGCGCAGCAGCGGCCAGAACCGCATCGGGGAGGTGGTGGCGTGAGCGCCGTCGTCGCCCCGCCGCCGAAGGGCCAGGGGTACCCCAAGCGGGCCGTGCGGCGCGAGACCGGCCCGCTGCGCTGGAGCCAGATCGCCACCGTCGCCCGCACCGACCTCAAGCAGCTCCTGCAGGCCAAGGACTTCTGGGGGCCGATGGTCGGCCTCGGCGCCATCTTCTTCTGCGTCGTCCCCACGATCCTGCTGTTCAGCCTCACCTCGATCGCCGGCGTCGAGGCCGTGGAGCAGATCAGCCAGACCCTCGAGGTCCTGCCCGACCGGGCCCAGGCCTCGATCGAGGCGTCGACGGGCGGCGCCGAGTCGTCGCCCCAGGGCCAGGCGTCCTACGCCCTCGCCGTCTTCCTGTTCGCCCCGGTGGCCGTGGTGGTGCCGCTCACGATCTCCACCGCCGTCGGCGCCGCCACCATCGTCGGCGAGCGCGAGCGGGGCACCGGCGAGTTCCTCGCCCACTCCCCCGCCGGCATCCGCGAGATCTACCTCGGCAAGCTCCTCGCCTCGCTGCTGCCCGGCTACGCGACCACGGTCGTCGGCTTCGGCATCTACTCGCTGATCGTCAACCTGATCGTGGGTCCCGAGGTGGGCGGCTGGTTCTTCCCGACCACCCAGTGGTGGATCCTCATGGGCTGGGTCGTCCCGCCGTTCCTGGCGCTGACGCTGTCGCTCGTGCTGCGCCTGTCGGCCCGGGTGAAGTCGACCGCGGCCGCCCAGCAGGCCTCGGGCCTGGTCAGCCTCCCGCTGATCATGGTCGCCTACTCCCAGTCGACCGGCGCCCTCTTCGGCGGCACCCGGGTGACCTGGATCATCGGCGGCATCGCCTGGGTCCTGGCCCTGACCGGTCTGCGCCGGGGCATGCGGGCGGTCTCCCGGGCCCGCCTCCTCGGCGTCGCCGACGAGCAGTAGCCACCCGGGCGGCCGGCGCCGACCACGACCGCGGACGCCAGCCCGGGCAGCGGTCGGGCCGCCAGCCAGACCCCAGCCCGGGCAGACCGCAGACCCCCGCCAGCCCGGGCGGCAGTCGGGCCACCGGCCGGACCCCAGCCCGGGCGAGCCACCGGGCGCCGGGCGACGGCCGGGCTACACCGGATCGTCGGCGACGACCTGCCCGTCGGCGAGCTCGATGCGGCGCGTCAGCGTCACCGACTCGAGCAGCTGGCGGTCGTGGGTGACGAGCAGCAGCGTGCCCGGGTACCCGTCGAGGGCCTGCTCGAGCTGCTCGATGGCGGGCAGGTCGAGGTGGTTGGTGGGCTCGTCGAGGACGAGGAGGTTGACGCCGGTGAGGGCGAAGGCGGCGAGCACGGCGCGCGTGCGCTCACCGGGTGAGAGCAGCGCGGTGGGGCGGCCGACGTGGTCGGCGCCGAGACCGAGCTTGGCCAGCTGCGATCGGGCCTCGGTCGGCGTCACGCCGGTCTCGTCGACGAAGGCGGCGAGCAGCGCCTCGCCGGAGCCGAACCGACCCCGGCGCTGGTCGAGGACGCCGACGACGACGGACGGCCCGAGCGCGGCCGTCCCGCCGGTCGGTTCGAGGTCGCCGAGGGCGGCCCGCAGCAGCGTCGTCTTGCCCGAGCCGTTGGGACCGAGCAGCGCCACCCGCTCGCCGTGGCCGACGTCGAGGTCGATCGGACCGAGCCGGAAGCCGCCACGATCGACGACGAGGTCGCGGACGCGCAGCACCTCGGCGCCCGGCCGGGCGGCGGTGGCGAACTCGAGCCGCAGGTCCCACCCCTCCCACGGCTTGTCGACCACCTCGAGCCGCTCGAGGGCCTTCTCGGCCCGGCTCGCCTTGCCGGCCAGCTTCTCCGACGAGGCCTTGTTGAACGACCGGATGTTCTTGTCGGGCTCGCCGGAGCGCTTGACCTTGCCGATGCCCTTCGCCGACCACTCCCGCGTCTGCTGGGCCTGGCCCTTGAGGGTGTCGCGCTGGTCGACGTAGCCGGCGTAGGCCTCCTCGGCGTGGCGGCGGGCGGCGGCGCGGGCGTCGAGGTAGGCCTGCCAGCCGCCGTCGAAGCGGGTGGCGGTGCGCTCGTGCTCGTCGATCTCGACGACGCTGGTGACCACCCGCTCGAGGAACGTCCGATCGTGGGAGACGAGGACGAAGCCGGCCGAGGACCGGACGAGGAAGTCCTCGAGCAAGGCGAGGCCGGCGAGGTCGAGGTCGTTGGTCGGCTCGTCGAGGATCAGGATGTCGAAGCCGGCGAGCAGGACCGAGGCGAGGTTCACCCGGGCCCGCTCGCCGCCCGAGAGGCCGTCCGCCACGTCCCCGGCGCGGTGGGCGCCGAGGCCGACCCGGTCGAGCACCTCCCCCATCGCGGCGTCGAGGTCGGCCACGCCGAGGAGCGTCCAGTGCTCGAGGGCGGCGGAGTAGCGGTCGGCGGCATCCGGCTCGCCGGCGGCCAGCGCGCGCATCGACGCGTCGAGCTCGCGCTGGGCCATCTCGGCCCCGGTCCGGCGCCCGATGACCTGGGCGATCGTCTCGCCGGGACGGACGTCGAGCTCCTGGGTGAGGTGGCCGACGGTGGCGTGCGCCGGCACCCGGGCGACCGTGCCGGAGCCGGGCTCGAGGTCGCCGGCGAGCAGGCGCAGCAGCGTCGACTTGCCGACGCCGTTCGGGCCGACGACGCCGATGCGGTGGCCGGAGGCGACGGTGAGCGTGACGCCGTCGAGGACGACCGTGGGGCCGTGGGCGAAGGTCAGGTCGCGGGCGACGATCTGGGCGGACATGGCGAGCGAGCTCCTCGGGCGCGTGGGCGGACGGGCGGAGGCGGGCTCGGCGCTACATCGCCGGCGACCCTAGGCGCCGGGTCGGCCCGACGGGCAGCCGGTTCGGCGCCGCCGATCGGCGGCGAACGGACGGACCGGCCGGCTCAGCGCCGGGCGGCCTCGACGGCCTGCACCAGCTCCTCGGTGGGCCGGAAGGTGAGGCCGGCGATCGCGCGGTGCGAGTAGGCGACCTTGCCGTCGGCGTCGACCACGAACACCGAGCGCCGGTAGAACCCGAGGGGGCCGAGGATGCCGTAGGCCTCGCCCACCGCCTTGTCGGTGTCGGCGAGCAGCGGGAAGCCGAACCCGCCCTGCTTCTCCGAGAACGCGTCGTGGCTGGCCACGTCCTGGGGCGACAGCGCCAGCACCTGGGCGCCGACCTCGTGGAAGGCGTCGATCTCGTCGGTGTACTCGCTGAGCTGGCGGGTGCAGACCGGGGTGTTGTCGCCCGGGTAGAAGACGAGCACGACCGGCTGCCCGCGGTACTCCGAGAGGCGGTAGGTGCGCCGGCCCTCGTCGGTGCCGTCGGTGCCGGGGACGGCGAAGTCCGGCGCCTCGGCCCCGATCGCGACCATCAGACCGCCGCCGCTTCCATCAGCTCCGCCGAGATGTCGAAGTTGGCGTAGACGGCCTGCACGTCGTCGAGGTCCTCGAGCGCCTCGACGATGCGCAGCGTCTGCTTGGCCTTGTCCGGCTCGGTGATCGGCACGGTGTTCTGCGGGAGCATGGTGACCTCGGACGACTCGACCGGGATGCCGGCGTCGTCGAGGGCCTGGCGCACGTCGGGCAGGTCGGACGGCGGGGTCACGACCTGCCAGATGCCGCCCTCGTCGGTGATGTCCTCGGCGCCGGCGTCGAGCGCCACGAGCATGAGGTCGTCCTCGGCCACCTCGCCGGGCACGAGGATGACGCCCTTGCGGTCGAACTGCCAGCCCACCGCGCCGGGCTCGGCCTGGGAGCCGCCGTTCTTGGTGAAGGCGTTGCGCACGTCGGCGGCGGCCCGGTTGCGGTTGTCGGTGAGCACCTCGACGAGCATGCCGACGCCGTTCGGGCCGTAGCCCTCGTAGGTGATCTGCTCGTAGGTGACGCCCTCGAGCTCGCCGGTGCCGCGCTTGACGGCGCGCTCGATGGTGTCGAGCGGGATCGAGTTGTCGCGCGCCTTCTGGAACATGGTGCGCAGCGTGGGGTTGGCGTCGAGGTCGCCGCCGCCCTCGCGCGCCGCCACCTCGACCTGGCGGATCAGCTTGGCGAAGACCTTGGCCCGCTTCTGGTCGGTCGCGGCCTTCTTGTGCTTGATCGTCGCCCACTTGGAGTGTCCGGACATCTAGCTGACCTCCTCGAGGAATCGCCGGTGGATGCGCAGGTCGTCGGAGAGCTCCGGGTGGAACGAGGCGACCAGCACCGGACCGGACGAGCACAGTACGGGTCGGCCGTCCACCTCGGCGAGGACGTCGACGTCCACCCCCGTTCGTTCCACGACCGGGGCCCGGATGAACGAGGCCTCGAAGGGCTCGTCGAAGCCCACGACGTCCAGCGCCCGGTCGAAGCTGTCGACCTGGCGGCCGTAGCCGTTGCGGCGCACGGAGACGTCGATGGCGTCGAAGCTGCGCTGGTCGGGCCGGCCGTCGACGATCTCGGCGCCGAGCAGGATCATCCCGGCGCAGGTGCCCATGGCCGGCATGCCGTCGGCCAGGCGGGCGGCCACCGGGTCGAACAGCTCGGAGCGCTCGAGCAGCATCGACATCGTCGTCGACTCGCCGCCGGGGATGACGAGCGCGTCGACGCCCTCGAGGTGGGCGGGACGGCGCACCTCGACGGCGCGCGCTCCGCAGGCCTCGATCGCTCGGATGTGGCGGGCGAAGGCGCCCTGGAGGGCGAGGACGCCGACCGTCGGGATGGCTACCAGCCCCGGTCCTCGAAGCGGGTGCCGTCGGTGGCGGCGCCCGTGGGGTCCATGCCGATGCCGGTCATCGGGGCGCCGAGGCCCCGGGAGACCTTGGCGAGGATGTCGGCGTCGCGGAAGTGCGTGGTGGCCTCGACGATGGCCTTGGCGCGGGGCGCCGGGTCGTTCGACTTGAAGATGCCGGAGCCGACGAAGACGGCCTCGGCGCCGAGCTGCATGGCGAGCGCGGCGTCGGCCGGGGTGGCGATGCCGCCGGCGCAGAACAGCGGCACGGGCAGCCAGCCGGTGCGGGCGACCTCCTGCACGAGGGGCAGCGGGGCCCGCAGCTGCTTGGCCCACTCGAACAGCTCGGGCTCGTCGGCCTGGGTGATCTTGCGGATGTCGCCGGTGATGGACCGCAAGTGGCGCACGGCCTGCACGACGTTGCCGGTGCCGGCCTCGCCCTTCGAGCGGATCATGCACGCGCCCTCGGCGATGCGGCGCAGGGCCTCGCCCAGGTTGGTGGCGCCGCACACGAACGGGACCGTGAAGGCCCACTTGTCGATGTGGTGGGCCTCGTCGGCCGGGGTCAGCACCTCGGACTCGTCGACGAAGTCGACGCCGAGCGACTCGAGCACCTGCGCCTCGACGAA
>JBKHXT010000034.1:0-8942 GCA_046565885.1 Acidimicrobiia bacterium
CTGGCCAAGCTGATGATGAAGGAGCTCCGGCTCCAGGGGTCGTTCTGCTACGGCTCGACCCGGCGGGGCCCGGAGTACGCGGCCGCCGCCCAGCTCACCGGCCGGTACGAGGACGAGCTGGCCCACCTGACCACACACCAGTTCGACCTCGACGACGTCATCCAGGCGTTCGAGACGGCCGACGACAAGTCGAGCGGCGCCACCAAGGTCACCGTCCTGCCTTGAGGCCGGGCGCGGACGAATGCGGAGCATTCGTCGAGCAACCCGGAGGCCCCCTGGGGCCCGGGCGCGGGAGTTGTGAGCGTCAGCGAACAACTCCGACCTCGCCGAAGGCGAGGCGTGGAGGTGAGGGGATTCGAACCCCTGGCCTCCTCGATGCGACCGAGGCGCTCTAGCCAACTGAGCTACACCCCCGAAGGGACCGCTCAGACTAGCGGTCGGCCTCCGGAGCGCCGAACCGGCCGGCGCCCTCGATGGCCCGCTGGAGCCGGGTCTGCAGGACCGTGGTGGTGACGTCGCCGCGCGTGCGCTCGGTGACCGCTCGCAGCGAGTCGACGGTGCGCCGCAGGCCGCCGGTGAGGGCGTCGGGCAGGTCGACGGCGGCGAGGGCGTCGGTGACCTCGTCCATCACCTCGAGCAGGGCCTCGCCGCCCTCCAGGTCGCCGGCGCGCAGCCGGTCGAGGACGTCGCGCCGCAGCTCGCTGGCCGCCTCGGCCAGCCCGCGCATCCACGAGTGGGCCATCACGCCGAGCTCGCCGGGGCCGGCGAGGGGCGTGCCGGCGACCATGGCGGCGCACAGCCGGGCCTCGGCGTACTCCTTCTCGGCGTCGTGGAGGAACCCGGCGTGGGCGACCATCGGGTGGTCGGCGAGGGCCCGCTGCGCGGTGCGCAGCTGCGCCTCGGACTCGGCCACCTGCTCGTCGTGGGCGGCGAGGTCGCCGCGGTGCACGGCGCGGATGGCGAGGCCGGCGTGGCGGATCGCGGCCCGGCAGGCGGGCAGGGCGACCTCTCGGGCCCGGTGCGCGTCGCCGAGCTCGGTTCGGAGCCCGCCGACGGTGGCGTGGAGCGCCTGGCGGCGCTCGGCGGGCGGGCTCAGTTGGCCTGGCGGCGCAGCAGGGCCTGCTGCGTGGCGGACAGGCCGGGGCGGGCCGGCATGGCGCGCACGTCGGCGCGGGCGGCCGGGCGCTGCTGCTGGACCTGCATGAGCAGGGCGACGTAGCCGAGGAGGAGGGCGTCGACGGTGAGGTGGAGCAGCCAGACGGCGCCACCGGCGACGAGGGCGAGCAGGAACGTGATGCCGGCGGCGGCGGCGAGCGTGGCGAGCACGTCGCGGCGGCGGCGCTGGACGTCGGCCCGGCTCATCCGGCGGCCGACCGTGGGCACGGTGCGGGGGGCGTAGGGGTCACCCGTGCGCTGCAGGACGGCGAGCTGGTTGCGGAAGTCGCCGATGGAGGCGTGCGGGTGGAAGGCCCGGCGCTTCTGCAGGTAGGGCGGGAGGAGGACGGCGGCCCAGATCGCTGCCAGCACCACAAGCACCATGATGGTCACGCTCCTGCCTCGCTTTCGGTGGTTGGCACCGTACGAGCGCCCGGTCCCACGGTGGTGGATCCCGGCCCCGTCGGTGGACGGTCCTGGTTCGAGTGCCGGCGCTCGTGCGAACGTGCACGAGCTCCGGAGAGCGTTACGGTTCTACTACGAACCGCAACCGAAGGGCAAGCAACGCCCGGGTGTCGGGGAGGGACCGGGGTCGGCCTCAGAGAAGGCCGTCGTCGCCCGGACCGGGCCGGCGGCGGTAGTTCCCCGAGCGCCCGCCCGTCTTCTCCCAGAGCGTGATGTCGCCGATGACCATGGCCCGGTCGGCGCTCTTGCACATGTCGTAGATGGTGAGGCAGGCCACGGAGCAGGCCGTCATCGCCTCCATCTCGACGCCGGTGCGGTCGATGGTGTCGACCTGGGCCTCGACCTCGATGAAGTCGTCCTCGATGCGGAAGTTCACCAGCACCGAGCCGACGAGCAGCGGGTGGCAGAGCGGGATGAGGTCGGGCGTGCGCTTGGCGGCCTGGATGCCGGCGACGCGGGCCACGGCCAGCACGTCGCCCTTGGTGATGGCGCCCCGGGCGACCAGCGAGGTGGTCTCGGGCTCCATGTACACCCGCCCCCGCACGATGGCCCGCCGGTGGGTGGGCTCCTTCGGCGTGACGTCGACCATGCGGGCCCGGCCCAACGGGTCGAGGTGGGTGAGTCCGCGCTCCGACATGGGGGCGGAGCCTACCTACCCGCCGATCTGCGACATGGACTTGCGCGGCCGGATGAACTGGACCTGACCGATGGCGTGCCCGGCCCACTTGGCGCCCACGGCCGCCCGCATCACCTCGGCGAGCTCGTCGTCGGAGCCGCCGGCGCGCAGCGGGCCACGCAGGTCGTGCTCGTCGAGCGCGAACAGGCAGGTGCGGAGCTGGCCCTCGGCCGTGAGGCGCACGCGGTCGCAGGTCTCGCAGAACGGGCGGGTGACGCTCGGGATCACGCCGACGACGTCGCCGGGGCGGTCACCCGGGCGGTCGAGGTAGCGGAAGCGCTCGGCCGGCTCGCTGCCCCGCACGACCGCCTCCACGGGGAAGACCTCGCCGATGCGGCGGAGGATCTCGACCTGGGGCACGACCTTGCCCTGCTGCCAGCCGGCGTCGGCGTCGAGGGGCATGAACTCGATGAAGCGCACGGTGACGTCGTGGTCGCGGCCGAAGCGGGCGAAGTCGACGACCTCGTCGTCGTTCACGCCGCCCACGAGCACGACGTTGACCTTCACCGGGTCGAGGCCGGCCTCCTTGGCCGCCTGGATGCCGTCGAGGACCCGGTCGAGCTCGTCGCGGCGGGTGAGCTCGAGGAAGCGATCGCGGCGCAGCGAGTCGAGGCTGACGTTGATGCGGCGCAGGCCGGCGTCGGCGAGGTCGCGGGCCTGGCTGCGAAGCGTCGACCCGTTGGTGGTCATCGACAGGTCGACGCCGAGCGCCGCCAGCTGCTCGACCAGCACGGGCAGGTGGGCGCGCACGGTGGGCTCACCGCCGGTGAGGCGGATGCTGTCGACGCCGAAGCGCTCCACGAAGACCCGGGCGATGCGGGTGATCTCCTCGAAGCTGAGGATCTCGTCGCGGCGCAGCCACTGCAGACCCTCCTCGGGCATGCAGTACGTGCAGCGGAAGTTGCACCGGTCGGTGACGGAGATGCGCAGGTCGCGGTGGACGCGGCCGAACCCGTCGACCAGCTGCTGCGCGTCCCCCGGGGCCATGAGCGACCCACGCTACCTGGGGCGCCGGCAGCTCAGCCCGGCAGGTCGACCTCGAAGCGCCACGCCGGCTCCTCCATGACGAGGCGGTGGCGGGGGCCGGGGAGGTCGAGGTCCTCGGCGTCGTAGCCGGCGTCGCCGTGCCACAGCGCCACCATGGCGCCCTCGGGCGTGCCGAGGATCTTGGTGAGGATCTTGGTGACGTAGCGGAACGGCGCCCGGGCCCGGGCGGCGGCGAGGGCGTCGTCGACGGTGGCGTGCCGGGCGAGGTCGTGGAGGGTGACCACCGTGGGCGGCACGAGCTGGATCTCGCCGGCGTCGCGGCGGCGGAGCATGTCGGCGGGCTGCACCCACTCGTCCTCGTGGATCTCGCCCATGTCGATGGTGACGACCCCGTCCTCCCCCACCGGCGCCCGGCAGGCGAAGAACCAGGTGAGGAAGCGCTTGCGGCTGCCCATGGCCGAGGCCTCGGGCGGGGTCCAGTGGGAGAACGGCACCATCGCGCCGGGCTCGACGAGCAGGTCGGCCTCCTCGAGCGCCTCCCGTGCCGCGGCCCGGCGGGCGGCGGCCAGCTCGTCGCCGGGCAGGGCCGGGTCCTCGTCCTCGGGGTCGACCTTGCCGCCGGGGAACACCCACATGCCGCCGAAGGAGATGGCCGAGCTCTTCTTGAGCATCAGCACCTCGAGCGCGGTGCTGCCATCGCGCTGCACGGCGTCGCGCAGCGGGATGACGGTGGCGGCGAGGATGGCCTCGCCCTCGGTGGGCAGGAAGCTCACGGGCGGGCCGGCCGCTACGCGCCGGCCTCCTCGAGCGCCCGGCGGGTGAGCACGCGGGCGAGGTGCCGGCGGAACTCGGGCGAGGCGTTGAGGTCGCCGGCGGGCTCGGTGCCCTCGTCGGCGACGGCGGCGGCGTCGGCGGCCGACGCGCCGGAGGCGGCCGCCTGCTCGGCGGCGGTGGCCCGCACGGGGCGGCTGTCCATGTTCACGAGGCCGATGCCGACCGAGCCGTTCGTGCGCACGCAGGCGACCCCGACGATGGCCCAGTCCTGGGCCCGGCGGTTGAACTTCTGGAACGACCAGCCGGCACCGCCGACCTTGGGGACCCGGATCTCGGTGAGCAGCTCGCCCTCGCCGAGGGCGGTCTCGAGGAAGCCCTGGAAGAAGTCGTCGGCGGCGATCTCGCGGGTGCCGTCGGGGCCCTGGGCGACGAGCGTGGCGCCGAGGGCGAGGAGCACGGCGGGCAGGTCGGAGGCGGGGTCGCCGTGGGCCAGCGAGCCGCCGATGGTGCCCCGGTGGCGGACCTGGGGGTCGCCGACGTGGGAGGTGGCGTGGGCGAGGATCGGCACGTGCTGGCGGAGCACGTCGCTGACCTCGACGTCGCGGTGGCGGGTGAGGGCCCCGATGGCCACGTGGTCGCCCTCGTCGCGCACGTACTTCAGGTCGTCGACGCGGCCGACGTCGACGAGGACCGACGGCGTGGCCAGGCGCAGCTTCATCAGCGGGACCAGGGAGTGGCCGCCGGCGAGGACCTTGGCCTCGTCGCCGTGCTCGGCCAGGGCGGCGATGGCCTCCTCGGCGGAGCCGGCCCGGACGTAGTCGAAGGCGGCGGGGATCACCGGGACACCTCCACCTTCGTGCCGCCCCGTCCGGTCTTCGCGGCGGCGAGCACCGCCTGGACGATGTTGTGGTAGCCGGTGCAGCGGCACAGGTTGCCCTCGAGGCCCTCGCGCACCTGGGCCTCGGTGGGGTCGGGGATCTCGTCGAGCAGCGACGTGGCCGCCATGACCATGCCCGGCGTGCAGTAGCCGCACTGGAGGCCGTGGTGCTCGCGGAAGGCCTGCTGCATGGGGTGCAGCTCGTCCTCGGACGGGGCCAGGCCCTCGATGGTCGTGATCGAGCAGCCGTCGGCCTGGACGGCGAGGATCGTGCACGACTTCACCGCCTCGCCGTCGAGGTGGACGGTGCACGCGCCGCACGACGACGTGTCGCAGCCGACGTTGGTGCCCGTGAGGCCCAGGGCCTCCCGCAGGTGGTGCACCAGCAGGGTCCGCGGCTCCACGTCGTGGCGGGCCTCGCTGCCGTTGACGGTGATCGAGATCTCCACCCGTCCCCCTCGTGCTCGTTCCTGCGTGAAGTGCGACTTCCTAGCGCATCGGCGTGGTGCACCGCGCGCAAGGTCTTGGCACTACGATGACAGCAGCTCGGGGGCCGGGACGGGCGCCCCCGCGAAGCGAGCGAGGTCGGGCATGGGCTTGTTCCGGAGCAAGGGATCCGAGGGCGGCGATCGCCGCACCGCCACGGTCGAGGAGCGCCTCGCCGCCATCCAGCCGGGCGCGCCCGGCCACTGCCCGTCCTGCGACGGGCTCGGGTACATCGACAACCTCGACATCGGCGGTCGCTTCCAGATCCAGCACTGCAAGGACTGCGGCCACCGCTGGGAGTACCTGTTCGACGCCGACGGCCAGGTCGTGGGCCTCACCGAGCTCGACGACGAGGGCCAGCCCGTGGCCCGCATGCGGGTGCGCACCCGGCCGCTGGTGGCCGACCGCCGCACGGCACCGGCCGAGCCGCCCGTCGAGGCACCGGCCGAGCCGCCCGTGGAGGCATCGGTCGAGCCGCCCGTGGAGGCATCGGTCGACGAGCCGGCGCCGCTCCTGCACGTCGGCCAGATCGCCGACGCCGTCGACGACGCGGACGACGACGTGCTCGACCTGCGCGACCCGGCGCCGACCGCAGAGGCCGCCGCCGACGTCGAGGTCGACGACGCCGAGTCGACCCCGGAGCAGATGAGCGCGGCCGAGTGGCTGCGCCACGCCGTGGGTCGCTGAGCCGAGCGCTCAGCCGGCGGCCCGCACCGCCTCCCAGATCCGCTCCGGGGTGCAGGGCATGTCGACGTGGCGGACGCCGAGCGGCGCCAGCGCGTCGCACACCGCCGACTGCACGGCCGGCGTCGACCCGATGGTGCCCGACTCGCCGATGCCCTTCGCGCCGAGGGGGTTGATGGGCGTCGGGGTCTCCATGGTGACCAGCTCGAAGCTGGGCAGCTCGGCGGCCGACACCATCGTGTAGTCGGCGAGGTTGGTGGTCTGGGGGTTGCCGTCCTCGTCGTAGCGCACCCACTCGTACAGCGCCTGGGCGACGCCCTGGGCGATGCCGCCGTGGCGCTGGCCCTCGACCAGCAGCGGGTTGAGCACGGTGCCGGCGTCGTCGCAGGTGATCATGCGCACGAGCCGGGCGAGGCCGGTCTCGGTGTCGACCTCCACCACGGCGACGTGGGCGCCGAAGGGGAAGGTGGGGCTCTCGGCCTGGAAGTCGGTCTCGGCCTCGAGGCCGCCCGGCCCGGCCGCCGCCGCGACCTCGGCCCAGCTCTTGGACACCGCCGGGGCGCCGGCGACGTGGAAGGCGCCGTTGCCCCGGTCGAGCTCGACGTCGGCCGGATCGGCCTCCAGCAGGTCGGCGGCCAGCTCGCGGGCCCGGTCGAGGACCTGGCCGGAGGCGGCGTGGATGGCCGAGCCGCCCAGCTGCAGCGACCGCGAGCCGAAGGTGCCCACGCCGCGGGCGACCTCGTCGGTGTCGCCGTGGCGCACGGACACCTTCTCCATCGGGATGCCGAGCTGGTCGGCGACGAGCATGGCGAAGCTGGTGTCGTGGCCCTGGCCGTGGGCGCTGGAGCCGGTGTAGGCGGTGGCGGAGCCGTCGTCGTGCACCACGACCCGGCCGTACTCGCCGCCGGCCTGCGGGCCGGCGGTGACCTCGACGTACACGCACACGCCGATGCCCAGCTGCCGCGGGTCGCCGCTCTCTCGGCGCCGGGCCTGCTCGGCCCGCAGCTCGTCGTAGCCGGCGGCCTCGAGGGCGAGGTCGAGGCTGCGCTCGTAGTCGCCGACGTCGTAGACGGTGTCGGTGGGCGTCGTGTACGGGAAGGCGTCGGCGGGCACGAGGTTGCGGCGGCGGACCTCGGCGGGGTCCATGTCGATCTCGGCCGCGTACAGGTCCATCGCGCGCTCGATGGCGGCGGTGGCCTCGGGCCGGCCGGCGCCGCGGTAGGCGACCGTGGGCGTGGTGTTGGTGAGCACCGACCGGGCGTTGAACTGGACGTTCGGGATGTCGTAGACGCCGCTCGCCATCACCCGGGTCATGAACGGCAGGAACGCGCCGAGCGCCGGGTACGCGCCGGCGTCCTGCACCACGTCGAGCCGGTAGGCGGTGACCTTGCCGTCGCGGGTGCCGCCGAGCTTGACCGTGTGCCACTGGCCCCGGCCCTGGCCCATGGCGACCATGTTCTCGGAGCGGGTCTCGGTCCAGCGCACCGGCCGGCCCACCTGCTGGGCGATCCAGCCGAGCAGGACCTCCTCCGCGTAGGCGCCGATCTTGGGTCCGAACCCGCCGCCGACGTCGGGGGCGACGACCCGCACCTTCGCCTCGTCGAGCCCGTACCAGGCGGCGAGCGTGCCCTTGACGCCGTGCGGCGCCTGGGTCGAGGCGAACTGCACCAGGCGGTCGCCGTCCCACGCCGCCGCCGCCGAGCGGACCTCGAGCGGGCAGCCGGCCACCCGCTGGTTGACGAAGTCGTGCTCGATGACGACCTCGCAGCCCTCGAACGCCGAGTCGTCGGAGCCGAAGAGCAGCTCGACGGCGAGGTTGTTGCCGCAGTCCTCGAACAGCAGCGCGTCGCCGGCGAGCGACTGCTCCGGCGTCACGACCGCCGGCAGCGGCTCGATGTCGGCCCACACCAGCTCGGCGGCGTCGACGGCGGCCTCGCGGGTCTCGGCCACGACCGCTGCGAGCGCCTCGCCGACGAAGCGCACCTTGCCCCGGGCGAGCGCCGGCTGCGCCTGCTGGGGGTTCAGCAGCGGCACGGCGAGCGGCAGGGGCTCCTTGTCGCCCAGGTCCTCCCCGGTGAGCACGGCCACCACGCCGGGCGCCTGGCGGGCGTCGTCGACGTCGATGCCGGTGATGGTGCCGTGGGCGACCATCGAGCGGACGAACACGACGTGCAGCGCCCCCTCGAGGAGTGGGTGGTCGAGGTCGGCCACGTAGCTGCCCCCCACGGTCAGGAACTTCGGGTCCTCCGTGCGCAGCACGCGGTTGCCGAGGATGCTCATGGGGTCCCCTCCTCGCCCCAGCGGGGCGGTCACCTGGCGAAGTGCGGGGAACCTAGTCGCGCCCGACGCCGGCGGCGGGCGGCTCCAGCGGCGACCCGAACGGCCAGATCTCGGGCAGCTCCACCGGCTTCTCCGGCGCCGGGAGCACGGCGTAGGCCTCCTCCCCCGGCATGACCAACCCGTACTCGGAGCGGGCGATGCGCTCGATCTGCTCGTCGGAGTCGAGCTCGGCGACGCGCTGCTCGAGCGCGGCGCGCTCGGCCCGCAGCTCGTGGAGCTCGACGCGGGTCTCGGCCAGGGCGGCCCGCTGGTCGAGCCAGGTTCGGGTGGGGAACACCCACGCGGCGAGCGCGGCGATGGTGAGCACGGCGGCCGTGGCCAGCAGGAGCGGGCGCGACCAGCGGACGAGGCCGGGCGGCAACCCGCGACGACGGGCCCGGCGGACGCCGGCGCGCGAGGCCGTCGGCGTCGCTCGGGGCACGGTGGCCTGGGTCAACGGGGCTGCACGCCCCTCGGCATGGCGTCCCAGCCCCGGTACGCGGCGGTCTCGCCGAGCAG
>JBKHXT010000035.1:0-5333 GCA_046565885.1 Acidimicrobiia bacterium
TGCTGCGCCGCTCGTCCGAGGCCATCCGGCGGGCGGGCGACCAGCTGCTGATGCTGCAGCGCTACACCGCGGCCGCCCGGGAGGAGCTCCTCGTCGACGAGCTCGACCTCGCCGAGGTGGTCGAGGACGTCCGCCTCGGCGTCGACCTCGGCGACACCCGGGTCGAGGTGGCGGACGACCTGCCCGTGCTCGTCGGCGACCGCCGGGCCGTCGAGCGGGTGCTCCACGAGCTGCTCGACAACGTCGCCCGTCACGCCGGCGACGACGGACCGCCGACGGCTCGCATCTCGGCGACGGACGAGGGCGACGCCGTGGTGCTGGTCGTCGACGACGACGGGCCGGGCATCGCGCCCGACCAGCGGCGCCTGGCCCTGTCCGAGGGCGAGCGCCTCGGACGGACGGGCGACGGGTTCGGGCTCGGCCTGGCCATCGTGCGCATCGTGGTCGCCCGCCACGGCGGCGCCGTCGAGCTGGGCGACGCCCCCGATGGCGGTCTGCGGGTGACGACCCGCTGGCCGGACGACCCGCCGCTACTCGGCGAAGAGGGCGACCAGGGCTGAGCGGACGTCGTCGGCCTGGGGCAGGACGGCGTCCTCCAGCGCCGGCTCGTACGGCACGTGCAGATCGGGGGCGCCGACCCGGCGGACCGGGGCGTCGAGGGACCAGAAGCACTCGTCGGCCACGAACGCGGCGACCTCGCCGCCGAAGCCGGCGGTGAGCACGTCCTCGTGGACGATCAGCGCCCGCCCGGTGCGGGATACCGAGTCGGCCACCCGCTCGCGGTCCCAGGGGGCGATGGTGCGCAGGTCGATGACCTCCACCTGGCGGCCGGTCTCCTCGGCGAAGGCGTCGGCGGCGACCAGGCTCTTCTGCACGGTGGCGCCCCAGGTCACGATCGTGGCGGCGTCGCCCGGCCGGCGCACGTCGGCGACGCCGAAGGGCAGCACCCAGTCCGCCGGCGGGAGGGCGTCCTTCGTGTACGGCTGGCGCAGGAGGTGCTTGTGCTCGAGGAAGAGCACGGGGTCCTCGCACTCGAATGCGTAGCGCAGGAGGCCGGCGGCGTCGCGGGCCCGGGACGGGAAGGCGATGAGCAGCCCGGGCACGTGGGCGAAGATCGACTCGCCGCACTGGCTGTGCCAGATGGCGCCGCCGTGCAGGTAGCCGCCGATGGGCACGCGGATCACCATCGGGGCGGTGAAGGCCCCGTTCGAGCGCCACCGCATGGTCGCGGCCTCGCTCTTGATCTGCTGCATGGCGGGCCAGATGTAGTCGAAGAACTGGATCTCCGGTGCGGGGCGCAGCCCCCGGACGCCGTGGCCCACCGCCCGGCCGATGATGTTCGCCTCGGCCAGCGGCGTGTTGAAGCAGCGGGCCATGCCGAACTCGCGCTGCAGGCCGTGCGTGGTGCCGAACACGCCGCCCTTGCCCTCGACGTTGGCGAGCACCTGCTCGCGGGCGTCGGCGACGTCCTCGCCGAAGACCCGGATGCGGGGGTCGGCGGCCATGCGCTCGTGCAGGACCTCCTTGACGGCGCCGCCGAGGGCCAGCTCCTCGCCGCCCTCGTAGTCGTCCGGGGGCACCGGCCGGTCGGGCAGGGCCACCACGTGCCGGTGGAGGTCGGCGGGGTCGGGGCGGGCGGCGGCCAGGGCCCGCTTGGCGGCGTCGGCCACTGTCTGGCGGGCCTCCTCGCGGACCTCGGACGCCTCGACCGGGCTGAGCACGCCGTGCTCGACGAGCACCGCCTCCATGCGGCCGATGGGGTCGCGCTCGGCCTCCTCGGCCAGCTCCCGCTCGGAGCGGTACTTCGACTGCGTGTCGGCGCCCGAGTGGGAGTAGGGGCGGGTCACGTCGGCGTGGATGAGGAGCGGGCCGGTGCCGGCGCGCACGGCGGCGATGGCCGGGGCGGCCCAGCGGCGCACGTCGAGGTAGTCGGTGCCGTCGATGCGCAGCACCTCCAGCCCGCGAAAGCCCCGGACCAGCTCGGAGACCGGGGCCGGGGACTGGTCGGAGACCGGCACCGAGATGGCGTAGCCGTTGTCGGCGACGACGTAGACGACCGGCAGGTGCAGCGTGCACGCCGTGTTCAGCGACTCCCAGAACTCGCCCTCGGAGGTCGCGCCCTCGCCCAGGCTGACGTAGGTGACCTCGTCGCCGGCGGCGGGCAGGTGCGACAGCTCGGGCGTGCGGCCGATGTAGCGGCCGGCCTCGGCGCAGCCGACGCCCGGGATGCACTGGCTGCCCGTGGGGCTCGACTGCGACACGACGTGCTCGGCCGCGTAGCCCCAGTGCGACGGCATCTGGCGGCCGCCCGACGCCCGGCACTCGGCCGAGCCCACGGCCTGCAGCAGCAGCTCGTAGGGGCTGATGCCGAGGCCGAGCATGAGGGCGAGGTCGCGGTAGTACGGGAAGAACCAGTCGTGGCCGGGCCGCAGCGAGCGCGCCAGGGCGAGCAGGAGGGCCTCGTGGCCGGCGCCGGAGATCTGGAAGAAGACCCGGCTCTGCTTCTGGAGGCTGATCTCCCGGTCGTCGATCGACCGCGAGATGCACGCGAGGCGGAAGTCCTCGACGACCTCCTCGATGGCGTATCCCCCGATGTCACCCACTGCTTGGAGTGTGCCTCAGCCTCGGAGCCTTCGCACGCGCCCCCGCACCTCGCCGCCGCCGAGCCGGGCCCGGTCGGCCGCGGCCCGCCCGGCGACGATGCCCGCCGGGTCGCTCACCGACACGCCGAGCGACCGCAGGCGGGGGAACGCCTCCTGCACCCGCTGGTCGACCGCCGCCTCCCGGTCGCGCAGCACCGGCAGCACGCCGGACCCGTGCTCCTGCGCCGCGGCCCGCGCCGTGGCCTCGGCGGCGAGGCGCAGCCGCTGGCCGATGCGGTGGCCGTAGGACGTGAGGAAGGCGTGCCGGTACCCGCGGGTGCGGGTGGCGGCCTCGGTGCCGGAGGCCAGCATCGCCCGGGTGGCCTGGACGAGCAGCGACGTGTACAGCAGCTCCACCGTGGCCTGGTCCTCGGGGAAGCCGATGACCGTGGCCACGCGCGAGTGCGTGTTCCACACCGCCCGGCAGCGGTTGGCCCGGGCGACCTCGGACAGGAGGCCGAACTTGGGCCGGGCGTAGGGCGCCTCCACCAGCAGCGTGCGCCCCTCGGGCCGCCCCGGGCCGCCGCCGGCGTCGGCGAGCAGCGCCCGGTCGATGGCGTGGCGGTCCATGAGCTGCTGGGCCTTGGCGGTGAGCGCCTCGGCCTCGTCGGGGAACGTCGTGGACTCGGCCTTGGCGAGCAGCGAGCGCACCTTGTGGAGGACGCCGGCGTCGATCGTGGGGGGTTCGGCCATCACCCCATCCTGTCGATGGGGTAGGACAGCGCCATGCGCCGCCTCTCCGCCGCCGACGCCGTCGACGTCTTCCGCACCACCGACACGCTGGGGCTGCCGCTCGGCCCGGCGCAACCCGCCGCCCTCCTCGAAGCCATGGGGACGCGCAAGGACTGGGACGACCTGCGCATCTTCGGCGCCCTCGTCACCGTCCTGTCCGACCTGTTCACCCACCCCAACGTCCACTACCTGAGCGGCTTCTTCGGGCCCCTCGAGCGGCTGCTGCGCGACTCGGGCGCCAACATCGGCTTCGCCCCGGCCGACTTCCGCCGCTTCGTCTCGCTGCTCGGCGCCATCTCGCCGCGGGTCATGGCCACGGCGGCGAGCCCGCCGGACGCCGACGGGTGGTGCAGCCTGTCGCTGCACGCCGGCGCCAACGTCGCCGAGCTGCACGCCGCCGGCGCCGACCCCGACCGCGTGCTCGTCGTGGAGGTGAGCGACCGCTACCCCCGCACGCACGGGCTCGGCGAGCACCGCCACGCCCTGCACCTGGACGAGATCGACGTGCTCATCGAGTCGGAGGCGACCCCGTACGAGATCCAGGACGAGGCGCCTACCGACGTCGAGCGGGCGATCGCCGAGCACGTCCGGGCCCTCATCCCCGACGGGGCCACCCTGCAGACCGGCATCGGCGCCGTGCCGTCGATGGTGGCCGCCCTGCTCGCCGAGGGCGACGGCGGCGACTACGGGATCCACTCCGAGATGCTCACCACCGGGCTCATGAAGCTGCACCAGGCCGGCAAGGTCACGAACCGCCGCAAGGGCCAGTACGACGGGGTGTCGGTGTGCACCTTCGCCGGCGGCACCCGCGAGCTCTACGACTGGCTGCACGACAACCGCGAGGTCGCCTTCCTCCCGGTCGAGGTCGTCAACTCCCCCGAGGTGATCAGCGCCAACGACCACATGGTGACGATCAACGCCGCGCTCTCGGTCGACATCCACGGCCAGGTCGTGGCCGACACCCGCAGCGGCGAGCAGTTCTCGGGCATCGGCGGCCACGAGGACTTCGTCGCCGGCGCCGGCCTCGAGCTGTCCGACCGCTCGATCCTGTGCCTGCCCTCCACGTACCGGGCCGGCGAGGAGGTGCGCTCCCGGATCGTCCCCTGGTTCGCCGCCGGCACCGTCATCACGACGCCCCGCCACCAGGTCGACGTGATCGTCACCGAGTTCGGCACCGCCGAGCTCCAGGGCAAGACCGTCCACCAGCGGGGCGAGGCCCTCGCCGCCATCGCCCACCCCGACTTCCGCGACGAGCTCCACGAGGCGGCCGAGCGGGCCTCCGGCGGCCGCTCGCCGATGCGCTGACCGGCGCCGGCGGCCCACCGCACGTTCGCGAACGCGCCGATCGGCGCGCTCCTTCCACTGGGTGGAATGAACGGACCGAACCTCGCCACCACCCACCTCCCCGAACGCGCCGATCGGCGCGTTCCCTCCAGCGGGTGGAACCAACGGACCGAACCTGGCGACCGCCCCACGTCCGCGAACGCACCGATCGGCGCGCTCCTTCCACCGGGTGGAAGCAACGGACCGAACCTCAGCCACCACCCCACGTCCGCGAAGGCGCCGATCGGCGCGTTGCCTCCACGGGGTGGAAGCAACGGACCGAACGTGGGGGCGTCTCGGTGCGTCAGCTCGCCCGGCGGTGGGCGGCTCGGAGGTCGGCCCGAAGGCTGCGCAGCCAGTCCTCTCGGCTCGGGAGGAGGTGCCCGCGGTGGATCACGTCGACGGACCATCCCGCCGCCTCGATCCGCCGGCGACGCAGCTCGTCCGCCTCCGCCTTGGAGGGCGGGTGGTAGCCGTCGGAGTCGTACTCCCGGGCGACCCGGCGGTCCGGCCAGGCGAGGTCGACGCGGGCGACGAAGGAGCCGTCCCGGTCGACGACGTCGTGCTGGGTCACCGGCCGGGGCAGGCCGAAGCCGGCGATCCGGCGGAGGACGGTTGCCTCGGCGACGGAGTCGG
>JBKHXT010000036.1:0-17781 GCA_046565885.1 Acidimicrobiia bacterium
GCCGCCTTGATGGCGAGCTTGTCGGAGAACCAGTAGGACCCGCCGACGAAGACGAGCCCGATCACCAGGCCGATGAAGGCCCCGTTGCCTCCGGCGATGCCGCCGCCGATGAGCACGAGGAGGCCACCGAGGCCGGCGAGCATGATGGCGGTCTTGGCGGTGTTGCGCATGGTCGTGTGGAGGGTTCCCTCGTCACGGGGCGCCCGGGTCGGGCGCCGTTCAGCAGGGGAAACGTATCCTGCGCCCCGGTGGTTCCCGCCGACCAGCCCCCCACGGTCCTGTACGTCGAGGACGAGGCGCCGCTGCGTGGGCTGGTCGAGTTCTGGCTGGTCGACGCCGGCTACCGGGTGCTGCTGGCGGCCGACGGCGCCGAGGCGCTGGAGGTCGTGCGGGCCGAGCGCCCCGACCTGGTCATCACCGACGCGATGATGCCGAACCTCTCCGGCGACGAGCTGGTCGAGGTCATGAAGGACGACCCGGGCCTGCGCGACATCCCGATCGTGATGGCCACGGCGGCGGCGAGCCCGCTGCGCGTCGACCGCATGCTCGAGCGGGGCTGCCACGCCGTGCTGGCCAAGCCCCTCGAGGAGGCGACGTTCCTCAGCGCGGCGGCAGCGGCGCTGGCAGCGGCGAGGCGTGGACCAGCGTGAGGTGGGTCGTCGCCCTCGTCATGGCGATGTAGAGCGGGGCGGTGCCGGCGGGGCCGCCGACCAGCTCGGCCGGCTCGACCACCACGACCCCGTCGAACTCGAGGCCCTTGACCGTGTCGGGCGCGTGCAGCTCGATGCCCTCGTCGAGGTGCGGTCGCACCTCGGCCGCCCGGGAGGCGGCGCAGACGACGGCGACCGTCCCCTCGGGGCGCCGCTCGACCAGCGCCCGGGCCTGCCGGCCGGCGGCGGCACCCAGGTCGTCGGGGCCCACGGCGACCGCCTCCGGCTCGTGGCCGGTGGAGCGCACCGCCCGGGCGCGCCCCGGAGCGGCCGACAGCGGGTCGGCCCACGCGGTGATCTCGGTGGGCGTGCGGTAGTTGACGTGCAGCTCGTGGCGGCGGGCCGGGTGACGGGGGCCGATCCAGCGCACCACGTCGTCCCAGCTCGACGGCGACCACGGCGCCGTCCCCTGGGCCAGGTCGCCCACGATGGTCATCGCCTGGTTCGGGCAGGTGCGGGCCACCATGCGCCACGCCATCGGCGACAGGTCCTGGGCCTCGTCGACCAGGACCGTGCCCCAGACCTGGGGCACGTCGGGCGGGCGCTCGTCCGGCGGCGCGGTGCCCGTGTCGACCCGGACCTCGTCGAGCACGCTGCGGCGCAGGTCGGCCTCCATCACGGGATCGAGGCCCTGCTGGATGCCGGTCATCGCTGCCTCGACGTGCTCCACCACCCGGTCGACGATCAGCTGCTCGTCCTCGGTGGGCTCCGTGGACGGCGCCGGCGGCCGGGGCAGCGGGCCGAGGAGGGCGTGCGCCTCGTGCAGCAGCGGCACGTCGGCGTGCGTCCAGGTCACGTCGCGCCAGCCCTCCGAGCGCGGCCGGTGCAGCAGCCCGAGCTCGGCGTCGTCGAGCAGCCCGCCCCGGCCGGCGTGGCGGAGCAGCGCCGGTGACCCGAACAGGTCGTGCAGCAGCTCCTGGGGGCGCAGCAGCGGCCAGATCCGCTCGAGCAGCTCCTGGAAGGCGTCGGTGCGCCGCAGCCGCTCGGCGAGGCCGGCCAGCCCGGGGTCGCGCATGCGGTCGACCGCGGCGGTGTTCCGGCGTTGCAGCTCGGCGTAGAGGGCCGCGACCAGGTCGGCCTCCACCAGCCGGCGCCGCTCGTTGTGCGTGCCCTCGACCCGGCGCACGGCGTCGACGACGTGGTTCACCACGTCGGCCGGGAGCTTGAGGAGGAACCGGCCCACCGGGACGCGCACCGCCTCGCGGACGTGGCGCTGGCGGGTGCGCACCGCCCGGCGCACCACCCGCGCCATCCGGATGTCGGCCTTCACGGTGGCGACGTCGAGGTCGGCGTCGGGCACCGGGCGGACGCCCGGGAACAGCTCGTGCACGGTGGCGAGGCGGGCGTCGTGCTCGCCGAGCGACGGCAGCACGTCGCGCACGTGGTCGAGGAACCGGGGGTTGGGGCCGAGCAGCAGCACGCCCTGGCGGTCGAGGACGTCGCGGTAGGTGTAGAGCAGGTAGGCGGCCCGGTGGAGAGCGACGACGGTCTTGCCGGTGCCGGCGCCGCCCTGGACGATCGTGATGCCGGCCATGGGGGCCCGGATCACCTCGTCCTGCTCGGCCTGCACGGTGGCGACGACGTCGGTGAGGCGGCCGGTGCGCGGCGCCTCGAGCGCGGCGAGCAGCGCCGCCTCGCCGTGGAGCTCGCCCTCGCCGGCGTCCTCGCCGAGCACCACGTCGTCGATGCCGAGCAGGCGGCGGCCCCGGCAGCGGAACGACCGGCGGCGCCGGACGCCCAGGGGCTCGGCGCGGGTGGCCCGGTAGAAGCCGGCGGCGACCGGGGCCCGCCAGTCGACCACGAGCTGGTCGTGGCGCTCGTCGAACACGCCGATGCGCCCCACGTGGAAGCGGGTGCCGAGGTCGCCCACGGGGTCGTCGAGATCGAGGCGGCCGAACACCAGCGGCGGGTCGCCCCAGCGCAGCTCGCCGACGCGCCGGCGGGCGTCGGCGACGAGGCGCTCGCGCTCGAACCGGTCCTGGTAGGTGCCGCCGGCGCCCTCGTCGTCGGGGACCGGCGCCGGCTCGGCCCCGGCGGCGCCCTCGCGCAGGCGGTCGAGGGCGGCGTAGGCCCGGTCGATGTGGGCCTGCTCCCGCTCCAGCTCGGTGCGCCCACCGTCGAGCGCCGTCACGGCGCGCCCGAGGCCGGCGTCGGGAGCGCCAGCGAGCAGCCGGCAGCGAGACGAGGGTCGACGAGCCCCCTGGGGCTCAAGCCCGAGTGAGCCATGTCACGAGTGGTAGCCGGAGTGGATGTAGACGCAGGGCACGCCCTCGTCGTGGAACATGTCGACGTTGCGCTGGTCGTCCTCGAAGGCGAGCCGCAGGTCGAAGCCGTAGTCGCGCAGCTCGTGCACGGTGAGGCGCTTGAAGCTGGGGGCGGCCATGTAGTCGCCCCAGTCGCGCATGACGAGCAGGTCCCAGCGCAGGTCGTAGCGCTTCAACCAGCCGAGCGTCTGGTGCTGCACCCGGATCGGTCGGGCGGTGAGCAGCACGACCCGCAGGTCGTCGTCGAGGCACTCGAGGACGCGGGCGACCTCGGCGATGAGCTCGTCCTCGCCGCACTCCTCGAAGAAGGTCTCCCAGTCGCGCCGGGGCCACTCGAGGTAGTGCTGCCGGCGGGTGGCGTCGGACAGGACCCCGTCGAGGTCGAACACGACCGTGGGGCCCACCGGCACGCGCCCGTCGCGCCAGCGCCAGTTGTCGGGGTCGATCCAGGCGTCGCCTCGGCGGGGCATCGGGCTCAGTCGAGGGTACGGTCGAAGACGGACGCCACGGCGAGCTGCCCGCGCACCGCCCCGTCCGGGAACGACGGGGTGTGCACGTTGACGTAGTGCTGCTCGGGGGCGGCGGCGAGGCGCTCGATGACATCGTCGGGGACCTCGGTGCACGAGTCGACCCAGCGCTCCTCGGTGGGCGAGCCGCTCGTGGGCTCGCCGAGGTCGACCACGACCGGCCCGGCCTCGTCGGCGGCGCCGGCGTGCACGTGGGCGCCGAAGGTCACGTCGCCGAGGTTGGCCACGACCATGTCGATGCACAGCTGGCCGTCGACGAGCTCGGCCTCGAACCGGCCGGCGCCGCCGGTGGCGCCGGGGCCGGGCACCTCGGCCTCGGGTGTGAGGTCGGCGACGAGCAGGACGTCGCCCAGGCCGTCGTCGTCGCCGGCGCCCGCCGGTGCCTCCCCGGCCGGCGCGTCCGTGGGCACGGTGTCCTCCGGCGCGGTGGAGGTGGTGGTCGTGTCGTCGGCCGCGACGTCGTCGTCGGCCTCGTCGGTGGCGTCGGGGGCGCTGGTGGTGGACTCGGTCGCCGGGGCGGCGTCGGTGTCGTCGTCGTCGCCGCACGCGGCGGCGAGGAGGGCGAGGGGCAGGAGGAGGGCGAGCAGGCGGCGCACGATCGGCGAGGGTACCGGCGGATCAGGAGGGCTGGATCCACGCCGGCTGGGTATCGACGCGGCGTGCGAGCCCTCCGGCGACTCTCGACGATGCTCGCCGCCACCGCGCTGGCGGCCGCCGGGTGCGCCGCGCCCGGGTACGTCGGCGATCCGCTCGGCGGCGACCGGGCGGCGGACGAGCCGGCGCCGGTCCAGGCGCCCGCCGCCCAGCCGACGCACCACCAGGAGCCCACCGCCGAGGTCGCGCTGTGCACCGTGCTGCCGAAGCAGCTGGTCGGCGACCTGGTGGACGCCCGCATCATCGACGCCGCCGGCGAGGGCTCGCAGTGCACCTGGCGCCTGCAGGTCCCCTCCCCCGCGTCGTCGGAGCCCGACGACGGCAGCCACCTGGCCGGCGCACCGGCCGACGACCCCACCCTGCAGGGCGCGTTCCTCGACGTCGGCGCGTTCCACGCCGGTCGCCCGCCGGCGGGCGACCCCGGGGCGGTCGCCGACCTGGCCGGCGTCGGCGACGAGGCCTTCGTGGTCCACCTGGGCGACGCCTCGCCGTCCACGCTCTACGTGCGCGAGGGCGACCGGGCGCTGTCGCTGTGGCTGCAGGACGCGCCGATGGCGCCCCAGGACACGGAGCGGTCGCTGGCCCGGGTGGCCTCCCTGCTGCTCGACCTGGCCTGAGCCCCGCTACTCGTCGCCGCCGCCGGCGGCCCGGGTCTTGATCTCGTCGACCACGCTGGCGTCGGCGAGGGTGGTGGTGTCGCCGAGGTCGCGCCCCTCGGCCACGTCGCGCAGCAGGCGGCGCATGATCTTGCCCGAGCGCGTCTTGGGCAGCTCCGGCACGAGCACCACGGTCTTGGGCTTGGCGATCGGTCCGATCTCGGCGGCGACGTGCTGGCGCAGCACCTCACCGAGGTCCTCGCCCTCCTCCGCCCGGGACGCGGCCTCGCCCCGCAGGATCACGTAGGCGATGGGGATCTGCCCGGTGGTGGCGTCGTTGGCGCCGACCACGGCCGCCTCGGCGACGGCCGGGTGCGAGACCAGCGCCGACTCGATCTCGGTGGTGGACAGGCGGTGCCCGGACACGTTCATCACGTCGTCGACGCGGCCGAGCACCCACCAGTAGCCGTCGGGATCGATCTTGGCGCCGTCGCCGGCGAAGTACCGGCCCTCGAAGCGCGACCAGTAGGTGGCCTCGTAGCGCTCGGGGTCGCCCCAGATGCCGCGCAGCATCGACGGCCACGGCTCGGTGATGGTGAGGTAGCCGCCGCCCTCGGCCACGGCGTTGCCCTCGTCGTCGACGAGCTCGGCGGAGATGCCGGGCAGCGGGTGGGTGGCCGACCCGGGCCGGGTGGTGGTGACGCCGGGCAGCGGGGCGATCATCATCCCGCCGGTCTCGGTCTGCCACCACGTGTCGACGATCGGGCAGCGCTCGCCACCGATGACCTCGTGGTACCAGATCCAGGCCTCGGGGTTGATCGGCTCGCCGACCGTGCCGAGCACCCGCAGCGACGACAGGTCGTGGCCGTCGGGCTCCTGGCGGCCCCACTTCATGAACGTCCGGATGGCCGTGGGGGCCGTGTAGAACTTCGTGACCCCGTAGCGCTCGACCATGTCCCACAGGCGGTCGTTGCCCGGGTGGTTGGGGACGCCCTCGTACATCACGCTGGTGACGCCGTTGGTGAGCGGCCCGTAGACGATGTAGCTGTGGCCGGTGACCCAGCCGATGTCGGCGGCGCACCAGTACACGTCCTCGTCGGGGTGGATGTCGAAGACGTACTTGTGCGTGAACGCCACCTGGGTGAGGTAGCCGCCGGTGGTGTGCATGATGCCCTTGGGCTTGCCCGTCGTGCCCGAGGTGTAGAGCAGGTAGAGCAGGTCCTCGCTGTCCATGGGCTCGGCCGGGCACTCGGTGCTGGCGTCGGCCATGAGGTCGTGCCACCAGTGGTCGCGGCCCTCCTGCATGTCGCAGCCGGTCTGGCACCGGTCGACCACGATCACGTGCTCGATGCTCGAGGTGTCGGCGAGGGCGACGTCGGCGGCGGGCTTCAGGGTCGATGGCTCGCCGCGCCGGTAGCCGGCGTCGGCCGTGATGAGGACCTTGGCCTCGGCGTCGTTGATGCGGTCGGCCAGGGCGTTCGACGAGAAGCCGCCGAACACGACCGAGTGCGGGGCGCCGATGCGGGCGCACGCGAGCATCGCCACCGGCAGCTCGGGGATCATCGGCATGTAGAGGCAGACCCGGTCGCCCTTGCCGACGCCGAGGCCCTTGAGCACGTTGGCGAAGCGGCACACGTCGTCGAGGAGCTCGGCGTAGGTGATGGTGCGGGTGTCGCCCGGCTCCCCCTCCCAGTGGTACGCCACCTTGTCGCCCCGGCCGGCCTCGACGTGGCGGTCGAGGCAGTTCTCCGACACGTTGAGCGTGCCGCCCACGAACCACTTGGCGTAGGGCAGCTGCCAGTCGAGCACCTGGTCCCACCCGGAGCGCCACGTCAGCAGCTCCCGGGCCTGGCGCTCCCAGAACGCGAGGCGGTCGCGGTCGGCCTCCTCGGAGAGCGAGCGGTCGGTGGTGAGCGCCTGGGCCCGGAACGCCTCGGGGGGCGGGAACGTGCGCGACTCGGCGCCGAGCGCCTCGATGGCGGCCCCGGAGCCGCTGGCCGATCCGTCGTTCGCTGCGGACATCGCTGCATCCCCCTGGAGTGCGTCGGTCGGCTCGGACCATAGCCCGGTGCCGCCGGACCGAGGTCTGGGCCCGCGACCCGCCGGGTACGGCGCCGGCACGGCGTCGGTCGTGCGCGGTCCCACGGCGGATCACGGCGACCGCTGCGAGACCAGTGACGGGCGAGTGGTGCCATGCTTCGACGAGGACGGGCCGAGACGGGGAGCGACGCCCGCCGGGCGGTCGTGGTCGCCGTCGCCGCCCTGTCCCTCGCCCTCGTGCTCACCGGCGTCCGCGGGACCGACGTCGTCGCCGCCCAGGAGGGCGCCGGCGGCAACGCCCCGGACGACCTGGGCGCCGCCCTCTACGGCCGGGACTGCGTCTTCTGCCACGGCGCCGAGGGCGAGGGCTCGCCACGGGGCATCCCGATCGACGACGCCGGCGAGGCCCTCGCCCACTACGCCCTCGTCACCGGGCGCATGCCCCTCGACGACCCCGACGACATCCCCGACCGCGGGGAGACGAGCTACTCCGCCGAGGAGATCGAGGCCCTCACCCGGCACGTGGCCGGCTTCGGCGACGGCCCGGCGCTGCCCGACGTCGACTGGCGCTCCGCCGACGTCGCCGAGGGCGGGCGCCTCTACCGCCTGCACTGCGGCGCCTGCCACGGCGCCACCGCCGTTGGTGGGGCGCTGGCCTACGACCGGTTCGCCCCCGGCCTGTTCGAGTCGGAGCCCTCGGTGGTCGCCGCCGCGGTCGTCGGCGGGCCCGGCGCGATGCCGGCCTTCGCGCCGAACGGGTTCACCGACCAGGAGCTGGCCGACATCGTCGCCTACGTCCAGCGGGTCCAGCACCCCGAGGACCGCGGCGGCTGGCCGATCTTCCGCACCGGGCGACCCGACGAGGCCCTCGTGGCCCTCGGCCTCGCCCTGCCCGTCCTCCTCGCCGCCGCGGCGTGGCTGGCGCGACGACCGGAGGGCGAGGCGTGATCCCCGCCCCCCTGCGCGAGGTGCTCCGGACGCTGCGGCGCGGCGGCCACTGGGCGATCGCCCGGCTCGTGGTCTCCGGCGTGGGCGGCGCCGCGCTGGGCGTCACCGGACTGGTCCTGCTCGCGACCCGCGAGGACCACGGCCCCGCCGGCGTCGCCCTCGGCCTCGGGGCGCTCGGCCTGGCGATCGCCCTGGCGACCGTGGCCAAGCACCTGCTCGGACCGCCCGACGACGTCGAGGAGCGGCACGCGCCCGGGTCGCCGGCGTGCCAGGGCTGCCGCCCGGCCACCGCGCCCGCCACCCGCCGGCGCCTCGTCGCCGGCGGCGCCGCCGTCGCCGTCGTCGGTGCCGTGGGCGGGGGCACGTGGCTGCGGGGGCGCTCCGACGCCCGCCGGCGCCTGCGGTCCACGCCGTGGGAGGAGGGCGACGTCGTGGTCACCGAGGACGGCCGGCCGGTGCGCGCCGGCGACCTGGAGGCCGGCTCGTTCCTCACCGTGTGGCCCGAGCACGCGATCGGCGCCGCCGACGCCCAGGCCGTGCTCCTGCGGATCGACCCGCGGCGGCTCGGCAGCGACCCGAGGATCGAGGAGCGGTCGCCGGAGGGCCACGTCGCCTACTCGAAGCTGTGCACCCACATGGGCTGCCCGGTGGGGCTGTTCCAGCAGGATCCCGACGTCCTGGTGTGCCCGTGCCACCAGGCGGTCTTCGACGTGCTCGACGGCGCCCGCCCGGTGCAGGGCCCCGCCGACCGACCGCTGCCGCAGCTGCCGCTGTCGATCGGCCCCGACGGCCTGCTGCGCGCCGCCGGCGGGTTCAGCGGGCCGGTCGGGCCCGGCTGGTGGGGGCGGCCGTCGTGAGCGCGCGGGCCGCCGTCCGACAGCGCGTCCGGAAGCTGCTCGGCAAGGTGTTCCCCGACCACTGGTCGTTCCTGCTCGGCGAGGTCGCGCTCTACAGCTTCCTCGTCCTCGTCGGCACCGGGCTGTTCCTCACGTTCCACTTCGACCGGGGCCCGGGCGAGCTCGTCTACGACGGCGCCTACGAGCCGCTGCGCGGCCAGGAGGTGAGCCGGGCGTACGGCTCGACGCTCGACCTGTCCTTCGAGGTGCGGGGCGGGTTGCTCGCCCGCCAGGTGCACCACTGGGCGGCCCTCGTGTTCACCGCCGCCATCGCCGTGCACGCGGCACGCATCTTCTTCACCGGCGCCTTCCGCCGGCCCCGCCGCCTCAACTGGTGCATCGGGGTGACGCTGCTCATGCTGGCGATCGCCAACGGGTTCATGGGCCTGTCGCTGCCCGACGACCTGCTGTCCGGGACCGGGGTGCGCATCGCCTACACGTTCGCCCAGTCGGTCCCGGTGATCGGCCCGGACCTGGCGTTCCTGGTCTTCGCCGGGGAGTTCCCCGCCGAGGGCATGATCTCGAACCTCTACTGGCTGCACGTGCTCGTCATCCCGCTGGTCATCGGCGGCCTGCTCGGCGCCCACCTGCTGCAGGTGTTCGCCCGCACCCACACCCAGTTCCCCGGCGGGCGCCGGCGCGAGGGCAACGTCGTCGGCGACGAGATGTGGCCGGCGTACCTGGTGAAGACCACCGCCCTGCTGCTGCTGGTCGCCGGCGGGCTGACGCTGCTCGGCGCCCTCGTGCAGATCAACCCGGTGTGGATCTACGGCCCGTTCGACCCGGCGGCGGCGACGGTGCCGGCCCAGCCGGACTGGTACCTGCAGTGGGTCGAGGGCGCCCTGCGCATCTTCCCCCCGCTCACGTTCCAGGTGCTCGGCAACGAGGTCCCCTCGCCGTTCATCGCCGGCGTGCTGTTCCCGCTGAGCTGGTTCGCCCTGCTGTACGCCTGGCCGTTCCTCGAGGAGCGGGTGACCGGCGACCGCGACCACCACCACCTGCTCGACCGGCCCCGGGACCGCCCGGTCCGCACGGCGATCGGCGCCGCCGGCATCTCGCTGCTCGGCGTGCTCGTGGCCGCGGCCAGCCACGACGCCCAGGCGCTGCTCCTCGACACCGGCGTCGGCTCGATGACGTGGGCGTACCGCGTGGCGCTGCCCACCATCCCCCTGGCCGTCGGGCTGTCCACCTGGTACCTGTGCCACGCCCTCCAGCGGCGGGCGGCGTCGTGATCCGTCGACCCGGCCCCGCGTGGTGGGTCCCGGTCGCCGGCCTGGTCGTCGCCGGGTGCGGCGGCGGGGAGCCCAACGCGCTCGACCCCGCGGGCACGGGCGCCCGCGAGATCGCCGTCCTGTGGTGGGTGATGTTCGCCCTCGGCACCGCCGTGGCCGTGCTCGTGGTCGTCGTGCTGCTGCGCAGCGCCCGGCGCCGGCCCGTCGGACCGGAGGGCACCGACCGCGACGACGAGGAGCGCCGGGGCCACCGCTGGATCGTGCTCGGCGGCATCGTCCTGCCGGTCGTGGTGGTCCTGCCGATCTCGCTGCTCACCCTCGTGATCGGCGACCGCCTCTGGTCCCAGGGCGGCGACGACGTCCTCGACGTCGAGCTCGTCGGCCACCAGTTCTGGTGGGAGGTGCGCTACCCGGAGACCGGCGCCGTGACCGCCAACGAGATCCACATCCCGGTCGGGCGCGACGTGCGGATCACGATGACGAGCGAGGACGTCATCCACTCCTTCTGGGTGCCGAACCTGCACGGGAAGATGGACCTGAACCCGGGCGAGGAGACCCGGATCGTCATCGACGCCGAGCGGCCCGGGCGCTACGAGGGGCTGTGCGCCGAGTTCTGCGGCATCCAGCACGCCCACATGAAGCTGCTCGTCGTCGCCCACCCCGAGGCGCGCTTCGAGGCGTGGCTGGCCCGGGAGTCCGCCGACGCCGAGCCCCCCGCCTCCGACGCCGCGAGCGAGGGCGCCGAGGCCTTCGCCACGCTCGGCTGCGCCAGCTGCCACACGGTGCGCGGCACCGACGCCGTCGGCGACGTCGGACCCGACCTCACCCACATCGCCAGTCGGCTCACCCTCGGTGCGAACACGATCCCGAACACCCGGGGCAACCTCGGCGGCTGGATCGCCAACCCGCAGGGCATCAAGCCCGGCAACCGCATGCCGCCCACGGTGCTCGACGCCGAGCAGCTCCGATCGCTGCTCGCCTACCTGGAGGGGCTCGAGTGACCGCCACCGCCCCCGGCACGGCCACCCCGTCCGGCATCGCCCGGCTGCAGCAGGCGTGGCAGGCGCCGCCCGGGCTCCCCGGGTGGCTGATGGCCGTGAACCACAAGCAGATCGGCCGGCGGTTCGTGTTCACCGCCCTGGCCTTCTTGCTGGTGGGCGGCTTCCAGTCGATGCTCATGCGCTGGCAGCTCGGCGGTCCCGACCAGGACGTGCTCAGCCCCGAGACCTACAACCAGCTGTTCACGATGCACGGCACCACGATGATGTTCCTCTTCGCGGTGCCCATCCTCGAGGGCCTCGGCATGTACCTCGTGCCGCTGATGGTGGGCGCCCGGGACCTGCCGTACCCGCGGCTCAACGCCTTCGGCTACTGGCTGTACCTGTTCGGCGGGGTGATCCTGTACTGGAGCTTCGTCACCGGCTCGGTCCCCGACGGCGGCTGGTTCGCCTACACGCCGCTCACCGGGCCCGAGCACTCCCCCGGCACGAACATGGACTTCTGGCTGCTCGGGGTGACGTTCGTGGAGATCTCCGGGATCCTCGGGGCGCTCGAGCTCGTCATCGTGATCCTGCGCCACCGCGCCCCCGGCATGGCCCTGCACCGGATGCCGCTGTTCGTGTGGAGCAACCTCGTGATGTCGGCGATGATCCTGTTCGCCTTCCCGGCGGTGGTCACGGCGTCGACGCTGCTCGAGATCGAGCGGAAGACGGGAGCGCCGTTCTACGACCCCGACGGCGGCGGCAACCCCCTGCTGTGGCAGCACCTGTTCTGGATCTTCGGCCACCCCGAGGTCTACATCATGCTGCTGCCGGCCACCGGCGTGATCTCGGCGGCCGTGCCCGTGTTCGCCCGCCGTCCGATCATCGGGTACTCGGCCATCGTCATCTCCCAGGTGGCCATCGGCGTCCTCAGCTTCGGCCTCTGGGTGCACCACATGTTCACCACGGGCCTGCCGCCGCTGGTGCTGGCGTTCTTCGCCGTGTCGAGCGCGCTCATCGCCATCCCGAGCGGCGTGCAGGTGTTCGCGTGGCTGGCGACGCTGCGGTTCGGGCGGCCGGAGTGGAAGACGCCGCTGCTCTACGTCGCCGGGTTCGTCGTCATCTTCACCCTCGGCGGCATCACCGGCGTGATGGTGGCCGCGTTCCCCTTCGACGCCCAGGTCCACGACTCGTACTTCGTCGTCGCCCACTTCCACTACGTGCTGATCGGCGGCGTCGTGTTCCCGCTCTTCGCCGGCCTGCACCACTGGTGGCCGAAGATGGTGGGGAAGCAGCCGAGCGAGACGCTGGGCAAGGTCGCGTTCTGGACCATGTTCGTCGGCTTCAACGTCGCCTTCTTCCCCCAGCACCTGCTCGGCCTGCGGGGCATGCCGCGGCGCTTCTACACGTACCCCGAGGAGTACGGCTGGGGCGCGCTGAACCTGCTGTCGACCATCGGCGCGTTCCTCTTCGCCGCCGGCGTGCTCACCTTCGTCGCCAACCTCGTCCGCACCGCCGCCGCCGGACGGCCCGCCGCCGACGACCCCTGGGCCGCCGACACCCTCGAGTGGGCCACCGCCTCGCCGCCGCCGGCCTACAACTTCGCCACGCCGCACGTGGTGGCGTCGCGCCAGCCCCTCTGGGAGCCGGCACCCGCCGGCACCGACCCGGCGGCCGAGGCCGTGCTCGCCCGCCTCGCCGACCCGCCGCCGGGCGTGCGCGAGCAGCCGATCTCGACGGCCGTCGACGCCCGCTTCCGTGGGGTCACCACGCTGCCCGGCCCGTCGTACTGGCCCCTCGTCACCTCGCTCGCCATGGCGGTGTCGCTGGTCGGCGCCCTGACCGACAACCTCGCGCTCGTCGTGATCGGCGCCGTGCCCGCCGTCGGCGCCCTGGTCGGCTGGGTGCGACCCGAGCCGGGCGAGCCGGTGCTCAGCGCCGCCCGGCGCCACGACCTCGGCGACCTCATCGACGGCCGCCGGTCGTCGGGCGTGTGGGGGGCGGCCGCCGGCGTCGGCGTCCTCGGGGTGCTGCTCGCCTACTTCCTGTACGCCCACCTGTACCTCTCGGTGAGCGTCGACGTGTGGCCGCCCGAGGGCACGCCGTCGCTGCCGCTGCTGCGCCCGGCCATCGCCGTCGCCCTCGTCGCCCTCGCCGCCGCCATCGCCGTCCGCGCCGGCCGGCCGCTGCCCGCCCGGGAGGACCAGCTGCCCCTCGCCACCCGCCTCGGGGCCAGCGCCCTCGCCGGCTCGGCGGCGATCGTCGCCGGCGTGCTCCTGGTGGCCGACCTCGACCTGGCCGGCACGGCCCGGGCCCACGACGCCAGCCTGCTCGTGCTGCACGCCTTCGCCGGGCTGCTCGCCCTCGCCGGGGTCGGCATCAGCGCGATGGGCGCCTACGAGGCGGCCCGGCTCGGGGACCACCCCTGGGTGTCGGCCGCCGCCGCCGTCGCCTCGGCGTGGTGGACCACGGTGGCGCTGGCGTGGGCGGGGGTGGCCGCCGTGGCCTACGGCTGGCCGCAGCTGACGGGGGGCGGTGGCTGAGGTGGGGCGCGCACGAGGACGCACCGCACTGGCCGGCACCCGACCACGCTCGTCGTCCACGGCGGCTTGGGCGCTGGTGCTGGCCGCCACCGGGCCGCTGCTGTGGTTCGTGCACCTCAACGTCAGCTACCTGTTGGTGCCGCCGTCGTGCCGCTGGGGGCACCGGTGGGCGTTCGGCGCCGTCACCGTCCTCGCCCTCGCCGGCATCGCCGGCGCGTCGGCGGCGTCGTGGCGGGCGTGGCGCGACGACGGCCGGGAGGCCACCGACCTCGTGCGCGCCATCGGGCTGGCCGGGGTCGTGCTCGGCGCCCTCTTCGCCCTGACCACGTTGCTGGTGGGCGCCTCGGTCCTGGTGGTGCACCCGTGCGACTGAGCCCGACCGGAGCGGTCGCGCTCGTCGCAGGGCTGGCACTGGTGCTGTCCGGGTGCCGGGACGATCCGGCGCCGCGACCGCCCGGGACCGACGTCGGCGACCCGGCGGCGGGCGCCGAGGCGATCGAGGCGTACGGCTGCGGCTCGTGCCACGTGATCCCCGGGATCCGGCGGGCCGACTCGCTGGTGGGCCCGCCGCTCACCGGCTGGGGGCACCGCACCTTCATCGCCGGCGCCCTGCCCAACGACCTGCCGAACCTGGTCACGTGGCTCCAGGACCCCGACGCGGTCGAGCCCGGCACCGCCATGCCCGACCTCGGGGTGACCGACGCCGACGCCCGCGACATCGCCGCCTACCTGCTGTCGCTGCGCTGAGGGCTACCCGGCCAGGTCGTCGAGCTTGCGCAGCAGCGTGCGCGGCGCCTTGAGCCGGTAGCTCTGCTCGAGGACGTCGGCGAGCAGGTCGTCGTCGACCCGGTCGAGGCGCACGAGCATGGCCCCGTGGCCGTGGTAGTGGGCCTGGTCGAACAGGGCGCCGTCGGACGTCTCGATCCACGCCCGCTTCTCGGCGAGGTCGACGAACACGACCAGGACCTCGCCCTCCTCCTCCGGCCCCTTGCGAGCGCGCTCGTCGTCGTCCCACAGGCGGCAGAACGCCTTCCCCCGCACCTTCAGCGCCGGCGTGCCGTACGACGTCGACACCTCGACCTCCGGGAGCTCCGACCCGATCCGGATCACGTCGTCGAAGTCCACGGGGAAACGGTACCGCCGGTCCTCGGCCCCTCGTCGCCGGTCTTGACGTCGAAGCTGAACGTCGTTCAAACTCTGAACGTGGTTCAGCTCTCTGCCGTCCCCGACGAGCCCGCGGCCGTCCCCGGCCCCGTGGGCACGCGCGAGCGGAACCGCCTCGCCCGCCACCGCGGCTACCTGCGCGCCGCCCTGCACGTCATCTCCGAGGAGGGCCTCGAGGCGCTGACCATGCAGCGGCTCGCCGCCGAGGTCGGCGCCTCCGTCGGCAGCGTGTACACGTACTTCCCCTCGAAGGGGGCGCTGGTCGCCGAGGTGCAGCGCGAGGCCGTCGAGCGCCTGGCCTCGTCGGCGCTGGTGCTCGGCGGCGACGTCGACCGGGCCGTCGGCCGGCGCCCGGACGACGCCGACCTGCTGGCCCCGGTCGTCGCCTTCGGCCGCTTCTGGCTCACCGCGGATGCCACCTACCCCGAGGAGATGCGGCTGCTCCTGCTGCTGCTCTCCGACGCCCAGGAGGCGGTGCCGGCCGAGGAGGCCGGCCGGGTGGTGCCGGCGGCGCTGCGGCTGCTCGGGCTGGCCGAGGCCCGGCTGCGCACCGCGGCCGAGCGCGGCGCCCTCGGCGGCGACCGGGCCGACGGCGACCTGGCGTCCCGGCGCACCATCGCCCTGGCCGCCGCCCTCACCGGCTGCCTGCAGCTGCGGGTGGTGCAGCGCTGGGACGACGAGCTGCTCGACCCGGTCGCCTCCGGCCGCCACGTCCTCGACGCGCTGCTCCTCGGCTGGGGCGCCGCCGCCGACGCCCTCGCCGCCGCCCACCGCCTCGTCGACCGCCTCGAGGCCGACGGCCCGCTCGCCCGCCCCCTCCCCGAAGGGACCGAACCCTGATGCCCTCCCCCCACCACCCGCTGCTGCTCGCCCTCGGCCTGCCCCTCGGGGCCGTGCTCTGGACGTTCATGGAGTACGTCCTGCACCGCTTCGCCTTCCACGAGGCCCGCGGCCGCAACTACGGCTCCCGCGAGCACCTCCGCCACCACGGCTCCGACGACACCGTCCTCGAGAGCTGGTACCTGTCCTGGGCCGGGGTCCTGCTCGTGTCGCTCGGGCTGCTGCCGCTGCTCGGCCGCCTCGCCGGGCAGGCCGACCTCGGGTGGGGCGTGGGCGTCGGCTACCTGCTGGCGTACGGCTTCTACGACCTCGTGCACTGGCGTGCGCACCGCCGCCCGATCGCCAACGCCTACGAGGCCCGGGTCCGCAAGCACCACTTCACCCACCACTTCCACGCCCCCCTGCGGAACCACGGCGTGACGACCCCGTTCTGGGACCACGTCTTCGGCACCTACGTGGAGGTCGAGCGGGTGCGCGTGCCCCGGCGGATGGCCATGCGCTGGCTCGTCGACGAGCGCGGCGAGGTCCGCCCCGAGTACGCCGGCACCTACGAGCTGCGCGGCTCGCTGCCCCTGGACGACGCCCAGCGCCAGGCCGACCGCGAGCTGGCCTTCGCCAACGAGGCGCCGCTGGTCTGAGCCGCGCCAGACTTCGCGCCATGGGACTGCGCGTGGTGGGCAGCGGCCTCGGCCGCACCGGGACGATGTCGCTCAAGGCCGCGCTCGAGGTGCTGCTCGGCGCGCCCTGCTACCACATGATCGAGTGCTTCCAGCGGCCCGACCACCCGTCGCGCTGGCGGGACGCGATCCACGGCGGACCGGTCGAGTGGGACGAGCTGCTCGGCGACTACGTGGCCACCGTCGACTGGCCGGCGGCGGCGTGCTGGAAGGAGCTCGCCGAGGCCCACCCCGACGCGCTGATCCTCCACTCGGAGCGGCCCGCCGACGAGTGGTTCCGCTCGGCCGATGCGACGATCTTCGAGGGCTTCAAGGCCCCGAGGGACGACCGGCCGGCACCAGGTGAGAACGACTGGTGGGACATGGCCATCGCCATGTTGCACGAGCGCTTCACGCCCGACTTCCTCGACCGCGACGCGGCCATCGCCGCGGTCGAGGCCTGGAACGCCGACGTCCGCGCCACGGCGCCCGCTGACCGCCTGCTGGTCTGGCGGACGGGCGACGGGTGGGAGCCGATCTGCGACGCGCTCGGGCTGCCGGTGCCCGACCAGCCCTTCCCGCACACGAACACCACCGAGGAGTTCCGGGAGCGGGTCGGGCTCGACTAGCTGTGCTCTGCGGGGAGGTTGTCCCCGTGGAGGCGGTTGAGGGTCTGCATGGGTGTGGCCCATCCGAGAGCGCCGTGGGAGCGGTGGTGATTGTAGAAGTGCATGAAGCCGGCGTAGCCGGTGGTGCGCTCGGTGTCGGAGTGCCAGGGCCGGATGTAGGCCCACTCCTCGAGCAGGATCCGGTGGAAGCGCTCGACCTTGCCGTTCGTCTGCGGGCGGCGGGGTCGGGTCTTCTTCACCTTGGTGCTGGTCGCCGCGCAGACGGCGTGCCAGCGGCGTGAGCGGTAGCAGGAGCCGTTGTCGGTGATGACTCGCTCGCAGCGGATGCCCAGGGCGGCGAAGAAGGCTGCGGCTCGGAGCCAGAACTCGGCGGCGGTGTCGGCTTGTTCGTCGGTGAGCAACTCGCTGTAGGCGATGCGGGTGCGGTCGTCCAGGGCGGTGTGGATGTAGCGGTAGCCGACCTTGCTGTGGCCGCCGTGGCCATCGTGGCCTCGGCCGTGGATGCGCCAGCCGCCGCCGTCGGGGATCCCGGCGATCTTCTTGACGTCGACGTGGATGAGCTCCCCTGGCTGATCTCGTTGGTAGCGGCAAGGACGTTCGGTGTCGGTGGCTCGATCGCCCCGGTCGAGACGAGCGAGGCCGGCGTCGCGCAGGATCGCTTGCACGGTCGAGGCGGCCAGCCCCGTTTCGTGGGCGATGTGGTCGGCGCCCCAGCGGTGCTTGCGGCGCAGCTGGATCACCCGCCGTCGGCATGAGCGCGGTGTCCGGTTCGGTGATCGGTGCGGCCGCGACGACCGGTCCTGCAGACCGGCTTCACCTTCGGCGAGGAACCGATCGCGCCACTTCCGCACGGTCTTGGCGTCGACCTGGAACCGCTCCGCGGTCGCCTCGATCGTCCAGCCCTTCACCAGCACGCAGTTGACCATCGTGCGCCGGTGCTTCGGCGTCAGCCGCGCGTTGGGGTGCTGAGTCCTAGCGTGAGTCACGAGCCCTCCGTTTGAGATGTGAGTTGTGGAAGACCCACAGCCTCTCTCGGAGGGCTCAACTCATCGGTGGATCACCCCACCCCATCGCTCCAGGGACAACGTCCCCGGTCGTCACA
>JBKHXT010000037.1:0-13885 GCA_046565885.1 Acidimicrobiia bacterium
GGCTTCTCGGCCACCACCCGGTACGGGTCGCCGGCGGCCCGTTCGACGATCCACGTCGCCTCCCGGGCGGGGTGGTCGACGCCGGCGTCGGTCAGGCGCCGCACCGTCTCGGCGTGCAGCTCGGCCCAGCTCGTCGTGTCGTCGCCCGCGGCGCTCATCCGCTCAGCGGTCGCCCTCGGCCAGGCGGGTGGCCTGCTCGTCCTGGACCAGGGCGTCGGAGACGTCGTCGAGCTCGCCGGCCAGCACCTTGTCGAGCTTGTAGAGCGTGAGCCCGATGCGGTGGTCGGTGACCCGGTTCTCCTTGAAGTTGTAGGTCCGGATCTTCTCGCTGCGACCGCCGCCGCCGACCTGGTCCTTGCGGGCCGACGACAGCTCGGCCTGCTGGCGGTCCTGCTCGAGCTGGTACAGCCGGCTCTGCAGCACCCGCAGCGCCTTGGCCTTGTTCTGCAGCTGGCTCTTCTCGTCCTGCATCGCCACCACGAGCCCCGACGGCTTGTGGGTGATGCGCACCGCCGAGTCGGTCGTGTTCACCGACTGCCCGCCGGGGCCGGACGACCGGTACACCTGGATCTCGAGGTCGTTGGGGTCGATGTCGACCTCCACCTCGTCGACCTCGGGCAGCACGGTGACCGTGGCCGACGACGTGTGGATGCGGCCCTGGGCCTCGGTGACCGGCACCCGCTGCACCCGGTGCGGACCGCCCTCGTGCTTCATGCGGGTCCAGGCGCCGTCGCCCTTCACGACGAAGGTGACCTCGTTGTAGCCGCCCATGTCGGAGACGTCGGTGCCCATGACCTCGAGGCTCCAGCCCATGCGCTGGGCGAAGCCCTCGTACATCTGGAACAGGTCCTTGGCGAACAGGTTCGCCTCCTCCCCGCCCTCGGCGCCGCGGATCTCGACGATGACGTTGCGGCCCTCGTTCGGGTCCTTCGGGAGCAGCAGCAGCTTCATGCGCTCGCTGAGGCGCTCGACGTCGGCGTCGGCCTCCTCGGCCTCGGCGCGGAACAGCTCCTTGTCGTCGCCTTCGGACTCCCGGGACAGCTCCCGGGCGACGGCGGCGTTGCCGACCGCCTCCCGCAGCTTGCCGCCCACCTCGACGATGTCCTCGAGCTCGCGGTAGCGGCGGGCGGCCTCGGTGTAGCGGACCTGGTCGGCGATCAGCTCGGGATCACCGAGGCGCGCCTGGAGCTCGACGAACTCACGTTCCAGGGCTTCCAGGCGGTCGAGCATCGGGGCGAGGGTACCGGGGTGGTACGGAGCCGCTGCCAGTTCCGCACGGGGGGATCTGGCAGCGGTGGCGTACCCGTCAGAGGCGCCAGTCGCCGGCGACCGGGGCGACCTCGGCGGGGCGGACGAGGTCGGCGACCATGGCCTCGTTCACGGGCAGCACGTCGCGCTCCGGAAGCGCGAGCAGCAGGGTGGCGTCGCGATCGGTCACCAGGCGGGTGTCGGCGGCGAGGACGACGGCCTCGAGGTCGACGCCCACGCTGCACACGACGACGACGCGCTCGCCGTCGCGCGTCCCGGTGGCCGCGGCCACGCCTCGGGGGCGGAGCCGGTCGCGGGGCACGGCCGCCGGGGCGGCGACCAGCTCGTCGCAGCCGATGCGGGCCGGGTCGGCGAGCAGGGTCGAGCGCAGCCAGCGCTCGGGCACGAGCGTGGCGAGCGGGTGGTTGCGGGGGCCGCCCGGCCGGCGGAGCCGCTCCAGCTGCTCGACCACCCGGGCGATCGAGGCGCGACCGTCGAGGTCGCCGTGCATCATCGCGGTCAGCGCCCGGTCGTACTTGCCGACGCCCACCTCGAGGATGGGCTCCTCGTCGTCGAGGGCGCGCACGATGCGGGCCACCTCGAGGCCGCGGTGCTCGCCGGCGAGGCGGTCGCCCTCGACCACGACGTCGAGGCCCTCCGCCTCGAGCAGCGCCACGAGATCGGGGGCGTCGGGCGGGCCCGGCCCGATCGGCACGGGCGACGGCTCGGCCTCGACGAGCGCACGCCCCTCGCTGCGCCACACGGTGATGTCGGTGCGGAACTCGCCGGCCTGGCGGGCGATGGTGCCCGGGTCCTCGTCGGCGATGACGTGCACCTCCCGGGCGCCCGCACGTCGGGCCCAGGCGAGCGCGGCGCCGAGGCCGCGGTCGCCCTCGACGAGGACGAAGGCCCGGCCGTCGGCGGCCATGGCCGCCCCGGTGCCGACGCTGCTGCGGGGCGCGTCGACGCCCCACCGATCACGGACGAGGGCGGCGAGCTTGGCGGCGTTGCGGGCCGCCTGGCGCTCGACCGCCTGCGCCGCTTCGGCGGGGGTCGGTTCGCTGGCTTCGGGGTTCGTCAGCGTGCGCCCAAGTAGGAGCGAGCGGTCACCTGCGACCGCATGCGGCTCGACGGATGCGGTGAGCGCATGTACTTGGGCGTGCGCTCAGGAGTCGGAGTCGGCGGCCGCCGTGGCGGCGGCGTCGGCCGACTGCTGCTCGGCCTGCGCGTCGTCGCCGCCCTTGCGGCGGCGGCCGTAGCGGCGCTCGAAGCGGTCGATGCGACCACCGGTGTCCACCAGCTTCTGCTTGCCGGTGTAGAAGGGGTGGCACTCGTTGCAGAGCTCGACCCGCAGGTCGCCGCCGGTGGAGCGGGTCTGGATCGCGTTGCCGCACGAGCAGGTCACCGTGACGGTGTCGTACTCGGGATGGATGTCGGACTTCATCGGTTCTGCTCCAGCAGCTCGTCGTTCGAAGCGGTGCTCCGCAGGCGGTCCAGCAGGCCGTCGAGCGGGTCACTGTGACCGCCGGGTGCGTCGGCGGGCAACTCCACCAGGCTACGGCGGAGGGCGTCGCGCGCCTCAGCCGAGTCGTCGCCGACCAGCAGCTCCTCGTGGCGCGTCCCCGTGCCGCCGACGTCGAGGGCCGGGAAGGCGCGGCGCTCGGCGGCGAAGCGGTCGAGGCGGACCACGGTGGTGGCCCCGCCGAGCACGGCGTCGACCACGGCGTCGTCGACCTCGGAGCCGGTGTCGACCCGCGCGGTGGCGACGACGGTGACCGAGCCGCCCTCCTCGAGCTTGCGGCCGGTGCCGAAGCAGCGCTTGGCGGTGTGGATGGCGGCCACGTCGAGGCCGCCGAGGGTGCGCCCGACGCCCTGGGAGGCGGCGTGCGCGGCGCGGGCGAGGCGGGTGAGGCCGTCGACCACGACGACCACGTCGTCGCCGCCCTCGGCCAGGCGCTGGGCCCGGGCCATGGCCAGCTCGAGCACGGCGACGTGCTCGTCGGCGGGCCGGTCGAAGGCGGAGCCGTAGACGGTGCCGGTGGTGGCCAGGCGCTCCATCTCGGTGATCTCCTCGGGCCGCTCGTCGAGCAGCACGACCACGAGCGAGGTGTCGGGGTCGCCGACCTCGACCGAGCGCACCACCGACTGCAGCAGCGTGGTGGCACCGGTGCGGGGCGGGGCGAGCACGAGCACGCGGCTGCCCTTGCCGATGGGGGCGAGCAGGTCGAGCGCCCGGGTGGTGCGGTCGTCACCCTCGTCGTCGAGGGTGAGCACGATCTGCTCGGTGGGGAAGACCGCCGTGAGCTCCTCGAAGTGCGGGCGCTCGGCGCCGGGCTCGAGGGCGACGTCGTTGACCGTGTCGATGTGGAGGATGGCCGGGTTCTTCTCGTTGCGGAACGCCGGGCGGGAGCCGCCGGCGACCACGTCGCCCTTGCGCAGGCCGAACTGGCGGACCTGCTTCACCGACACGTAGCAGTCGTCCTTGGAGGGCAGCAGGCCGTCGACGCGCAGGAAGCCGTAGCCGTCGTCGCGCAGGTCGAGCACGCCCTCGACGGGCACCGGCTCGCCGCCGTACTCCTCCGGACCGGGGGCGGCGTCGCGGTTGCGACCCCGGCGGCGCCGGCGCTTGCCGCCGCCCTCGCCGTCGTCGCCCTCGTCACGACCCTGCTGATCACGAGCCTGCGGGTCGCGAGCCTGCTGATCGCGGCCCTGCTGCTCACGAGCCTGGCCCTGCGGCTCACGGCCCTGCTGGTCGCGGGCCGGCGACGGCTGGCCGCCGCGCGGGGTCTCGGCCCGGTCGCCGCGGCCGTTGCGCGGCTGGTCGTCGCGGGCGGGCTCGTCGTCGTCGTCGGCGGCCTCGGCCTCCTCCGACGTCGCCTCGGGCGCCGCGGCCTGCTCGTCGTCGGACTGCTCGGGCTGCTCCGCCGCCGCCGGCTCCTCGGCCGCCGCCTCCTCCGCCGCCGGCGTGACGCCGGTGAGCTCGAGGATCTGGTCGATCAGGTCGGCCTTGCGGGTGCGGCTCGTCGCCTTGCCACCGAGGGCGCCGACGATCTTCTGCAGCTCCTCGCGATCCTTGCGCTCGAGCGTCTCGCGCTCGAGGGCGTTGGCGTCAACGCTCATGTGTCGTCGTGCTTCCTCAACTCGTCCGGATGGAGGACGCTCGCCCCCACCGCCGCCCGGTGTTCGGGGGGCGTCGGCCCGGTTCGTCGCGCTCGTGAGCGCCACGCCGTCTGGTGGAACCGGACCGAGGGCGACGATACCCGGGCGGCCGCCACCCCTCCAACACGACACCTGCATCCCACTTGTCTTCTTGTATCGCACTTGTATTAACGTGGATGGCATGGCCGACCCCTGGGATCCCGCCACCTACGACCGCTTCGCCGACCAGCGACGCCGCCCCGCGCTCGACCTGCTCGACCGGGTGCCCGCGGCGCCGGGCGGCCGCGTCGTCGACCTCGGCTGCGGCGACGGCTGGTGCGCGCCGCTGCTGCGCGAGCGGACCGGCGCCGCGGAGGTCGTCGGCATCGACTCCTCGACCCGCATGCTCGAGGGCTCCCGGCGCCACGTCGGCCCCGGCATCCGCTTCGAAGAGGGCGACCTCGCGGACCTGGCCGGCGAGTGGGACGTCGTGTTCGCCAACGCCTCGCTGCAGTGGGTGCCCGACCACCGCTCGCTGCTCCCCCGCCTCGTCGAGCGGCTCCGGCCCGGCGGCACCCTGGCCTTCCAGGTGCCGGCGAACTACGGCCACCCCAGCCACGTGGTGGCCGACGAGGTCGGGCGCCGGTTCGGGCTCGAGCCGCTCGACCGCGAGGCCGGCGCCCTGGATCCGGCGGCCTACGCCGAGGTGATGCACGCCGCCGGCATCGCCGAGCCCGACGTCGTGCTGCGCATCTACGGCCACGCCATGGCGCGCACCGACCAGGTGCTCGACTGGGTCTCGGGCACCCTGCTCACCTCGTTCGAGCGCCGCCTCGGCCCCGATCGGTTCCCCGCCTTCCGCGACGAGTACCGGCGCGAGCTGCTCGAGCGCCTGGGCGATCCCGCCGGCGAGCGGCCGTACTACTACGCGTTCGCCCGCATCCTCGCCTCGGGCCGTCGCACCTGATCAGCGGGCGACGGTGTACTGCTCGAGCAGCGACGGGCAGCCCTCGAGCAGGTTGAGCAGCGCCCGCTCGCCCCGGCCGTACCACTTCGAGCGACGACTGCCCTTCCACGCCTCCTCCACCACCTCGTCGTCCGCCTCGAACACGAGCGGGTGCACGTAGCTGTTGCGGGCGACCGTGCGGGTGTTGTGGAGGGCGGCCGCCGCGGCATCGGCGACCTCGGGCTCCTTGCGCGCCGAGCCGGTGGCCCTCGCGGCGAGCGCCGCGGCGCTGCCGCCCCAGGTGCGGATGTCCTTGCAGTCGAGCTCGCCGCCGCTGTGGGCGTCGAGGTACTCGTTGGCGGCGGCGGCGTCGAGGACGGTGCCGCCGACCTCGAACAGCCACTCGCTCGACTTCCGCTCGAGGTCGGCGATGGCGGCGGCGAGGTCCTCGTCGATGATCGTCACGTCGTGCTCGACCCCGCCCTTGCCCACGAAGGCCAGGCGGATGGCCGAGCGGGACACGTCGACGTTCGCCGGCGACAGGGTCGAGATGCCCCGGCTGCCGTGCACCTCGACCGACGTCGGGTTGCCGATGCGCTCGAGGCTGCGGTCGAGCAGGCCCACCATCGTGGCCATCGCCCGGGTCGTCGGGTCGCGGGACTCGAGGTCGCGCTCGACGGCCCGGCGGACGTCCGCCAGCCGCTCGCCCACGCTGGCGAGCCGATCGAAGTTGCGGGCGGCCCGGGCCTCGGTCCAGCGCTCGTGGTAGCGGTACTGGCGCCGGCCGGCGTCGTCGGTGCCCACCGCCTGCAGGTGGCCGTCGGCGTGGCGGCAGATCCACACGTCCTCCCACGCCGGCGGGAGCACGAGCGCCTCGCACCGCTCGCGGTCCTCGCCCCGCACCACCGAGCCGTCGGGGTTCCGGAAGCTGAAGCCGCGGCCCTGGCGGCGGCGCACGATGCCCGGCTCCTCCGGATCGGCGGTCCGGAGGCCGATCGACGTGGCGAAGTGGGCGTCGGAGTCGGACATGGGGACCATCCGATCCCCAGCGCCGGGGCCGCCCAGAACGGCCGGGTCAGCGGTGGGCGACGAGGCGCCGGACGAGGGCCTCGACGGCGCCGAGGTCGGCGGCGACCTCCTCGATGCGCTCCGGGCGGTCGAACAGGTCGGCGTAGTGCGCCGGCAGCGGCGGGCGGACGCCGGTGGCGGACTCGACGGCGTCGGGGAACTTCGCCGGGTGGGCGGTGGCCAGGCACACGACCGGTGCGTCGGGGAGCCCGGTGACCCGGTCGACCGCGCCGACGCCCACGGCGGTGTGGGGGTCGAGGAGCACGCCGTGGTCGGCGTGGTGAGAGGCGATGGTGGCCCGGGTGTCGTCGTCGTCGAGGCGAGCACCCCACCAGCCGTCGGGGCGCGGCGCCGCGACGAGCCCGGTGGCCCGGAACTCGGTGAGCAGCTCGGCGGTGGCCCGGCCGTCACGGCCGACCAGGTCGAACAGCAGCCGCTCGAGGTTGGAGGACACCTGGATGTCCATGCTCGGGCTGATGGTCGGCACGACCGGCTCGGCCGTGAGCGCCCCCGTCTCGAGCCAGCGGGTGAGGATGTCGTTGCGGTTGGAGGCGACGAGGAAGCCGGCCACGTCGAGGCCCATGCGCTGGGCGACCCAGCCGGCGAGCACGTTTCCGAAGTTCCCGGTGGGCACCGAGAACACCGGTGCGGCGCCGGTGGCCGCACGGACGGCCCGGGCGGCGGTCACGTAGTAGACGACCTGGGCCATCACCCGGCCCCAGTTGATGGAGTTCATCGCCGACAGGTGCACCTCGTCGCGGAACGCCCGGTCGGCGAAGGCGGCCTTGACGATGTCCTGGCAGTCGTCGAAGGTGCCGGCGGCGGCCACGGCGTGCACGTTCGGCGCGTCGATCGTGGTCATCTGCCGGCGCTGGACCTCGGAGACCCGCCCGCCGTCGGGGAACAGCACCACGCAGTCGAGGGCGTCGCGCCCCACGGTGGCGGCCATGGCGGCCGAGCCGGTGTCGCCGGAGGTGGCGACCAGGATCGTCGCCCGCCGGCCCCGCTCGGCGAGGACGTGGTCGAAGAGCCGGCCGACCAGCTGGAGGGCCACGTCCTTGAAGGCGATGGTCGGTCCGTGGAACAGCTCGAGCAGCCAGCGGCGCTCGTCGAGGCGGGTGAGCGGCACGACGTCGGGGTGGTCGAAGGTGGCGTAGGCCTCCTCGACGATCGACTCGAACGCCGACCGCTCGATCGTGCCCTCGACGAAGGGCCACATCACCGCGGCGGCGACGTCGGCGTAGCGGTCGAGCCCGTCGAGGTCGGGCAGCGACGGGAACGCCTCGGGGACGTAGAGCCCGCCGTCGGGGGCGAGGCCGGTGAGCAGGACGTCGGCGAAGTCGAGCGGCGGGGCGTCGCCGCGGGTGGAGCCGTAGCGCAGCGTCATCCGTCGAGCACCCGCAGCACCGTGTTCACGGCCTTGACGTCGGGGTGCTGGCGCAGGTCGTCGAGCGTGGCCCGCAGGTCGGCCTCGCGCGCCGTGTGCGTGACGAACAGGACGCGCGCGGCGTCGAGGAGGCCGGCCTCGTCGGGGTCGATCTGCTCCATCGAGCGGATGGACACGCCCCGCTGGCCCATGATGCCGGCCACGGCGGCGAGGGCCCCGGGCCGGTCGTGCAGGTCGAGGTTCAGGTAGTACTCGCAGCGGAGCTGGTCGATGGGCACGATCGGCGCCGGCTCGCCGGTGGTGATGCTGGCGTGCGTGCCCTTGATCAGGTTGCTGGCGGCGTCGATGAGGTCGCCCAGCACGGCGCTGGCCGTGGGTCCGCCGCCCGCGCCCCGGCCGTAGAACATGAGGTCGCCGACGGCGGCGCCCTCGACGAAGACCGCGTTGAACGAGTCGCGCACCGACGCCAGCGGGTGCGTCTCGGGCACGAGCGTGGGGTGCACCCGGGCGGCCACCCCGTCGACGCCGTAGGACTCGACGATCGCCAGGAGCTTGACGACGTAGCCGAGCCGGGCGGCCCGGTCGATGTCGTCGGAGGTGACGTGGGTGATGCCCTCGACGGCGACGTCCTCGGTGACGATCTGGCTGCCGTAGGCGATCGAGCCGATGATCGCCGCCTTCGCCGCCGCGTCCCAGCCCTCGACGTCGGCGGACGGGTCGGCCTCGGCGTAGCCGAGCGCCTGGGCCTCGGCGAGGGCGTCGGCGTACTCGGCGCCGTCCTCGGTCATCTTCGTGAGGATGTAGTTGGTCGTCCCGTTGACGATGCCCATCACCCGGGAGATGTGCTCGCCGGCGAGCGACTCGCGCAGCGGCCGGATGAACGGGATGCCGCCCGCGACCGCGGCCTCGAAGAGCAGGTCGACGCCGGCGGCGTCGGCGACGGCGAACAGCTCGGAGCCCACCGAGGCGAGCAGCGCCTTGTTGGCGGTCACCACCGGCTTGCCGGCCGCGAGGGCCTTGGCGACGAGCGAGCGGGCGGGCTCGATCCCGCCCATGAGCTCGACCACCACGTCGACCTCGGGGCTCTCGACCACCTCGGTGGGGTCGGTCGTGAAGTGCGACTCGTCGAGCACGGCGGCCCGGGGCTTGTCGAGCGAGCGCACCGCCACCGGGCCGATCTCGAAGCGCAGCCCGGTGCGGGCCTCGATGTCATCGCCCCGGGCGGCGAGCAGCTGCACGAGCGAGCCGCCGACGACGCCGCAGCCGAGGAGGCCGACGCGGATCGGTGAGGGGGCGGACATGGGCGGCCACGGTAGCCACGGGCCCGCCACCCACCCGCACGGCATCTGCGGTTGACCTCTCGTGCTCTTTCAGTGCATCTTGGTGCACGATGATGCGTTACCGGTCGCTCCGCACCCTCGGGCTCGGCGTCGACGGCCCGGTCGAGGAGGTGCTGGCGGACCGCCTCGGGGCCGCGCCGCTCGCCCGCCGGCCGGTGGCGGTCCCCGCCGGCACCCCCCGCCGGCGCCTGCGGGAGGCGTCGGAGGCGCTCGCCCGCCTCGGGCACCCGGCCATCGCGACGGTGGCCGACGTCGTCGACGTCGACGACGAGCGGATCCAGGTCGTCCGCACGCTCGGCGCCGACGGGACGCTCGCCGACCGCCTCGCGGCGGGCACCTTCACCCCCGAGGAGGCCGTGGCGCTGGTCGCGACGCTGACCGACGCCCTCCGGGCCGCCCACGGCGCGGGCGTCGCGCACGGCCACGTCTGCGCGTCGAACGTGCTGCTCGCCGACGGCGCCGCGCTGCTCGCCGACTTCGGCGTCGCCGCCGCCCGCGCCGGCGACGACCCCGCTGACCTGTTCGCCCGTGACCGCCACGACCTGGCCGAGCTCGCCGCCCGGATCCGGGGCCGCGTCGAGGTGGCGCCCCCGGCGCCGCTCCCCCACTGGCGCCACCACCCGGGCCGCCCGGCGGTCACGCCACCGCCTGTGGCTGGGGCCGTCGCCACGCTCCGGCCGCACGACCGGGCGCTCGCTGGGGCACTGGCGTTCGGCGTCGGATCGGTGATGGGCGTGACCTTCGTGCTCGTCGAGGCCCTGACCGGCCGGGCCTGAGGGCTCGCTCGTCAGACCACGTCGTTGCGGACGAGGTCGTCGAAGGACTCCCGCCGCACGACGAGCCGGGCGTCGCCGTCACGGCAGAAGACGACGGCCGGGCGCAGGATCTTGTTGTAGTTCGAGCCCATCGAGTGGCCGTACGCGCCGGTGACGGGCGTGGCGAGCACGTCGTCGACGGCGACGTCGTCGGGCACCCAGCCCTCGCGCACCAGCAGGTCGCCCGACTCGCAGTGCTTGCCCACCACCCGGACCGCCCGCGGTCGCTCGGCGTCGGTGGCCCGGGGCAGGAACGTCTCGTAGCCGGAGCCGTAGAGCACGGGGCGGGGGTTGTCGGACATGCCGCCGTCCACGGAGAGGAACGTGCGCACGCCGGGGATCTCCTTGATGGTCCCGACCGTGTACAGGGTGACGGCCGCCGCCGCCGCGATGGAGCGGCCGGGCTCGGCGGTGATGCGGGCGGTGATGCCCGCCTCTCGCGCCGCGGCCTGGATGGCGCCGCCCCAGTCGGCGATGGTGGGCGCCGTCTCGCCCTCGACGTAGGGCACGCCGAGGCCGCCGCCGATCGAGAACTCCGGGAGGTCGTGGGCGGTCACGAACGGCACCATCGCCTCGACGGCGTCGTGGAACGACTCGGCCACGAAGACCTGCGAGCCGATGTGCATGTGGATGCCGACGAGGTCGACCGCCGGCGACGCCGAGGCCAGCTCGATGGCCCGGCCGGCGGCGCCGGAGCGCAGCCCGAACCCGAACTTCGAGTCCTCCTGGCCGGTCATCACGAACTCGTGCGTGTGGGCCTCGATGCCGGGCGTGATGCGCAGCAGGACCTGGGGCGCCAGCCCGTCGTCCTGGTGGAGGCGGGTGAGGCGCTCCAGCTCGTCGAAGCTGTCGACCACGATGCGCCCGACGCCCATGGCCCGGGCGTAGGCCAGCTCGGCCAGCGACTTGTTGTTGCCGTGCAGCACCAGCTTCTCGGCGGGCACGCCGGCGGTGAGGGCCACGTGCATCTCGCCGCCGGTGGCGACGTCGAGGTCCATGCCCTCCTCGTGCACGAGGCGGGCCATGGCCACGCACAGGAACGCCTTGGTGGCGTAGGCGACGCCGTCGGGGAACGCGGCCACCGCCTCGCGGCAGCGGTTGCGCAGGTGCTGCTCGTCGTAGACGAACAGCGGCGTGCCGAACTCGGCGGCCACGTCGAGCAGGTCGCAGCCCCCGATGGACAGGCGCCCGTCGCCATCGACCTTCGCGTGCTCGGGCAGCAGGTGGGTGGGGAGCGGGCCGGCCACTACATCGACTCCGGGGCCGAGACGCCGAGCAGGTCGAGCCCGATCGCGAACCCGATGCGGGCCGACTCGACCAGCCACAGGCGGGCCTGCGTGAGCTCCGGCGGCACGTCACCGATCACGTAGCAGTCGTGGTAGAAGCCGTGGAACCGGTCGGCCAGCTCGCGGACCCACGCCGTGATCTTGTGCGGCGCCCGCTCGCGGGTGGCGATCTCGAGCATCTCGGGCAGCTCCGACAGCGTGCGCAGCAGCTCGATCTCGCGCTCGTGCGTGAGCAGCGACAGATCTGCGTCGGCCAGCGGCGCCCGGGTCACGCCGAGCTCGTCGGCCTTCTTGCCGATCGAGGCGATGCGGGCGTGGGCGTACTGGATGTAGAAGACCGGCGACTCGTTCGACTGCTCGCGGACGGCATCGAGGTCGATGGTCGGCGACTGGTCGATGGACGCCACCAGCGACAGCAGGCGCATGACGTCGGGGCCGATGTCGTCGACCAGGTCGTCGAGGTCGACGGCGTTGCCCAGGCGCTTGCCGATGCGGCCGCTGGCCAGCGACACCATCTGGCCGAGGCGCACCTCGAGCCGGCCCCTCTCCACGCCGAGCGCCTCGACGCCGGCGAGCAGCGACGGGACCTGGCCCTGGTGGTCGGCGCCCCACACGTTGATCACGCGGTCGAAGCCGCGGACCAGGAACTTGTTGCGGTGGTAGGCGAGGTCGCCGGCCAGGTACGTGTAGTCGCCGCCCTGGTCCTCGGACTTCTTCACGACCCGCTTCTCGCGCGGGTCGCCGAACTCGCCGGTGTTCAGCCAGGTGGCGCCGTCCTCGTCCCACACGAGGCCGCGCTCGCGCAGGCCCTCGAGGGTCTCGTGGACGGCTTCCGACTCCTCCACCGACGCCTGGGAGAACCACTCGTCGAAGTGGATGTTCACCATGGCCATCTGCAGCTTGATGAAGCCGAGGATGCGCTCAGCGGCCCAGCGGCCGGCGGCCTCGACGTCGTGGGGACCGTCGTAGGCGCTGGCCAGGCCCTTCACGAACCCCGACGGGTAGCCGCCCTCGGGGACGGGCCGGCCCTCGGCGCGGGCCAGCACGGACTCACCGAGCCGGCGGATCTGCCCGCCGGTGTCGTTGACGTAGTACTCGCGGTGCACCTCGGCCCCGCAGCGCTCGAGCAGCCGGGCCACGGAGTCGCCGTAGGACGCGAACCACCCGTTGCCGACGTGGATGGGCCCCGTCGGGTTGGCCGAGACGAACTCGATCATGATCCGCTGGCCCGCCAGGGTGTCGAGGCGGGCGTAGCCGTCGGCGCCCGACTCGACCACGTCGACGAGCACGTCGTGCAGCCACGACGGCGCCAGGCGGAAGTTGACGAAGCCGGGGCCGGCGATCTCGATCGCCTCGACGTGGGGGATCGACGCCTGCTCGAGGGCGGCGACGAGGTCGGCGGCGAGGTCGCGTGGCGGGCGGCCGGCGGCCTTGGCCGACGCCATGGCGAGGTTGCAGCTCCAGTCGCCGTGCTCGCGGCGGGCCGGGCGCTCGATGGTCCAGCTGGTGGCGGCGGGGTCGAGGCCGATGCCGGCGGCGGCCGACTCGACGGCGGCGGCGAGCGTGTCGCGGATCACGGATGGAGCTCCTGGGTGGGGGAACGGACCAGGCTACGACTCGCCGCTGCGCAGGAGCACGGCGTTGACCCGGTCGATGAGGTCCAAGGGCTCGAACGGTTTGGTGACGTAGCCGTCGGCGCCGGCGTCGAGGCCGGCCCGCACGTCGGCGCCCTGCGCCTTGGCCGACAGCAGCAGCACCGGGATCCGACTCGTCTTCGGATCGGACTTCAGCGCCTGCAGCAGCTCGATGCCCGACATCTTCGGCATCATCACGTCGGACACGACGACGTCCGGTCCCGACTCACGGGCCACGGCCAGCCCCTGCTCGCCGTCCTCGGCGGTGAGCACGACGAAGCCCTCCATCTCGAAGTTCACCTCCAGCAGCTGGAGGATGGTGGGGTCGTCCTCGACGACGAGCACCACGGGGGCCGGCATGGCGGCGCAGCCTACGGGTCCCCCTCGGCGGCGGCCGAGCCGATGCGGGGTCCGGGCGGCCTCGCGCTACGATCCCGAACCCTTCCGCCCTCGTAGCTCAGCGGATAGAGCATCGGCCTCCGGAGCCGTGTGCGCAGGTTCGAGTCCTGCCGAGGGCACTCGCCTGATCGCCGACCGGCGTCACCGCCAGCTGTCGAGCAGCAGGCGGGCGTCGGTGGCGTCGGCGTCGAGTGGCCAGCCGAACCAGATCGGCGCGAGGAAGCCGAACATGGCGACGGCTGCGGCGACGACGACCCAGGGCGCCACGGTGCCGAGCCGGCCGGGCAGCCCGCGGGCGACGCCGACCACGGCGAGGGCGGCGAAGGGCGCCAGCGGCGCCAGGTAGTAGAGGTAGCCGCTGTTGGGCGCCAGCCAGGGGACGTACAGCATGGCGCCGAGGCCGAGGGCGACGACGGTGGCCCGACGGCGGCGGCGGATCGCCGCCCAGAGGGCGAAGGGCACGGCGGCGAGCGCCGACCACCACAGCACCGGGTTGCCGACCATGACGATGCGGGCGGTGGTGCCCTCGGGCACCACGCACGGCCCGTCCTCGCTCGGGCACCGCTCCAGGTACGACAGCACGGGCCGGCGCTGGATCGCCCAGGAGACGGCGGTCGAGCGGTA
>JBKHXT010000038.1:0-4008 GCA_046565885.1 Acidimicrobiia bacterium
AGTCGGTGCGCTCGAGGGCCACCGCCTTGGAGACCGCCTCGATCGTGACGGCGACGCCCATGGTGATCGCCACGATCACCGGCCAGGTGACGGTCTGGGGCCGGTACGGCTCGGCGGCGGCGATGACCGCGACCACGCCGAGGATCTGGGCGGCGAGGCGCACGACGACCAGCACGGCGAGGTTCGTCTGGCGGCGGGCCAGCAGCTCGGGCAGGTAGCGGCGCCGGCCCGGTCGCTCGTCGGCGAGCACGGCGGCGCGCGCCTTGCTCGTGTGGGCCACCACCGTCTCGCACAAGGACAGCACCACGACCAGCACCGCCAGGCCGGCGACGAGGGCAGCGGTCAACGGCAGGCTCACGGCGCCCTCCGGTGGGTCGTGGCGGCGGGGGTCACGATCGTCGGTGGAACCGCTCGAGGAGCTCGCGCTCCTTGGCCTGCATGCGCTCGGTCTCCTCCGGCTCGGCGTGGTCGTGGCCGAGGACGTGGAGGATGCCGTGTACGACGAGGAGGGCGACCTCGTCGTCGAGGGTGCCGCCGTGCAGCGGCCCGCGGTGCTCCCCCGCCTGGCGGGCGGCGACGGCCGGGCAGACGACCACGTCGCCGAGCAGCGTCGGCAGGTCGTCGAGGTCGAGCGGCGGGCGGTCGGGGCCGGCGGTGCCGCCGTCGGGCCAGCGGCCGGGGTCGACGGCGTCGTCGTCGATGGGGAAGGCGAGCACGTCGGTGGGCCCGGCCTTGCCCATGTGCCGCTCGTTGAGGTCGGCCATGGCCGCCTCGTCGACGAACAGCAGGCTGAGCTCGCTGTCGGCCCGGACGCCCTCGGCCCCGAGGACGTCCTCGGCGAGGCGGACCCAGCGGGCCACGTCGATGTCCTCGTCGTCCTGCTCGTCGACCCCGAAGACCCGGCTGGCGGGTGCGGCGCTCATCGGGCGTCGGGGGCGGGGGCGTTGCGGTCGTACGCGTTCACGATGTCCTGCACGATGCGGTGGCGCACGACGTCGCGCGCGCTCAGGTGCACGAAGCTCAGCCCGTCGATGCCCTGGAGGATGCGCTCGAGGCCGAGCAAGCCGGACTTGCCGCCCTGCACGTCGACCTGGGAGGTGTCGCCCGTGACCACGACCTTCGAGCCGAACCCGATGCGGGTCAGGAACATCTTCATCTGCTCCTGCGTGGCGTTCTGCGCCTCGTCGAGGATGATGAAACTGCCGTTCAGGGTGTTGTGCGTGACGAGGAAGTCATCAGTCACGTACAGGGAGTCGAGGGCACCCACGGAGATGCAGACGCACTCGGCTTCGCCGGCCGGCTCGATCGAGTCGATCATCCGCATCGGCCGTCCGCCACCGAACTGCTGGTACTTCTCGACCTTCCGCCGCAGGCGGAACGGCTCCACGCCGTCCGGCAGGCGGATGTCGAGGATGTGCGAGTCGCTCCGGTGGTGGACGTCTCGACCTCGCGCCCTGCCGGGACGGCGGCCGGCGGCGGGCCGCGTGCGGACGTACGCCACACCCCCCAGCGATCGGACGAGGAAGATCACGTCGTCTCGCAGCCGCGCCGAGCAGGTCGTGTACTGGATGCGGCAGCTCCGGGACGCCTGGGTGACCGGTCCGCCGTCGCTGTCGAGCAGACCCTGCAGCACGGCGATGCGGACGTCCGGGGCGTTGAGGAGGTACTCCAGCGGGACGAACTTCGACTTGGAGTCGGTGCCCTCGAGGGCGAGCGTCCGCAGCACCGCGGTGACGGGGTTCGTCGGCCCTCCTCGGCCGACGTGGGCGCGGTTGCGAAGCACGTAGTCGACGTCGCTCTTCTGCGACACCTCGATGCCGTCGAGCGCCGACTCCAGGGCGAGCGCGAGCTCTCGATCGGCGGTCGTGAACGACGGAGTCGTCCGCCCGGTCATGCACCCGTCGCCGAGGAGCAGACCCAGCGCGTACGGGTCCATGGGGACGTTCCGACGGACGAACTGGGCGGGGCCGGAGAGCACCGGGAGCTCGTATCGACGCTGGTGGTTCCGCCGGAGGTTGCCGATCATCTCCTGGGTCTGCAGAACACGATGCGGCTTTCCGTGCTTCTTGTCGTCGAGCGTCTTGACCGCCCACAGGTGCTCGGCGCAGGCCAGCGTCGATGCACCGTCCTGAGCGGTGACGCGGAACACCTCCTTGCGGCCCTGGGGGTGGACGCCGAGCACCGGCGTCGGCATGCCGTCAGAACCGATGACGAGGTCGCCGACCTCGAGCGACCCGATGGCACGCCAACCCAGCGGCGTGAGCACCCGTGCGTCGACCGGTTGGGCGCGACCACGCATGAACGCCAAGGGTGCTACTTCCACCACGTTGCGTTCGAGGAGGCGCTGGGCGCCCTCGGGATCGACCATGTCGTAGAGGGCGTCGTAGAGGGGGCGCAGGTACGGGTCGATCTTGGCCATGAGGTCGCCGGGCAGGAACCCGAGCCGCTCCCCGGCCTCGACCGCAGGCCGGGTGAGGATGATGCGCTCGACCTCCTGGCGCTGCAGCGCCTGCACGGCCATGGCGACGGCGAGCCACGACTTGCCCGTGCCGGCGGGACCGAGCCCGAAGGTGATGACGTTGTCGCGGATGGCCTCGATGTAGCGGCGCTGGCCGGCGGTCTTGGCGCGGACGCTCTTGCCCTTCGCCGAGCGCAGGATCTCGGTTGCGAGCAGCTCCGAGGGGCGCTCGTCGTGGCGCACCATGTCGATGGCCCGCTGCACGCCCTCGGCCTCGAGCACCTGGCCGCTCGCCACGAGCAGGACCAGCTCCTCGAGCACGCGCCCGACGGCGTTGGCGTCGGGCCCGGTCACGGCGATCTCGTTGCCCCGGGCGTGGATGGCCGTGTCCGGGAACGCGCGCTCGACCAAGCGCAGCAGCTCGTCACGCTGGCCCAGCAACCCGGCCATGAGGTGGTTGCCGGGAACGTTGACGACGACTTGGGTGTCGGACACGATCAGCCGGATCCTACCGCCGGACCGGCCGGAGCGAACCTTGGACCACGACCCCGACCAGCCCGCCCGCGGCGGCCGCCTCCCCGACGCCAGGGCGGCCGGCGAGGTGCTCGGCGGCGCCTCGGCGCTGGCGGACGCCCTCGAGCGCTGGGCCGCCGACGCCGCCGTCGACGAGGCGGCCCGCCGACGGGCGCGGGAGCGGTGGCTGCAGGTCCAGGCGGAGGAGGAGGCCTCCCTCGCCGGCACGCTGCTCGACCTCGCCGAGCGGGGCCGCACCGTGGGGCTCGAGGTGGGCGATCACCGGCTGCGGGGCCGCATCGTCGGCCTCGGCGCCGACTTCGTCGCGCTGCGCAGCGACCGCGGCCAGGACGTGCTCGTGCGCACCGCCGCCGTGGAGGTCGTCCGAGGCGAGCCGGGCGAGCGACCGGTCACCGGCGACCGGACCGCCGTGGTCGACACCGGCCTCGCCGGCGTGCTCGGACCGCTGGCCGGGGAGCGACCGGAGGTGCTGGTGCGCACCGCCGGCGGCGCCGTGCTCCGGGGCGAGCTGCGCAGCGCCGGCCTCGACGTGATCCGCCTGCGCATCGCCGGGGAGCCCCCGACGCCGGCGTGGGTGTCGATCCACGCGGTCTCGACGCTCGTCCTCGACCCCTGACGGGCTAGGAGCGGAGGTCGGCCTCCTCGGCCTTCGACCCGCTGTCGGGGTACAGGTGCTCGAGCGAGCCGGGCTGGATGCGGGCGCCCTCGATGAAGGCGTCGACGTCGGCCTGCTTGACCCGGATGACCCGCCCGAAGCGGTACGCGGGCAGATCTCCGGCGTCGATGAACCGGTAGAGGGTGCGGGGGGTGATGCCGAGCGCCTTCGCGGCGTCGGCGGTCGAGAGCCATTCGACCGAGGCGGGCATGGCCCGACCCTACCGCGACCCCTAGCGCCTGACCAGCACCTTCGGTGTCCTTCGATGTATTCCGGCGCATGAGCAGGAGTTGACGGGTCGGCCACCGAACCCAGCGCAGGTGACTGCCACCCTCACCCGGCGGAACGGGCGGCCGGCGAG
>JBKHXT010000039.1:0-7822 GCA_046565885.1 Acidimicrobiia bacterium
TACTCGTCCTCCATCACCGACGACGACGACTTCGTGCGGACCCACCTGCGGGACGAGCGCACCATCGTGGTCACCGACACGGCCCGGGCCCGCGCCCAGCGCTGGACCGGCGTCACCGGCGGCGACGGCTTCACCGAGGCGGCCGACGGCGGCGTGCTCGAGGACGATCCGTTCGACCTGCGCCTGTTGTCAGCACCGGCCGACGCCGACTCGGCCCGCACCGTCGCCGACCCCGGGGTCGTCCGCGTCCAGGCCTCCGCCTACGGCGAGGAGGACCGGTACCGCCCGGACCTCCGCCCGTCCCTCGCCGTCGACGGCGATACGGCCACCGCCTGGGCGATCGACGCCGACGACGCCACCGGGCAGCGGCTGCGCATCACGACCACCGAGCCGGTGGACGCCGGCGCCGTGCGCATCCACCAGGTGACCTCCGGCGACGCCCCGCCCATCGACCGCATCGAGGTCCGCGTCGACCGCGAGGACGGCCGCACCGTCGAGCTCGACGAGCGCTCGCTCCAGGCGCCGGGGCAGCCGATCGACCTCGACGGCGGCGAGCTGACGACCCTCGAGATCACGATCCGCTCGCTGGCCGAGCCCGCCGCGGGCGAGCGCGACGGCGAGGGGATGGTCGGCATCGCCGAGGTCGACCTCGGCGGGCCCGTGGTCGAGCACCTGGTGCGGATGCCGTCCGACCTGCTCGACGCTGCCGGCTTCCGGTCGACGCGCTACCCGCTCGCCCTCGTCCAGACCCGCCTGCGGCCGACGACCCCCGGCGCCGAACCCGAGGAGCGCACGCTGCAGCGCGTCGTCGACCTCCCCGCGACGCGGGCCTACCGGCTGCGCGGCACGGCGCGCCCCACCGCCGACGCCGACGTGCCCGCAGACGGCGCCTGCCGCGACGACCTGGTCGCCGTCGACCGCCGGCCGGTGCCGGTGCGGCTGACCCCCGGCATCGCCGGCGCCTTGCGCCTCGAGGGCTGCGAGACCGTCACCATCCCCGTCGGCGAGCGCCGGTTCGGCACCGCCCCGCCCGAGGCCACCGGGGTCGAGGTCGACCAGCTCGTCTGGTCCAGCGACCCCGTGCTCGACGTGGCGGCCGCTCCCGTCCCGCCGCCGCCCGACGTCGACGCCCGCTGGGTCGACGACGCCACGGTCGACGTCTCCCTCGCTTCCGCCACCCCCGGCGAGCCGTTCTGGCTGGTGCTCGGGCAGAGCTTCGACACCGGCTGGGCCGCCGTCGAGGTCGAGGGCGCGGAGGTGGCAAGCCCCGAGCTCGTCGACGGGTACGCCAACGGCTTCCTGGTCACCCCCGACGATGCGGACCCCACCGTCGAGCTTCGGTTCGTCCCCCAGAACCGGGTCGACGTGGCCCTGCTCGTGTCGGGGGTGGCGGCGGTGCTGGCCCTCGCCCTGCTGTGGACCCGGTCGGACGAGGTGCGGGTGCCGCCGCCCCCGCTCCACGAGCCGCTGCGACGCCTGCGGGCCTTCACCTACGAGGGCGCCCTGCCGACCCGCCACGACGCCCGCGTGATCGCCGCCGTCGGTGGCGTCGGCGGGTTCCTCCTCGCCGGCCCGCTGGTGGGCATCGGCCTCGCCCTCGTCGGCGGGTTCGCCACCCGGCGCGAGGGCTGGCGGCCGCTGCTCACGCTGCTGCCGCTCGGGCTGCTGCTCGCCGCCGCCGGCGCCGTCGTGATCGAGCAGGTCCAGCACGACTACGCGCACGCGATCGACTGGCCGCTCGCCACCGGGGTGCTCCACGAGGCCGCCGTCGGAGCCGTCCTGCTCCTCGCCCTCGACGCCGTGATCGAGCGGTCGTGGCAGCGCGGCAGCCTGCTCGAGGACCGGCCGCGGGGCCGCCGCCGCTGACAGACTCCGAGCCATGGCCTCCCCCGTCGTCCTCGTCCACGGCTTCGGCACGTCCTTCGACCTCACGTGGGTGCACAACGGTTGGGTCGACCTGCTCGCCGACGAGGGCCGCGACGTCATCGGCGTCGACCTGCTCGGGCACGGGCAGGCACCGAAGCCCCACGAGCCCGAGGCCTACGCCGACCTCGGCGCCCGGGTGCTCGACGTCCTGCCCGACGAGCCCGTCGACGCCATCGGCTTCTCGATGGGCGCGAAGACGCTGCTGAAGGTGGCGGCGGAGCACCCCAGGCGGTTCCGCTCGCTCGTCGTCGCCGGCGTCGGCTCGAACCTGTTCCAGGACGGCGACCACGCCCCCGTGGTGCGCGCCGTGCGCACCGGCGACGACGGCGACAACCCGACGCTGCGCTACTTCGCCGGCCTCGGCGACCTCCCCGGCAACGACCGCGAGGCCCTCGCCGCCTGCATGGAGGCCGGCGCCGGCGGGAAGCTCGACGCCGCGTCGCTGTCGGCCGTGACCTGCCCGGTGCTCGTCGTGCTGGGCGACCAGGACTTCACCGCCCCCGCCGACCCCCTCGTCGAGGCGCTGCCCGACGCCACCTACGTGGAGCTGGCGCGCACCGACCACGCCAAGACGCCGAAGTCGTTCGCGTTCATCGACGCGGCGCTCGGGTTCCTCCGCGAGGTGGACCAGCGCTCGTGAACGCGGTGCCGGGGGGATCCTGCGCCCACGGCGCCGGCTCCTCCCAGCGGTCCTCGTAGACCAGCTCCTGCACCGGTCGGCGCCGCACCGGGCCGTGGCCGCCCTCGGGTCGGCCCAGCGCGATGGTGGCGCTGATGGCGACGTCGTCGGGGATGGCCAGCACCTCGCGCAGGTCGGCCTCGACGAACTGGTGCCACATGGTGAGCACGCCGCCGTAGCCGAGGGCCCGTGCCGCCAGCAGCAGGTTCTGGCACGCGGGGTAGACCGAGGCGCCCTCGGTGGGGTCGGGGTCGCGGTAGCGGCGCAGGCTGGCGAGGACGACCACCGGCGTGTCCTCGAAGCGGTCGACGAAGCGCTGCATCGTGGCGGCCATCCGCGCCTTCGGCGAGCCGTCGTCCGAGCCGCTGCCCTCGTCGTAGCCGTCGCGCCGGCGCTTCTCCGCCCACAGGGCGCGGAAGCTCTCGCCGAGCAGGCGCCGGGCCTCGGTGGCGGCCGGACCGTCGCGCAGGACGAGGAACCGGAACGGCTGGCGGTTGCTGCCCGACGGCGCCCGGGTGGCGTGCCACAGGATCGTGGCCAGGTCCTCCTCCGCGATCGGCTCGTCGCGGTAGCGACGGATCGCCCGCGTGGTGGCCAGGCCGGTGAGCAGGTCGGGCACGTCGTCCATGGGCGCCAGGATCCCATGCCAACATCACGGCCGTGCTCACCTCCTTCGACGACTACCCCGTCCACCAGACCGGCGCGCCGCTCCACCAGCCGGCCAGCGGCGATCGCAACCACTACGACCGCTACTTCTTCAACGGCTACGACCGCGAGGGCTCGCTGTTCTTCGCCCTCGCCATGGGGCGGTACCCGAACCGCTCGGTGATCGACGCCTCGTTCTCCGTGGTCGACGGGGGCATCCAGCGCAGCGTCCACGCCTCGGGGCGGGCGCCGCTCGATCCCATCGACACGTCGTGCGGGCCGGTCCGCATCGAGGTGGTCGAGCCGCTGCGGGTGCTGCGGGTCACCGTCGACGACGCCGAGCACGGCATCGGGTGCGACCTCACCTGGCGGGCCCGCACGGTCGCCGTCGAGGAGGACCGCTTCCACCGGATGAACGGGACGCGGGTGGTCATGGACTACACCCGCCTCACCCAGTTCGGGACGTGGGAGGGCTGGGTCCGCACCGGCGATCGCGAGGTGCAGGTGGCGCCCGAGGCGTTCCTGGGCTCGCGGGACCGCTCGTGGGGGATCCGCAGCATCGGCGAGCCCGAGGGCGGCGCGCCCGGTCGCTCGCTCCCCCAGTTCTTCTGGCTGTGGGCGCCGCTGAACTTCGAGGACGGCGCCGCCCACTTCGACGTCAACGAGGACGCCCGCGGCGACCGCTGGCACCAGACGGCGATGCGCATCCCGCTGGCGCCCGAGGACGCCCCGGTCATCGACCCGGGCGGGCTCCCGCACTCGGTGGAGCCGATGCGCGCCGTCGACTGGCACATCGACTGGGAGCCCGGCACCCGCCGGTCGCGCCGGGCGTCGCTGACGTTCACGCCTTGGAACGAGGAGCCCTCCACCATCGAGCTCGAACCGATGCTCACGTTCCAGATGCTCGGCATCGGCTACTTCCACCCGGAGTGGGCCCACGGCGTCTGGAAGGGCGAGGCCGCCACCGGCACCACCGAGCTCGTGCTCGCCGACCTCGACCCGGTCGCCGTGCAGAACGTGCACGTGCAGCAGCTGGTCCGGGCGACCTGGGGCTCCCGCACTGGGGTCGGCGTGCTCGAGCAGCTGGCCATCGGCGAGCACGAGCCGAGCGGCCTCACCGGCCTGTTCGACGGAGCGCGCGGCTGAGCGAGGTGCGTGCCTAGGCTGTCCGCCATCAATTGGAAACGGGGGACGCGCTGGCGCGCGGAACCCCAGCGAATGGAGCGAGCATGGCGACCGGTACGGTCAAGTTCTTCAACAACGAGAAGGGGTACGGCTTCATCTCCCGTCCCGACGGGGATGATGTGTTCGTGCACTTCTCCAACATCGAGGGTTCCGGTTACAAGACCCTCGAGGAGGGCCAGAACGTCGAGTTCGAGATCGGCCCCGGTCGCAAGGGCGACGAAGCCCACAACGTGCGGGTCGTCTGAACCGCACCTGATCTGAGCGTCACGGCGCCGGGCCTCGTGCCCGGCGCCGTCGCCGTTTTCGGGGGCGACCTCCGGTACCGTCGTCCCGAGCGCAGGGGGAGGCGGGCTGGTGATCGATCCGGAGGGCGCGGCCTTCGACGGGCTCCTGCTCCTCCTCGTCGCCTACGGCGGCGCCGCCATCCTCGTGCTGCTGATCGTGCGCTGGCTCGTGGGCGCGTGCTGGCGGCGCTGGCGGGACGGTCGCTGGCCGCCGGTCGGCTGGTACCCCGTGGCGTTGCTCGCCGCCTCCTCGGCCGTGGTCGCTGGCCTGTCCGCCTGGGGGTACGGGTGGTCCGAACCGGGCATCGCGTGGGTCGTCGTGGCGGTCCTGGCGGCGTGGTCGCCCGCCCTCGTGTGGGCGCGACGCCGTGGGTCGGGCGGTCGTCTGACGCCCGGACTCACCTCAGGCCGGGCGGGCGCCGTCGACCGCTCGTGCGAGCGCCGGCTGCCCGGCCTCGTGCAGGCCGGCGACGACGCCGTCCACGTCGGCGACCGAGCGGTTCTGGCTCAGCTTCGCCTTCGCCTCGATGCGGCTGATCCGCAGCTCGATGCCGACGATCGCCCGGAGCTGCTTGTCGACGAAGTCGGCGGGGGCGTCGGCCACCGACCACGGCGCGGCCCGCCCGGACTCGTGGCGGTCGGTGAGGCGTGCCACGAGGGAGCGGAGGTGCTCGGGATCGTCGTGGATGACCAGCTCGCCGTGGACGTTGACGACGACGTAGTCCCACGTCGGCACGACCCGCCCGTGCTCGCGCTTGGTGGCGTACCAGCTGGGCGAGACGTAGCCGTCGGGTCCACGCAGGATCACCATCGCCGTGCTCGGCGCCAGCCGCCACTGGGGGTTGGCCCGGGCGAGGTGGCCGTGCAGCGACCCCCAGCCCTCGGCGGCCGGTTCGTGCACGAAGGGCACGACCGTGGCGTCGAGGCCGTGGTCGGCTGACCAGGTGACGAGGTCGCCGGCGATCGGCGCGGCGAGCAGGGCGAGCACCTCGTCGTCGGGCATGGCGAAGTGGGCGGGCACGTACACGCCTCCACGATCGCAGGTCGGCCCCGGTCGGGCTCGACGAGATGCTGCCCTCAGAAGGGACCCATGCCCGAGTGGTTGCTCCGCTCGCCCGCGTGCGCCCGGCTCTGCTCGACGGATCGCTCCGTCGGCAGGTCCGGTTCGTCGAGCCGGTTCTGCAGGATGTACCGGATGACGGCCGCCACGGCGACGACCATCACCACCATCGCGACCGTGACGACGAGACCCTCCACACCCAGCACTGTGCCGGATCGGGGCGGCGCTGTCACGGTTCGGTGCGGGACCACCGGTGCTCACGGCAGCGTGCGGCGCAGGCGGATGTCGCCTCCCGGTGCCCGGACGTGCTCGGCGGTGCACCCCAGACCGGCGTAGAAGTCGAGCGCCGGGCTGTTCCACCGTGCCTCCGGGGTCCACAGCGTGGCGCTGGTGAAGTGGGAGGCGACGAGGTGCTCGCACGCCGCCGCCATGAGCAGCGTGCCGCCGCCCCGGCGCTGATGGCTCGGGCGGATGAAGATGCGCATGACGTGGCCGACGAGCGTCGGGTCTTCGTCGTCGTCCTCGGTCGCACCGAACTCGCAGAAGCCGACGACGGAGCCATCGTCGATCAGGACCGAGATGCCGCCTCCGAGCTGCTCTCGAAGGGCGACGTGGGCCGCCCAGTCCCTCCCCCTGGCGCGGGCGACGCGGACCGAGGCGACGTCGTCGGGCACGTTCCCGACGTAGGTGGCGATCCAGGTGTCGGTGTGGACCGCGGCGAGCTCGGTGGCGTCTCCCGGTTCGACGGGTCGGACATGCACGCATCGATGCTGCCAGGCCCCTCTGGCACGACCCCGATCTCAGCGGGCGATTCGCGGAGTTCCTGAAGCTCCTATGTCAACGACCGGTGCAGGTCGTGGAGGAGGAGTCGGTGGAAGCGGCGGGCGAGGGCTCGTTTGAGGCAGCGGCGGATGGCCCGGTCGGTCTTGCCTTCGGTGCGGCGTCGTTCGATGTAGGCGCGTGTTTCGGGGCAGGTGCGCCAGCGGTGCATGGCCACGGTGTGCAGGGCGTTGTTGGCTTGGCGGTTGCCGCCGCGGTTGAGGCGGTGGGCGGTGTGCTTGCCGGAGGAGGCTTCGACGGGACTGGTGCCGCACAGGGCGGCGAAGGATGCTTCGTCGCGGAGGCGTTCGGGGTTCTCGCCGACGGCGATGACGAGCTTGGCGGCAACGTCGATCCATGCGCCGCGCTCGCACAACACGCTGGGCACCAAGGTGCGCAGCAGGTGGAGCAGGTCTCGCTCGAGTTGTTTGATCTCGTCGGCGAGTGCGAGCCAGCGGCGGGCGAGGTCGTGCAGCGCTCGACGGGTTGCGCTCGTCGGGTCGGTGACCGGGCCGGGTCGCCAGCGGGCGCAGTGCTTCACCCGCTGCTTGGTGGACAGGTGCCGGAGCTGATCTCGGAGTGGTTCGGGCGCGGTGAGGACGAGGTCCTTGATCTGGTTGCCGGCCTGGACTTGCGCTTTGACCGCGGAACGCCTGGTCAGGTGCAGGATCCTGACGGCTTCGACCCGGCCTTCCATCGTCTTGGGCAGGCCGGCCGCTTCACCGGCGAGCACGGCGCGTGCCGCGGCTTCGGCATCGGTGGGATCTGACTTGCCCCGACGACGGCGTCGCTGCCGGTTCGGACGATCCACCTCGAACACCGTGACGCCCTCGGCCCGCAGGTGCCGCATCAGCGTTGCGCCGTAGGCGCCGCAGCCCTCCACACCGGCGCGGTCGAACCGGCCGAGCTCGACGGCCCAGGCGACCAGTGTCTTGAACCCGTCGGTGGTGGTCGGGATCTCGATCGTGTCCAGCACCTGGCCCAGCCCGTTGATGGCCACTGCGGTGTGCTGGTCCAGGTGGGTGTCCACACCGACGATCACCTCGCCGGCCGGGTCGTGGTCTGCTCTCATGGTCTTCGTGTCTCCTGTCCTTGCTCGGGATGCGGGGCACCCTCCGGCCGGGACGGCGGACAGGACACTTGGGATGCAGGCCAACGCTCCTATCAGGTCACGTCCGCCCGACCGGTCGGTGCGCGTCGAAGCCCGATGCCCGGCCGACAGAT
>JBKHXT010000040.1:0-4395 GCA_046565885.1 Acidimicrobiia bacterium
CGGGCCACGGCGAGCAGGCCGGCGGGGACGAGCAGGCGTCCGGCGGCACCGAAGGTGGCCACCGCGACGACGGCGACCAGCGTCCCGGCGGCGCTGAGGGCGAGCGCCTCGCCGGTGTCGTCGCCGACCAGGCCGGACGCGAGGACGAGGCCGGCCACCACGACGACCACCTGGCCGAGTCGGGGGCCGCGCTCGACCAGCAGCCGCACGGCGGCGAGCAGCGCGGCGAGCAGGATGCCGGCGGCGAGCCGGCGGTCGGGCAGCCGGGCGGGGTCGAGGGCGGCGGCGCCGGGCACGAGGGTGAGGACGAGCAGCGAGGCGCACACGCCGGTGGCGGTCACCGAGCCGGCGGCGGCGACGAGCACGCACAGGCCCACGCCCACGGCGGCCACCAGCGGGTCGGCGACCAGGTCGGCGGCCTCCACCGGTGCCTCTGCTGCGGCGACGAGCGCCCACCCGAGGCCAGCGGCCACGGCCGTGGCCAGCCCCAGCTCGCGCGCCCGCACGGGCAGGACGGCGACGGCGACGGTGGCCAGCGCCGGGCCGAGCACCACGGCCAGGAGCAGCGCGCTCACGCCGGCCACCCGGCGAGGACGCAGGCGGCGACGCCGGCGGCGACGGCGACCCACCGGCGGGCGGCCGTGGCGCCGGACCGTTCGCGCCGATCGGCGCGTTCGTGTCCGGTGCGACCACCAGCGCGCCGATCGGCGCGTTCGGCCCCGCCAGACCGCAGGTCGAGGAGCGCCACGCCGGCGGCGAGACCGACGCCGGCAGCGCCGGCGAGCAGGCGCACGCCGAGCGACTCGGGACCCGGGCCCGCCACGAGCGCGGCGGCGAGGAGGCCGGCGGGCAGCGCCGGAGCGAGCCGCACCCAGGGGTGCGCCCGCCGGTCGGCGAGCGGGCCGGTGGCGAGCAGCACGGCGATCGCCGCCAGCCACGCCGAGGCGGCGGCGGTCGCCGGCCCGACCTCGCCGGCGAGGCCGAGCACCCCCTGGATGCCGGCCAGGTCGTCGAAGGCGTCGGTGCGCCAGCGGATGCCGGTGGCGAGCACCGCCAGGACGCCGGCGGCGCCGGTGCGCCGGTCGGCGACGGCCACGCCGAGCAGGACGGCGGCGACGGTGGCCGAACCCGTGCCGGTCCCGGCGAGCGCCGCGGCGGCGAGGGCGGCGGCGACCCGGCCGACGGCGACCAGCGCCTCGTCCGACGGCCACGCCCACCCGCCCGCCGAGGCAGGCTCGGGCCTCACCTTCCTCGCAAGCCCTCGACGGGGAAGGTCTGCAGCAGGTGGTTCCACCCGCAGCCGGTGCACGCCTCGACGACGTAGCAGGTGCACTCGGGCGTCATCCGCCGGACCTTGTTCATGTCGGCCCGATCCTCGACCACGTAGCCGGACTTCGGCAGGTGGGCGCCGAACGCGTAGGTGACGAGCACGAGGAAGCGGTCCTCGCAGATCGGGCAGACCTCGCGGGTCTCCCGTCCGAGGTTCTCGGCGGCGCGGCGCAGCTCGGGGTGGGCGTCGCACACCTCGTGCTGGGCGAGGCGGCCCCGCCGGTACTCCTCGACGAGCGCGTGCCGGGCCATGCGGTGGTCGACCACCCCGGCCGGGCGGTCGGCGCCGACGAGGTGTCCGGCTCCGGGGAACGGCATCGTCCGGAGGGTACTGCTCGATCCGCTCGGTGCGTCCTCGAACCCGCCGGTCCTAGATGCCCTCCTTGCGGGCCCGGAGGATGAGGGTGGCGGGCACCGCCTTCATGAGCGGCGACCAGTGCGGCCCGCCCGGTTCGGTGGGCTCGGGCTCGAGCACGTGGTCGACCCGGAACCCGGCGCGGCCGAGCTCGGTGAACAGGCTCCCGATCGAGCGCACCCGGGTCCCGTGGCGGGGGTCGTCGTGGGTGAACGGCTCCTCGTCGAACGCCGACCGGCGCACGGCGGCGAGGTCGGGGCCGTGCGGGTCGAGCAGGGCCAGGGTCGGGTGGGGCAGGGACAGCACGAAGCTGCGCTCGGGCCGCAGCACCCGGTGCAGCTGGCGGAACACCCGTCCGACGTCGGCGACCCGGCCCAGGGCGTGGACCGAGACGGCGGCGTCGATGGTGTCGGCGCGCAGGAACGCCAGCTCGGCGAGCGAGGACTGGTGGAGCTCCACCTTCACGTCGGCCGCGTCGATTGCCTGGCGGGCGGCGGACACCTGATCCGGATCGTCGTCGACGGCGATGACGCGGGCGCCGGCCCGGGCCATGGCGATGGCGTTGCGCCCCGCGCCGCAGCCGAGGTCGAGCACCCGCTTACCGGCCAGGTCGCCGAGCAGGCGCAGCGAGTCCTCGCGGGCGATGTTCGGACCGTAGGTGACGGCGTCGTCGGGCAGGTCGGCCCCGGCGGGCGCGGCGACGGTGAACGGGGTCCAGGCCATGGGCCCAGTCTCCTACGTGCCGTCCTCGCGGTCGCGCCACCAGTCGAGCAGGCGCCGGGTGGCCTCCTCCTCGCCGAGCGGTCCCTCCTCCATCCGGGCCTCGAGCAGCATCGACAGCGCCTCGCCGACGACCGGGCCGGGCCGGACGCCGAGCAGCTCCATGACCTGCTGGCCGTCGAGGTCGGGGCGCAGCGCGTCGATGGCCTCCTGCTCGCGCAGCGCTTCGATGCGCTCCTCGAGCGCGTCCATCCGCCGGGACAGCATCTCGGCCTTGCGCCGGTTGCGCGTGGTGCAGTCGCAGCGGGTCAGCTCGTTCAGCCTGTCCAGCAGGTGGCCGGCGTCGCGCACGTAGCGCCGCACCGCCGAGTCGGTCCACGCCTCGTCGCCGTAGCCGTGGAAGCGCAGGTGGAGGAAGACGAGCTGGGCGACGTCCTCGCGGATCTCGTTCGGGTACTTCAGCGCCTTCATGCGGGCGCGGGTCATGCGGGCGCCGACCACCTCGTGGTGGTGGAACGTCACGCCCTTCGGGCCGAAGTCGCGGGTGGCCGGCTTGCCGATGTCGTGCAGCAGAGCGGCCAGGCGCAGCACCAGGTCGGGCGAGGTCTTGCGCACCACGGCGATGGTGTGCGCGAGCACGTCCTTGTGGTGGTGGATGGGATCCTGCTCGAGGCGCATGGCGGTGAGCTCGGGCAGGAAGTGGTCGGCCAGGCCGGTGTCGGCGAGGAACCACAGCCCCGGCGACGGGTCGTCGAGCACCAGCAGCCGGTCGAGCTCGTCGCGGATGCGCTCGGCCGACACGATGGACAGCCGCTCCCCCATCGCCTCGACCGCCTCGACCAGCTCGTCGTCGGGCTTCAGGTCGTAGCGGGTGAGGAACCGGGCGGCGCGCAGCATGCGCAGCGGGTCGTCGGAGAACGACTCGCTCGCCGACAGCGGGGTGCGCAGGACCTTGGCCGCCAGGTCGGCGGTGCCGCCGAAGGGGTCGACGAGGGTGGCACCCCGCACGCCGCCACCGAGGGACAGCGCCATGGCGTTGATGGTGAAGTCGCGGCGCGACAGGTCGGTCTCGATCTCGGTGCTGAAGCTGACCTCGGGCTTGCGGGAGTCGGGGTCGTAGGCCTCGGCCCGGTGCGTGGTGATCTCGTGGTCGACCACGCGGGCGGCGTCGCCGTCACCGACGCGGATCTTGGCGCCGATGGTCCCGAAGCGCTTGCCCTGCGTCCAGACCGCCTCCACGGCGGGGAAGCGCCGGACGATGGCCTCGATCTCGTCGGGCGGGGCGTCGGTCGTGAAGTCGTAGTCGACGGGCTGGTCCTCGCCGAGCAGCAGGTCGCGCACCACGCCACCGACCAGGTACAGCCGGTGCCCGGACGCGGCGAAGGCGTCGGCGAGGGGGCCGACCTCCTCCAGCACGGGGGCGAAGCGCTCGGGGATCACCCGGTCAACGATACGGGCGCACCCGGAAGCGGCTTCATTCGGTACGGAGCCGCTGCCAGTTCCCGGAGGGGGTGGTACGGAGCCGCTGCCAGTTCCGGGATGGGGTCGGTACGGAGCCGCTGCCAGTTCCAGGAGAGCGGTTCTGGCAGCGGCTGCGTACCGCTACAAGAAGTGGGAGGCGACCTCTTCGCGGAAGCGGTCGAGGGTCTCGGTGCGCCGCTCGCCGGTGCCGAGGGTGAAGTCCGGGACGATCAGCTCGTCGACGCCGGCGTCGCGGTAGGCCCCGACGACCTCGACGACCTCGGCCGGGGTGCCGATGATCGTGGGCATCGGCAGCTCGCGCTCGCGCATGGAGGCCAGGTAACCCTCGTCGTCGGAGAGGAACAGCAGCGCCTGGGTGGAGCGGCGGATCTCCGACGGGTCGCGCCCCACGTCGGCGCAGTGGCGGTCGAGCACGGCCGACTTGTGGGCGAACACGTCCGGGGTGCTCCACACGTTCCACTCCTGGGCGTGCTCGGCGGCGATGCGCAGGGTGCGCTTCTCGCCGCCGC
>JBKHXT010000041.1:0-32878 GCA_046565885.1 Acidimicrobiia bacterium
CGATCCTGCTCGCGCACCGGCTGGCGGAACGGCTCTCGCGGGTACGCAAGGAAGGCCTGGCCCCCTACCTGCGCCCGGACGGGAAGACGCAGGTGACGATCGACTACGAGGACAACGTCCCCAAGCGGCTCACGACGGTGCTCATCTCCACGCAGCACCAGCCCGGCCTCGACCCCGAGACGCTGATCAAGCCCGACCTCATCGAGCACGTCATCAACCCGCTCCTGCCCGCCAACGTCGACACCTCCGACGTGAAGGTCCTCGTGAACCCCACGGGCACCTTCGAGCTCGTCGGCCCGCACGCCGACTGCGGGCTCACCGGCCGCAAGATCATCGTCGACACCTACGGCGGCTGGGCCCGCCACGGCGGCGGCGCCTTCTCCGGCAAGGACCCCTCCAAGGTCGACCGCTCGGCCGCCTACGCCACCCGCTGGGTCGCGAAGAACCTGGTGGCCGCCGGCGCCGCCTCCCGCTGCGAGGTCCAGGTCGCCTACGCCATCGGCGTCGCCCACCCGGTCTCGATCATGGTCGAGACCTTCGGCACCGAGAACGTCGACCGCACGAAGCTCAACGAGTGCGTGCGCGAGGTCTTCGACCTGCGCCCCGGCGCCATCCTGCGCGACCTCGAGCTGCGCAAGCCGATCTACAAGAAGACGGCGGCCTACGGACACTTCGGCCGCAGCGGCGCCCCGGGTGAGTTCCCCTGGGAGAACCTGGACCGGGTCGACGACGTGAAGTCGGCCCTCGGGCTCTGAGCGGCCCCACCGAGCCGACCCTGTTCGACCCCGACGACGGGGTCGGAGACGACGCACCGACCACGACCGCGCCCCCGGGCGCGGTCGTGCGCGTCCTGCCCGACGAGACCGGCCTCGGCAAGACCTTCGACTACCTGGTGCCCGCCGGCTGGGAGGACCGGGTGCAGGTCGGCACCCGGGTCCGCATCGCCCTCGGACCCCGCCGCGTCGGGGCGTGGGTGGTCGAGACCGGCGTCGAGCCGCCGGCCGGCGTCGACCTGCGCCCGCTGGCCAAGGTGAGCGGCCACGGCCCGGCCCCGGAGCTGCTCGACCTCGCCGACTGGGCCCGCTGGCGCTGGGCGGCCAAGACGTCGGTCCCGTTCCTGCGCACCGCCTCGCCGGAGCGGACGGTGTCGGGCCTGCCGCCCCGCCCGGCGCGACCGGCGCCGGTCCCAGCCGTCACCGATCCGGTGGTGGGCCCGGTCCTGGAGGCCGCCTTCGCCGGCGGCCCCGCCGTCCTGCGGCTGCCGCCCACCGCCGACCTGCTGCCCGTCGCCCTCGCTGCGGCCGCACGGGGCGACGCCCTGGTGGTCTGCCCCTCGCACCGCACGGCCCGCGAGCTGGCGGCGCGCCTGCGACGCGCCGGGGTCGCCGTCGCCCTCCACCCGGACGAGTGGGCGCGGGCCGCGGCCGGCGGCTGCACGGTGGTCGGCACCCGGGCGGCGGCGTGGGCGCCGGCGCCCGACCTCGCCGCCGTCGTGGTCCTCGACGAGCACGACGAGGTGCACCAGGAGGAGCGGTCGCCCACCTGGAGCGCCCGCGACGTCGTCCTCGAGCGGGCCCGCCGCCGGGGCGTGCCGTGCGTGCTCACCTCGCCGATGCCCACGCTCGAGGCGCTCGCCTCGGCCCGGCTCGTGCGCGTCGACCGGGCCACCGAGCGGGCCGGGTGGCCGGCGGTCGTGGTCGCCGACCGCAGCGAGGAGCCGCCCGGGCGCAACGCCCTGTTCTCACCGCAGCTGGCCGACATCGTGCGGAGCGGCGCTCGCGTCGTGTGCGTGCTGAACCAGAAGGGGCGGGCGGCGCTGCTGGCCTGCGCGTCGTGCGGCCAGGTCGGGCGCTGCGACCGGTGCCAGGCGGCCGTCCAGAAGCCGGCCGACGAGCTGGTGTGCCGGCGCTGCGGCACCACCCGGCCGGTGATCTGCGCCGCGTGCGGCAGCGTCGACCTGAAGACGATCCGGATGGGCGTCAGCCGGGTGGTCGAGGACCTCTCCGCGCTGGCGGGGGAGGAGGCGGTCGCCGTCACCGCCGAGACGCCCGCGCCCGAGGTCGACCGGGCCCGGCTCCACGTGGGCACCGAGGCGGTCCTGCACCAGGTGCGCTCGGCCGACGTCGTCGCCTTCCTCGACCTCGACCAGGAGCTGTTCGCCCCCCGCTACCGCGCCGCGGAGCAGGCCCTCGGGCTCGTCGTGCGGGCCGCCCGCCTCGTCGGCGGACGGGCCGACGGCGGCCGGGTGCTGCTGCAGACCCGGGCGCCCGACCACGAGGTGTGCCGGGCCGCGGTGCTCGGCGACCCCGAGCGCGTGGCGGCCGCCGAGGACGACCGCCGCCGGCTCCTCGGCCTCCCACCCCACGGCGCGATCGCCGAGGTCGGCGACCAGGCGGCCGAGGCCTTCGTCGCCGCCATCCCCACCGACGCCGGCGTCACCGTGCAGGGCCCCCACGCCGGGACCTGGCGCCTCCGGGCCGCCGATCACCGGACGCTCTGCGACGTCCTCGCCGCCGTGCCCCGCCCGCCCGGGCGCCTGCGCCTCTCCGTCGACCCGCTGCGCCTCTAGCGCGTCGCCTGCAGGAGGCGGTAGCCGCGCTTCGACGCGAGGCGGTCCGTGGGGAAGCCCTGCTCGCCGAGCCAGCGCTGGAGCGAGTCGGCGCCGAGGTTGCGGCCCACCACCAGCACGGCCGAGCCGCCGGGCGCCAGGCGCACGAGCCACGACCGCAGCAGCTCGTGGAGGGCGTCCTTGCCGATGCGGATGGGCGGGTTCGACCAGAGGAGGTCGAACCGCAGGTCGGCGTCGACGGCGTCGGGCGCCGCCACCGAGACGTTGCGGCACCCGAGCGCCTCGGCGTTCGCCGCGCACAGCTCGCGGCTGCGCTCGTTCACGTCGACGGCGATGACCTGGGCCTCGGGCGAGCGCCGGGCGAGCGACAGGGCGATGGGGCCGTAGCCGCAGCCCAGGTCGAGGAAGGTGCCCGTGGCCGGCGGGGCCGGCGCGGCGTCGAGGAGGAAGGCCGTGCCGGGGTCGAGGCGGCGGGGGCTGAACGTGCCGGCGTCGGTGCGCAGGGCGAAGCGGTCGCCGGCGGCGTCCACGACGACCTCGCCGGGCCGGCTCCGAGCGGCCGGCGACTCGCTGAAGTAGTGGTCGGCGGCCACGACGGCCGACGGTAGCGTTGGCGCCGTCATGAGCGCCCCCTTCAACATCCGCGTGGTCGGCGACCCGGTGCTGCGCGCCGCCGCCGCCGAGGTCACCGACATCGACGGCAAGGTCGCCAAGCTGGCCCAGGACATGTTGGAGACCATGTACGAGGCGCCCGGCCTCGGCCTCGCCGCCCCGCAGGTCGGCGTCGGCAAGCGGCTCTTCGTCTACGACCTCGACCCCGACGAGCGGGCCGACCCCCACGTGCTGGTGAACCCGCGCATCGTCGAGTCCGACGGCGAGTGGGCCTACCACGAGGGCTGCCTGTCCATCCCCGGCCTGTCGTTCGAGATCATCCGGCCCAAGGTCGTGCACCTGGTCGGCCTCGACCTCGACGGCAACGAGGTCTCCATCGAGGCCGACGAGCTGACCGCCCGCCTGTTCCAGCACGAGCTCGACCACCTCGACGGCGTGCTGATGACCGAGCGCATGGACCCGGACACGAAGAAGCAGGCGCTGAAGGAGATCCGGCGGATGCGCGAGCGCGTCGAGGCGCCCCAGGAGCGCACCAGCTTCTTCTCGTGACGGCCACGGTGCGCCCGTCGTGAGGCAGCGGCCCCGGACCCTCGTCTACCTCGGCACCCCGGCCATGTCGGTGCCGCCGCTGCGCGCCCTGCACGACGCCGGCTTCGAGGTCCGTCTGGTGGTGACCAACCCCGACGCCCGCCGGGGGCGAGGGAGCGGCACCACGCCGAGCCCGGTGAAGGCGGCGGCGACCGAGCTGGGCATCCCGGTGAGCCACGAGGTCGACGACGTCCTCGACGCCGGCGCCGACCTCGGCGTCGTCGTGGCCTTCGGACGGATCATCAAGCCCCACGTGCTGGCCGAGCTGGCGATGGTGAACCTGCACTTCTCGCTGCTGCCCCGCTGGCGGGGTGCCGCGCCGGTCGAGCGGGCGCTGCTCGCGGGCGACACCCGCACCGGCGTCGACCTGATGGCGGTCGAGGAGGGGCTCGACACGGGCGGCATCTACGCCCGCGCCGAGGTGCCCATCGGCCCCGACGAGTACGCCGATCGCCTGCGCGCCCGCCTCGTCGACGCCGGCACCCAGCTCCTCGTCGGCAACCTCCGTGCCGGCCTCGGCGAGCCGGTGCCCCAGCAGGGCGAGCCCACCTACGCCGAGAAGCTGCGCCCCGACGACCTGCGCATCGACTGGGACGCCCCCAACGAGGTGATCCACCGCCAGGTCCGGGTCGGCGGCGCGTGGACGACGTGGAACGGCGAGCGCTTCAAGGTGTGGCGGACGGCGCGCACGCCGCTGGACGGCGGTGTGGTGCACCCCACCGGCACGACGCCCATCGAGCTGCTCGAGGTGCAGCCCGCCGGCAAGCCGCGGATGGACGCCCGCGACTGGGCCAACGGCGCCCGCTGGTCCCCCGACGACCGCCTCGGCTCGTGACGACGCCCGGCGTCGCCGTTCGCCGCACGGCGCTCGACGCCCTCGTCCGCATCGAGGAGGAGGGTGCCTACGCGAACCTGGTCCTCGACCCCGTGCTCGCCGGCTCGGGCCTCGACGACCGTGACCGGCGCTTCGTCACCGAGCTCGTCTACGGCACGACCCGGATGCGCCGGGCGTGCGAGCACCTCGTGGCCCGGCACCGCCGGGGCGGGGTGACGCCCCGGGTGGGGACCGCGCTGCGCCTCGGCGCCTACCAGCTCGCCTTCGCCGACGTCGCCCCCCACGCCGCGGTGAGCGCCACCGTCGGCGCCGCGCCGAAGCCGGCCCGGGGCCTGGTGAACGCCGTGCTCCGTCGGGTCGCCGACGACGTCGCTGCCGGCATCGAGTGGCCCGACGCCGCCACCGAGCTGTCGTACCCGGACTGGATCGTCGACGCCCTGCGGCGCCGCCTGGGCGAGCCCGGCGCGACGGACGCCCTGGCCGCCATGAACCGCCCGGCCACCACGCACGTGCGCGACGACGGCTACGTGCAGGACCTCGCCTCCCAGCAGGTCGTGGCCGCGGTCGAGGCCTCGGCCGGCCTGCGGGTCCTCGACGCGTGCGCCGCCCCGGGCGGCAAGGCCACCGGGCTGGCCGCGGCCGGCGCCCGGGTCGTCGCCGCCGACGCCGCCGCGGGGCGCGCCCGGCTCGTCGTGGCCAACGCCGAGCGGCTCGGCCACGCCGTGCCGGTCGTGGTCGCCGACGCCGCCTCGTCGCCGTACCGCCCCGGGTCCTTCGACCGGGTGCTGGTCGACGCGCCCTGCTCCGGGCTCGGCGTGCTGCGCCGCCGGGCCGACGCCCGCTGGCGGATCGACGACGGCGCGCCCGCCCGGCTCGCCGACCTCCAGGTCCGCATCCTCGAGGACGCCGCCGCGCTGGTCGCACCGGGCGGCCGGCTCGTGTACAGCGTGTGCACGCTCACCGAGGAGGAGAACGGCGGGGTCACCGAGCGGGTGCGCCTGCCCCGCCTCGAGCTCCTCGACGAGGCCACCATCGCGCCCGACGGCGAGCGAGACGGCATGTACGTGGCCCGCTGGGGGCGGCGTCCCTAGCCTCGGCCCATGGCGACGCTGCAGGCCAAGGTCCTCACCGTGTCCGACGGCGTGGTGGAGGGGACCCGCGAGGACCGCTCCGGCGAGGCCGTCGAGGCCCACCTCACCGCTGCCGGCTTCGAGGTGGTCGAGCGGCGCGTCGTCGCCGACGGCGTCGAGTCGGTGGCCCGGGCGCTGCGCGAGCTCGCCGACGGCTTCGCCGGCCTCGTCGCCACCGCCGGCGGCACCGGCTTCGGGCCCCGAGACCTGACGCCCGAGGGCACCCGCGCCGTGCTCGACCGGGAGGCACCGGGGCTCGCCGAGGCCATGCGGCTCACGAGCCCGCTCGGCCGGCTCAGCCGCCAGCTCTCCGGCACCATCGGCGAGGCGCTCGTGCTCAACCTCCCCGGTTCCACCAGCGGCTGCATCGAGTGCCTCGACGCCGTCCTCGACGTGGTGCCCCACGCCCTCGCCCTGCTCGCCGGCGAGCGCCCCCACTGAGGGGCACCGACCTCAGATCATCCGCAACGGGGTCTCGCCTCGCGACTCGTCGAAGAGGACGGCCTCGACGGCGTGGTCCAGCAGCGTGGTGGCCGGCATGCCCTTGCGGATGTGGCCGTACGCGCCGATGGGCGTGCCCCGGTCGACCTCGCGACGCCAGACGTCGGTCGTCCGCCGGAACAGCACCTCGGGCGCCTCGGCGTGGGCGGCCACGGCCAGCACCAGGGGGATGCCGTCGGGGGAGAGGCTGACCCGGTCCTGCGCCCGTCGCACGGACGCCACCGTGCGGGCGAGGGCGAGGCGGTGGTCGGTGCGCAGGACGTGGTCCCAGCTGGCCTGGTCGTGCGGCGAGGGGACCAGGTCGAGCGCGAGCACGGCATCGCCGCTCATGAGGCCGCCGGCGGCGGCGCGGAACGAGCTCCACGGCTCGAGCCCGCCGATGCTCAGCGCCGCAGGCGGGTCGAGGGCCGGCAGCGGCCGTCCCACCGGCCGGCGCAGGTCCTCGCGCAGCGGTCCGCCGTTGGCGAGGTCGCCGAGGACCACCTCGAGGGCGGGGAAGTCCGGCTTCTCCACCACGGCGGTGGCGCCGGCGGCGAGCAGCTCGTCGTGGTCGCCGACCTCGGCGGAGAAGACCACGACCTTCGCCTCGGGGCGGCGCTCGCCGATGGTGCGCAGCAGGTCCTCGCCCCGACCGCCGCGCAGGGCGAGGTCGAGCACGACGACGTCGGCCCGCACCCGGTCGATCACCTCGAGGGCCTCCGTCGGGCTCTCCGCCTCGGCGCAGACCTCGTAGCCGATCGGCCCGATGACCCGCGTCAGCACGCAGCGCAGCAGCGGGTCGTCGTCGCACACGACGGCGGACCGGGAGCCGGACATGTGACCCTCCTTGGCCAGAACCCGTCCATTCTGGACGCCCCGGCGAATCGGGAGGGGGATGGCCCCGGCGGGGGCCACCGGTACGCTCCGGCCGTGGCCGACCCGGACGACGAGCGCTGGATGGAGGCGGCCGTGGAGGCCGCCGCCCGCGTCCGGGCCACCGCCCACCCGAACCCGTGGGTGGGCTGCGCGATCGTCGACGGGCAGGGCCTCGTCGCCGTCGGCGCCACCCGGCCGCCGGGCCAGGCCCACGCCGAGGTCGACGCCCTCGAGGCCGCGGGTCCCCGGGCCGACGGCGCCACCGCGTACGTGACGCTGGAGCCCTGCAGCCACCACGGCCGCACCGGCCCGTGCGCCGACGCCCTGGTCGAGGCCGGCATCCGCCGCGTCGTTGTCGCCGTCACCGACCCTGACCCGCGCGTGTCCGGGCAGGGCATCGAGCGCCTGCGGGCGGCCGGCGTCGACGTCACCGTTGGCCCGGGCGCCGAGGCGGTCGAGCGCCAGCTGCAGGCCTACCTGCACCAGCGCCGCACCGGCCGCCCCTACGTGGTGCTCAAGCTGGCGGCCACCCTCGACGGCCGCACCGCCGCCCCCGACGGCTCCAGCCGCTGGATCACCGGCGCCGCGGCGCGGGCCGACGTGCACCGCCTGCGGGCCGAGAGCGACAGCATCGTCGTCGGCGCCGGCACCGTCCGCGCCGACGACCCGAGCCTCACCGTCCGCGACGCCGAGGGCCCCGATCCCGAGCGGATCGTGCTCGGCGCCGCCCCGGCCGGTGCGAAGGTGCACCCCTGCACCGAGTGGGACGGCCGCCTCGAGGACCTCCTCGCCGAGCTCGGGCGCCGCGGCCACGTGCAGACCCTGTTCGAGGGCGGCGCCACCGTGGCCGCCTCCCTGCACCGGGCCCGGCTCGTCGACCGCTACGTGCTGTACCTGGCGCCGGCCCTGCTCGGCGGCGACGACGGCCGCGGCGTGTTCCACGGCGCGGGCGCGGCCACCATCGCCGACGCCTGGCGGGGCCGCCTCGACGCCGTCACCCGCCTCGGCGACGACCTGCGCATCGACCTGACCCCCGACAGCGAAGGGACCCCCTGACGTGTTCACCGGCATCGTGGAGGAGCTGGGCGAGATCCGCTCCTTCGAGGACGGCACCCTGCGCATCGGTGCCGAGACCGTGCTCGACGACGCCCGCATCGGCGACTCCATCGCCGTGAACGGCTGCTGCCTCACCGTGACCGCCACCGGCCGCGACGAGCGCGGCGGCTGGTGGGAGGCCGACGTCTCCCACGAGACCCTGCGGCGCACGAACCTCGGCGAGTGCGGACCCGGCACGGTGGTCAACCTCGAGCGGCCGGTGCGGCCCATGGACCGCCTCGGCGGCCACATCGTCCAGGGCCACGTCGACGCGGTCGGCGAGATCGTGGAGCCGGTGCCCGACCTGCGGGTGCGGGTGCCGCCGGACCTGCTGCGCTACCTCGTGGTGAAGGGCTCGGTCACCGTGGACGGCGTGAGCCTCACCGTCGTCGACGTGCTCGACGACGGCTTCACCGTGGCGGTCATCCCGCACACGGCCGAGGTGACCACGCTCGGCCGCAAGGGGCCCGGCGACGCCGTCAACCTCGAGGTCGACGTCACCGTGAAGTACGTCGAGCGCCTCCTGGCGTGGCACCAGGAGGGCTGATCACGCGCCCGGCGCCGGGCGGTGCTCGTGGTGGCGCTCGCCGGGCGTGCGCCGGTCCTCCTTCATCTCCGACTCGAACACGTGGGGCCAGCCGCCCATGAGCTCGCGCTCGAGGTGGCGCAGGCCGTCGCGGAAGACCTCGTAGTAGGTGGCGTCGAACTCCTCGACGATCTGGAACGTCCAGCGCCCCTCGATGACGTTGCGGCCCACGAGGTGCGCCTCGATGTCGGCGGCCAGCCCCTCCTGGCCGCAGCCGCGCAGCTGCTCGGCGGCGTCGCCGGCGAGCAGGTCGGCGTGGCCCATCATCTGGTGGAAGTCGTAGAGCCGGCCGCGGGCCCGCTCGACCCACTCCATCGCCTCGCTCAGCTTGCCCACGGCGGCGACGGTGTCGTCGTCGACGCCCTCGGGGCGGCGGTCGTCGGCGAGCCACGTGGGCTCGGGGTCGGAGGGCTGCCAGCGGGCGGGCTCGGTGGGGGCGCTCATGGCGCCACCTCTACCCCCTGGATGCCGTTGGGTGCCCGGCGGGGGGCCGCAGGTACGCTCGTCGGACCCCTCGGGAGGAGAACCGGATGCCGTTCGCAGCCATCGAAGACGCCGTCGCCGCCATCGGCCGGGGCGAGATCGTCGTGGTCGTCGACGACGAGGACCGCGAGAACGAGGGCGACCTCATCATGGCGGCCGAGTACGCCACCCCCGAGGCCATCGCGTTCTTCCTCCACCACACGTCGGGCTACATCTGCGCACCCGTCACCGAGCAGCGGGCCCGCGAGCTCGAGCTCGACCTGATGGTGCGCGAGAACACCGAGTCGATGCGCACGGCCTTCACCGTGTCCGTCGACGTGCGCCGCGGCACCACCACCGGCATCTCCGCCCACGACCGCTCGGCCACCATCCAGGCCCTGGTCGACCCGACCACCCGGCCGGCCGACCTCGCACGTCCCGGCCACATCAACCCGCTCATCGCCCGCGAGGGCGGCGTGCTGAAGCGGGCCGGCCACACCGAGGCCGCCGTCGACCTCGCCCGCATGGCCGGCCTGTACCCGGCCGGCGTGCTGTGCGAGATCGTCGACGAGAAGAAGATGGACATGGCCCGGGTGCCCGAGCTCGAGCGCTTCGCCGAGGAGCACGGGCTGCTCCTCATCTCCATCGCCGACATGATCCGCTACCGGCGCAAGACCGAGAAGCTGGTCAAGCGGGTGGCCGAGGCCCGGATCCCCACCCAGTGGGGCGACTTCGCCTGCTACGTCTACGAGTCGACCCTCGACGGCGAGGAGCACGTGGCCCTCGTGCGCGGCAACGTCAGCGGCGAGGACGACGTGCTGGTCCGGGTGCACAGCGAGTGCCTCACCGGCGACGCCTTCGGCTCGCTGCGCTGCGACTGCGGCCCCCAGCTCCAGGCCGCCATGGCCCGGGTCGCCCAGGAGGACCGCGGCGTCGTCGTGTACCTGCGGGGCCACGAGGGCCGCGGCATCGGCCTCGGCCACAAGCTGCGGGCCTACAGCCTCCAGGAGGACGGCCAGGACACCGTCGACGCCAACCTCGCCCTCGGCCTGCCGGTCGACTCCCGCGAGTACGGCATCGGCGCCCAGATCCTCGTCGACCTCGGCGTCACCTCCATGCAGGTGATGACCAACAACCCGTCCAAGTACGGCGGCCTCGACGGGTTCGGCATCAAGATCACCGGTCGGGTGCCGCTCGAGTCGGTCCCGAACCCGGAGAACATCAAGTACCTGCGCACCAAGCGCGAGCGGATGGGGCACCTCCTCGAGGGCCTCGACGACGTGCTGTGACTCGCTACCTCGGCCTCGAGCCCTGGGGGGCTCTTCGAGCCTCGGAACGCTGTCGCCTGCTCGCTGGCGCTCCCGACGGCGACCGTGCCGGAAGCCGTCGTCGTGGCTAGCGGGGACTCACGGGCGGGGGCGCCCGAGGACCTCGACGGCGTCGGCCTGCGCATCGGCCTGGTGCGCTCGCGCTGGAACGCGGAGATCGTCGAGCGGCTGTGCGCCGGCGTCGAGCGGGGCCTGCTGCACCTCGGCATCCCCTTCGACGACATCGTGATGGAATCCGTGCCCGGCGCCTTCGAGATCCCGATGGCCTGCGCCGTGCTGGCCCGCTCGGGCGAGGTCGACGCCATCGTCACCGTCGGCGCCGTGATCCGGGGCGAGACCAGCCACTACGAGCTCGTGTCCGAGGGCGCGGCGCAGGGCATCCAGCAGGTGCAGCTCGCCACCGGCGTGCCCATCGCCTTCGGGCTGGTCACGGTCGAGAACGACCAGCAGGCCCTCGACCGCAGCCAGGGCCCCGGCGGCCACAACGTCGGCGAGGAGGCCGCCCTCGTCGCCGTCGAGATGGCCCGCCTCGCCCAGCGCCACCGCCCCTGAAACTGGCAGCGGCTCCGTACCAACGGGCTTCTGGTACGGAGCCGCTGCCAGTTTCCACCCGGGGCTGCGACAACGGATTCGGTGGTGCTCTCACGACGTCCTACCGTTCCCCCGATGCTGCGACTGGTGCTGCCCAAGGGTTCCCTCGAGAAGGCGACGCTCGAGCTGTTCGCCGACGCCGACCTGCAGGTCCACCGCTCGAGCAGCGTCGACTACAAGGCCACCGTCGACGATCCGCGCATCGACGAGGTCCGGATCCTGCGGCCCCAGGAGATCCCGCGCTACGTCGCCGAGGGCCTGTTCGACCTCGGCATCGCCGGACGGGACTGGGTCGAGGAGACGAGCAGCGACGTCGTCAGCCTCGGCGAGCTGAAGTACTCCAAGGCCACCTCCAAGCCGGTGCGCATCGTGGTGGCGGTGCCGCAGGACTCGCCGTACGGGTCGGTCGCCGACCTGCCCCAGGGCGTGCGGGTGTCCAGCGAGTACCCCGAGCTGACGAAGCGGTTCTTCGCCGACAAGGGCATCGAGGCCGACATCCGCCTCTCCTACGGCGCCACCGAGGCCAAGGTCCCCGACATCGTCGACTGCGTCGTCGACATCACCGAGACGGGTCGGGCGCTGCGGGCCGCCGGGCTCAAGATCATCGACACGATCCTCACCAGCTACACCGAGCTGCTCGCCAACCCGGCGAGCGCTGCCGACCCGGACAAGGCCCACGCCATGCAGCAGCTGCTCACGCTGCTCAACGGCTCGCTCGAGGCCCGGGGCAAGGTGCTCGTGAAGCTGAACGTGGGCGGCGACGACCTCGACCGGGTGATCGAGATCATCCCGTCGATGAAGGCCCCCACGGTGAACCAGCTCCACGGCGGCGCCGGCTTCGCGGTCGAGACCGTGGTGCCCAAGGACCAGATCAACCTGCTGATCCCGGCGCTCGTCGACGCCGGCGCCAGCGACATCCTCGAGCTCCCGCTGTCCAAGATCGTCCACTGAGGTGCCGTCGACCGGATCGCTCGGGTCCCGGACCGGGACGGTGACGGCCTTCGACGAGCCGCGCGGCCTCGGTGAGATCACGGGGGAGGACGGCGCGACCTACCCGTTCCACTGCACCGGCATCGCCGACGGCAGCCGCACGATCGACGAGGGCGCCGAGGTGCGCTTCGACGTCATCCCCGGCCGCCTCGGCCGCTGGGAGGCCTGGGCGATCTCGCGGGCCTAGCCCGTGGAGGTGGACAGCCAGTCGTCGCCGGCGTCGACGAGGGCCTCGAACTGCTCGGCCGGCACCGGCCGGGCGAAGTGGAAGCCCTGGGCCACGTCGCACTTGAGCTCGCGCAGCTCGATGACGTGGTGGGCGGTCTCGACGCCCTCGGCGAGCGTCGTCATGCGCAGGGCCTGGCCCATGTGCACGACCGCCTGGACGATGGCGGAGTCCTCGGGATCGTGGCCGAGGCCGCTCACGAAGCTCTGGTCGACCTTCAAGATGTCGACGGGGAAGCGCCGCAGGTAGGACAGCGACGAGTAGCCGGTGCCGAAGTCGTCGATGGCCAGGTGCACGCCGAGGGCCTTGAGCTGGTCGAGGCGGGCGATGGTCTCCTCGGCGTCGTCGAGCAGGACGCTCTCGGTGATCTCGAGGCACACGTTGGCCGGGCGGGCGCCGGTCTCGTGCAGCAGCTCGGCGACCTTGGCGGCGAAGTCGGCCTGCACGAACTGCTTGGCCGAGATGTTGACGGCGACCACGAGCGGGTTGCGGTCCGGCCAGCGGCGCTGCCAGCGGGCGCACTGGGTGAGCGCCTCGCGCAGGATCCACTCACCGATCTCGAGGATGAGGTTCGACGACTCGGCGATGGGCACGAACTCGCCGGGGGGCACCAGGCCCCACTGCGGGTGCCGCCAGCGCAGCAGCGCCTCGCAGCCCACGATCTGGTTGGTGCGCAGGTGCACCTCGGGCTGGTAGTGCAGCACCAGCTCGCGCCGCTCGATGGCGCCCCACAGCTCGTCCTCGAGCTCGGCACGGCGCAGGGCACGGGCGCGCAGCTCCTCGTCGAAGAGCCGGATGCTGCCGCCGCCGGTGTTCTTCGCCAGCTGGCCGGCGGCGTCGGCGTGGCGGATGAGCTCGTCGGTGCCCATCTCGCCGGGCACGCCGACGGCCACGCCGCAGCTGGCGGTGAGGAACACGACGTTGTCGCCGACGGTGAACGGCTCGCGGAAGGTGAGCGCCAGCTCGTGGGCGACGGCCAAGGCCTCCTGCTCGTCGCGCACGCGCTCGCAGAGCACGACGAAGTCCTCGTCGCCCCAGCGGTGCGCGCTCTGCTCTGGACCCAGGTGCTCGGGCAGCCGGGCGGCGATGGCCTTCAGGAGGATGTCGCCGGCGGCCTGGTCGAAGCGGTTGATCTTCTCCTTGAACCGATCGGGCGTCAGGAACAGCACGGCGACCGGTGACGGGTCGTCGGTGACGCGGCGCAGCAGCAGGTCGAGCCGGTCGAGGAACAGCGATCGGTGCGACAGCCCGGTGAGCGGGTCGTAGAAGGCCCGCTGGCGCAGGCTGCGGATCACGTCGCGGTCGGTGGTGGTGTCCTTGGCGACCCAGCCGATGCCGTGGGTGCCGTCCTCGAGCACGAGCGGGCACAGCGTCGAGCGGGTCGGGAACTCGCCGGTGATGGGCGAGGCCATCGAGACGGCGCCGGTCCAGGTGTCGCCCTCCCGGACCGCGGCCAGCACGGCGGCGAAGCGCTGGCGGTCGGCGCCGGCGGCCAGGTCGGCGATGTGCAGGTCGACCGGGGCGTCGGGGTCGATGCGCAGCAGCCGGCGGCCCGTGCGGTTCAGGAACCGGCAGCGGCCGGCCTCGTCGAAGACGGCGACGAGGTCGTTGAGGTGCTCGGCGAGCGCGACGTGGGCCGGGACGTGCGCCGGCTTGGTCTCGACCTCGGCCACGTCTCCACCTCCCCACATGCCCGGTCCGTCCGGAAACCTACTCTTGCGCGCGCTCCGTGCCGGTGTCCCGACCGCGATCGGCGAGCTCGACGAAGGCCATCTGCAGCTGGGGCAGCACCGCCCGCAGCTGGCGGCCCGCCTCGCCGAGGCGACCCTCGAGGCCATCGACCAGGGCGGCGAGGCCGTCGATGGCGAGGCGGGCCTCGGCCAGGCGCGGCTCGGGTTGGGACAGGTGGAGCACGGCCAGCTCGTAGAGGCCCATGGCGTGCTGGGCGACGACCTGCTCGGCGGGCGACTCGAGCAGGAACCGCTGGAGCTCGGCGGCCATGGCCTCCTCGTCCGGCGGCGCCTCGGCGGCGGGCCCCGTCGTGGGCGTCGCGGTCGGTTCGGCGGCGGGCCGATTCCGCTCGACGGGAACCTCGCCCCCGGGGGTCCACAGGGAAGACATCACCTCCGATCCTGCCCCACTTGCCGTCCCGGCAGCCACTGCCGGTACAGTGGTGCGCACAACTGAACGAGCAAGCGGGGCCCGCCCCCCACCCGGCCACCTCAGGGTGCGCCCGGGTCGTGGAACACCACCAGCGCAGCGTCGCCTGCGGTGGACCGGTGCGGCGGACGTCTTCGGACGTCCGCTTCTGCGTGCGGGGGCACCGCCTCCCCGGCACCGGTCCCGCTTCTCCGCCAGTTCCGAACGAACGCAGTTCCGAACCACAGGAGGAACGGACGACTTGTCGAGGAGTGATCGGCGATAGCTGCTGACGAGCCCCGCATCAACGACCGCATCCGTGCCCGCGAGGTCCGCCTCGTGGGTGCTGACGGTGAACAGATCGGGATCAAGCCCCTGCCCGAGGCGCTGGCCATCGCCCGCAGCCAAGACCTCGACCTGGTCGAGGTGGCGGACAAGGCCAACCCACCCGTGTGTCGCATCATGGACTACGGGAAGTACAAGTACGAGGCGGCGCAGCGGGCGAAGGAATCTCGTCGCAAGAGCTCGAGCGCATCGATCAAGGAGATGAAGTACCGGCCCAAGATCGGGCCGGGCGACTTCGACACCAAGACCAAGAAGGTGGTCCACTTCCTCGAGGAGGGCCACAAGGTCAAGGTGACGCTCATGTTCCGGGGCCGGGAGCAGTCCCACCCCGAACTCGGGCGCAAGATCCTCGATCGGGTGGTCGAGGCCACGTCCCACGTCGGGCGGGTCGAGACCTCCGCACGCACCGAAGGTCGCCAGATGACGATGGTCCTCGGGCCGGACAAGAAGGCCCAGGCCGCCGCCAAGGCCGCCGCCGCCGAGGCGGAGGCCGCCGACGACCAGCCGGCCGCCGACACCCCCACCGACACGTCCGAGTAGATCGCCGGCCCTGCCGCCCGCATCCCCCCAGACGTCGACGACGCAAGGAAGACCCATGCCCAAGATGAAGACCCACCGCACGTCGGCCAAGCGCTTCAAGATCACCGGCAGCGGCAAGGTGAGCCGCCGCCAGGCCAACCGCCACCACGGCAACGAGCGCTTCACCTCGAAGCGCCTCCGCCGCCTGAAGGGCGACGAGATCGTCAGCAAGGCCGACGAGAAGCGCATCAAGCGCATGCTCGCCCAGTAGCCGAACGCACCACCTGAGAGGAGAACGACATGGCACGCGTCAAGCGCGGCGTCCACAGCAAGAAGCGCCGCAAGCAGGTGCTCGGTCGGGCGAAGGGCTACTACGGCAACAAGAGCCGCACCTTCCGCTCGGCCAACGAGCAGGTCATGCACTCGATGGACTACGCGTTCCGCGACCGTCGGGCGCGCAAGGGCGAGATGCGCAAGCTCTGGATCCAGCGGATCAACGCCGCCTGCCGCCAGAACGGCACGTCCTACAGCCGGTTCATCGCCGGCCTGAAGGAGGCGGGCGTCGAGGTCGACCGCAAGCACCTCGCCGACCTCGCCGTCACCGAGCCGGCGGCCTTCGCCGCCCTCGTCGGCGTGGCCGACCAGGCCCTCGGCGCCCAGGAGGGCGCGGCCTGACCGAGCGGCTCGGACCCCGGTCCGATGCGATGACGAACCTGCGGCGCCTCTCGGGGCGCCGCAGGGCGCGTCTGGAGGCGGGTCGCTTCGTCGTCGACGGCCCCACCCTGGTGGCCGAGGCCCTCGAGGCCGGCGTCGACGTGGTCGAGGTCTACGCCGAGCCGGCGGCGCCCGACGACGTGCTGGAGCTCGCTCGCTCCGCCGGGGTGCCCGTGCGGGCCGTGGCCGACGGCGTGCTCGCCAAGGTGACCTCGCCGGTCACCGCCCAGCCCGTGGCGGCGCTGGCGGCGCTGCCCACGCCGCCGGGCGACGAGGTGCTGCGGGGGCTCGTCCTCGTGCTCGTCGGCGTCGCCGACCCGGGCAACGCCGGCACGCTGCTGCGGGTCGCGGAGGCCGCCGGCGCCTCGGCGGTCGTATCCTGCGCCGATGCGGTGGACCTGTGGAACCCCAAGGCGGTCCGGGCGTCCGCGGGGTCGCTGTTCCGGGTCCCCGTGCTCGTCGAGGGGTCCGCGCCGGAGGCGCTGCACCGCCTCCGAGGTGCGGGCATGACCACGCTGGCCACCGCCCTCGACGCCTCGGTGGGCCTCGACGACGTCGACCTCCGGGGCGACGTGGCCGTGTTGCTCGGCAACGAGGCCCACGGCCTGCCGGCCGACGTGGTCGCCGCCGCCGACCTCGCCGTCCGCATCCCCATGGCGGGCCGGGTCGAGTCGCTGAACGTGGCCATGACCGGCACCGTCGTCGCCTTCGAGGCCGCCCGGCAGCGGCGCACGTCGCCGTGACCGACCTCGGCTGGGACGCCCTCCCGGACGCCGCCCTCGCCGTCGACGCCGACGGCACGCTCACGGCCGGCAACGCCGCCGCCGTCGAGCTGCTCGGGGGCCTCGACGGTCGCACCGGACGGCCCGCAGTCGAGGCGCTCGCCGTGCGCGACGCCATGGGCGACCCCGTGGGCGCCGACGTGTGGCCGGGCCCGGGCCACGAGGTCGAGCTCCTCCTCGCCCACGCCGACGGCCACGACGTCGCCGTCACCGTCACCGCCCGCCAGGCCGGTGGCACCACGGTGCTCAGCGCCCGCCCGGTGGGCGACCGCTCCGGCATCGCCATCATCTCCACCGTCTCCCACGAGCTGCGCTCGCCGCTCACGTCGGTGAAGGGCTACGTCTCGCTGCTGCTGAACCGCTGGGAGCGCATCGAGGACGACAAGAAGCGCGAGATGCTCGCCCAGGTCCACCACGACGCCGACCGGGTCACCCGCCTCGTCACCGAGCTGCTCGACATCAGCCGTCTCGAGACCGGCCGCCTCGTGCTCCGCCGCCAGATGGTCGACGTCGGCGCCCTCGCCGCCGCCGTGGTCGACAAGGTCCGCATGTCGTACCCCGACCTCGACTGCGCCGTGACGGTCGCCGACGACGTGCCCCAGGTCTACGCCGACCCGGACAAGCTCGAGCAGGTGCTCACCAACCTGGTCGAGAACGCCGCCAAGTACGGCTCGCCCACGGGCATGGCCGTCGACGCCCGGTTGCAGGGCGGCGACGTCGCCGTCTCGGTGTCCGACCGGGGCGAGGGCATCCCCGAGGACGATCTGCCCCGCGTGTTCACGAAGTTCTTCCGCCGCGACCACGGCCGCCCCACGGGCACCGGGCTCGGCCTGTGGATCAGCCGGGGCCTGGTCGAGGCCCACGGCGGCGAGCTCACGGCCGCCTCACCGCCCGGCGAGGGCGCCACCTTCACCTTCACCCTGCCGACCGACGCCTTCGAGCGCGAGCACGGCGACGCCTGACCCATCGTTCCGTCCGGGCGGATCGACCGCTAGCGGTCGATCCGCAGGGGAGGAACGGTCAGTCGGGCGGGGTCACGCCGTTCCAGTCGACGGCGTCGTGCTCACCCCGGGCGGCGCCGGCGAACACGCAGAACGGCCGGCCGTCCGGGTCGAGGAGCACCCGCACCGACGGCTGCGGCTGGTGCTCGGCCACGGTGGCGCCGAGCTCGACCGCCCGGGCGACGGTGGCCTCCACGTCGTCGGTGGCGAGGTCGAGGTGCGCGGTCGCCCACTGCTCGTCGCCCGTGCCCGGCCACGTCGGCCGCCGGAACGCGTCGTCGTGGTGGAACGAGAGCCCGGGCCCGCCGGCCGGCGGTCGCAGGCGGACCCACCCCGGTTCGTCGTCGACCCGGTCCCAGCCGAGGAGCGCCTCGTAGAACCCGGCGAGGCGGGGCACGTCCGGCGTGGGGAGCGTCGTGGCCGAGACCCGGACGTGCGCCCGCCCGCCCCGATCAGACTCCCCAGCGCCCTCGCGGCTCCGGCCCACGCCACGATCGTGCCACCGCTCGGCCGCCGAAGGCCTTTGCCTGCCGCCGCCCCGGTCGGGCAGGGTTGCGCGCGCATGATCGAGGAGCTCGAACGCATCGCCGGCGAGGCGCGGACCCGGATCGAGTCGGCCGCGAGCCTCGACCAGCTCGACGAGGCCGAGCGCTCGGCGCTCGGCAAGAAGGGCTCGCTCAAGGACTTCAAGCGCCGCCTCGGCGGGCTCGAGCCGGACGAGCGCAAGCAGGTCGGCCAGGCGGTGAACGAGGCCATCGAGGCGCTGGAGGCCGTCGCCGACGAGCGCCGCCACGAGCTCGGCCGCGCCGCCCGTGGCGAGCAGCTCGAGGCCGACCGCCTCGACCTCACCGAGGTGCTCGCCCGCTCGAGGGCCGGCCACCTCCACCTCGTCACCCAGGCGATCATGGAGCTGGAGGACGTCTTCGTCGGGCTCGGCTTCACCGTGGCCGAGGGTCCCGAGGTCGAGACCGACTTCTACAACTTCGAGGCCCTCAACTTCCCCGAGGGCCACCCGGCCCGCGACATGTACGACACGCTCTACGTCGACTTCGGCGAGCCGGGTCGCACGCTGCTGCGCACCCACACCTCGCCGGTGCAGGTCCGGGTCATGCAGGAGCAGGCGCCGCCCATCTACTCGGTCATGCCGGGCCGCACGTTCCGCCAGGACACCGCCGATGCCACGCACCTGCCGGTGTTCCACCAGATCGAGGGCCTCGTCGTCGACCGGGGCATCACGCTCACCGACCTCGCCGGCACCATCGACCGCTTCACCAAGGCGTACTTCGGCGGCGACTTCTCGTCGCGCCTGCGCCCTGCGTACTTCCCGTTCACGGAGCCCTCGGCCGAGTTCGACATCATCCGCCCCGACGGCACGTTCCTCGAGCTGGGCGGCTGCGGCATGGTGCACCCGAACGTGCTGCGCAACTGCGGCATCGACCCGGAGGAGTTCACCGGCTTCGCGTTCGGCTTCGGCATCGAGCGCCTCGCCGTCACCAAGGCCGGCGTCGACGACCTGCGCGAGCTCATCACCAACGACGTCCGCTTCCTGCGCCAGTTCTAGGAGCAACGCATGAAGGTCCTCCTCTCCTGGCTGCGCGACTTCACGCCGCTCCCCGCCGACCTCGACCCCGACGAGCTCGGCCTCACCCTCGGCGACCTCGGCACGCCCGTCGAGTCGATGGACCGCATCGGCGAGGGGCTCGAGGGCATCGTCGTGGCGAAGGTGCTCGACCTGCGCCCGCACCCGGACGCCGACAAGATCCAGCTGGTCGACGTCGACGCCGGCGACGGCGAGCCGCTGCAGATCTGCTGCGGCGCGTTCAACATGGCCGTCGGCGACCTGGTGCCCCTGGCCACCCTCGGCACGACGATGCCGAACGGCATGGAGATCGCCCGGCGCAAGCTGCGCGGCGAGTGGTCGAACGGCATGCTCTGCGCCCCGGACGAGATCGGCCTGCCCGGCGGCCACGACGGCATCCTGATCCTGCCCGAGCACCTCGACCCCGGCACGCCGCTCACCGAGGCGCTCGGCATCGAGGCCGACGTCCTCTACGACCTCGAGACCAACCCGAACCGGCCCGACGCCATGTCGGTGGCCGGCATCGCCCGCGACCTCGCCGCCCGCCTCGGCCTGCCGTTCGCCCTCCCGTCGCCGACGGTCGCCACCAGCGGGACGCCGACGTCCGAGCTGGTCAGCGTCGAGATCGTCGACCCCGACCGCTGCGGTCGGTTCACGGCGCGCGTGCTGCGCGGTGTCACCGTCGGACCGTCCGACCCGCTCATCGCCAACCGCCTCACCCTCCTCGGCATGCGCCCCATCAACAACGTGGTCGACGTGTCGAACTACGTGATGCTCGAGCTGGGCCAGCCGTCGCACCCCTACGACCTCGCCACCCTCGCCGGCCCCGGCTTCCGGGTGCGCCGGGCCCGCGACGGCGAGACCATCACGACCCTCGACGACGTCGAGCGCACGCTGACCTCCGAGGAGCTGCTGATCTGCGACGGCGACGACGCGCCGGTCGGCATCGCCGGGATCATGGGCGGCGCCGACACCGAGATCTCTGAGTCGACCACCGACGTCGTCGTCGAGATGGCCTGGTTCGAGCGCATGCCCATCGCCAAGTCGAGCCGCCGGCTCGGCCTGCGCTCGGAGGCGTCCGCCCGCTTCGAGCGCGGCGTCGACCCGTTCGGGATCGACCTCGCCCAGGACCGCTTCGTCGAGCTGCTCGGCGGCGCCGTGGGCGAGGTCACCGACGGCCTCGTCGACGAGCGGGGCCAGCTGCCCGACCGCACGCCCATCCAGGTCCGGCCCGCCCGGGTGAACGCCGTCCTCGGCTCGGCGCTCAGCGCCCGGGAGATGAAGGACCTGCTCGACCCGATCGGGTTCACCACCGAGCTCGGCGACGGCGACGACTCGCCGATGACCGTGGCCCTGCCCTCGTACCGGCTCGACTCCGAGGTGGAGATCGACGTCGTCGAGGAGGTCGGCCGCATGTACGGCTACGGGCGCCTCGGCAAGACCATGCCGGTCTCGACGCTGTCGGGCGGCCTCACCCCCCGCCAGCTCGAGCGGCGCCGGCTGCGCACGATCATGACCGGGCTCGGCTGCGCCGAGGCGACGCCCATGCCGTTCCTGGCCCCGGGCGACCTGGAGCGCGCCGGCCTCCCCGGCGACGGCATCACGATCACCAACCCGCTGGTGGCCGAGGAGTCGGTGCTGCGCACCTCGCTGCTGCCCGGCCTGCTCAAGGCGGTGCGTCACAACGTGGGCCACCGCAACGAGGACATCGCCCTGTTCGAGATCGGCCACGTCTTCCGCCGACCCACCGACCCCGGGGCCGAGCTGCCCGACGAGCGCGAGCAGCTGGCGATGATCGTCGCCGGCGCCGACGCGACCGCCGCCGTGCAGGCGTGGCGGACCATCTGCGACGGCCTGTCCGTCCCGCACGCCGACGTCGCCAACGCCGAGATGCCGGGGCTGCACCCCACGCGCTCGGGCGTGGTCCGGGTCGAGGGCGAGCCGGTGGGCGCGGTGGGGGAGGTCGATCCCGACGTGCTCGCCGCCTTCGACATCCCCGGCCGGGTCGCCTGGCTCGAGGTCGACCTCGACCGGCTCCTGGCCCACCCGCACGGCGAGCCCCGGTACGTGCCGGTCAGCCGCTTCCCGTCCTCGGACATCGACCTCGCCTTCGAGGTGCCCGACGACGTGTCCGCCACCGACGTCGCCGCCACCATCGAGCAGGCGGCGGGCGAGCTGCTGGGCTTCGTGCGCCTGTTCGACACCTACCGCGGGGAGGGGGTGGGCGAGGGACGCCGGTCGCTCGCGTACCGGGTCCGGCTGCAGGCCACCGACCGCACCCTGACCGACGCCGAGGTGGGCGAGGTCCGTCAGCGGATGATCGAGGCGGTCGAAGCCGCCCACCGGGCCAGCCTGCGGGGGTGAGGCCGTGGACGTCTACGAGATCGAGGTCGACCTGCGCCCCGGCGTGCGGGACGTCACGTTCGTGCGGGCGATCGAGCGCTACCTCGGCGCCCTGGCGGCCGACGGCTCGATCGAGTCGTGGCGGCTGCTGCGCCGCAAGCTCGGCCTCGGGGCCGGGGGCGAGTTCAAGATCCTGATCGAGACCCGCGACCTCGCCCAGCTCGACGAGGCCTTCCGCCTGGTGTCCACCCGCACCGAACCGGTGGAGGGCGCGCACCACGGCGTCAACCAGCTGGTCGTGAACTTCCGGGCGTCGCTGTACCGCGACTTCCCCGACCCGCACCGCCAGACGGGCGCCGAGCGCTTCTAGCCGCCGGTCCGCCGGGTACGTCCGACCCGGAGAACCGAGCACATGAGCGAACCCCACCAGGACGAGGACGGCCCGGCGCTGCCCGAGCGCGCCGTCCGCCGCTTCGACCGCTGGCAGACGCAGCAGCGGACCGTCGGCTTCCTCGTGGCCGTGGTGCGCAAGTACGCCGACGACCGGGGGAGCGCCTTCGCCGCGCTCGTCACGCACTACGCCTTCCTGGCCCTGTTCCCGCTCCTCGTGCTGCTCCTGACCGTGGTGAACAACGTGATGGTTGGTGACGAGCAGCTGCGCCAGCGCGTCGTCGACACGGTGGCCGAGCAGCTCCCCGTCATCGGCGACCGGCTGCAGCAGGAGGCCGAGCCGCTGCAGCTCCAGAGCATCGTGGTGGTGCTGTCCATCGGCGGTCTGCTGTGGGGCGCCACCGGCATGTACAACTCGGCGCAGCTCGTCATGAGCCAGATCTGGAACGTCGAGGGCGTCCAGCGGCCCGGGTTCTTCGGTCGCCTCTGGCGGGCCGGGCTGCTCTTCGCCACGCTCGGCGCCGGCGCCCTCGTCTCGACGGTGGCGTGGTGGGCCGGCGCCTTCGCCCCGACCACCGTGGCCGTCCGGGCGCCGAGCGTCGTCGGGGTCGTGCTCCTCAACGCCCTGTTCCTCTTCCTCGGCCTGCGCATCGTCACGCCGCCTGTCGTCCCCTGGCGCTCGCTCGCCGTGCCCGCCCTGCTGACCGGCGTCGCCTGGGAGGCCCTGCGCTACGGCGGGCAGTGGCTGGTCAGCCGGCGCCTCGCCCAGCTCGACGACCTCTACGGAGCCTTCGGCCTGGCGCTCGTGACGATCGCCTGGGTGAACCTGGTCGCCCGGGCCGCCGTCCTCGCCGTCGAGGCGTCCGTCGTCGGCCAGAACGGCCTGTGGCCGCGCCGGCTCGCCCAGCCGCCGTTCACCGACGCCGACCGGGAGGCCCTGGACCGGATCGTCCGCAACGAGCACCGGCGACCCGAGCAGCGCATCGAGGTGTCCTGGCAGGACCCCGAGGACGTGTCCGACGACGAGTCGTCGTTCCGCTCGACGTCCGGCGCCTGACGCTCAGCGGGCGAGCGCCGCGGCGAGCCCGTCGAGGTCGGAGACGGTCACCGTGAGGCCCGGGTGGCGGATGGCGCCCACCGGATCGATCCCGCGGACCGGCGTGTGGAACCGGATGCACAGCCCGGCCTCGCCGTTCGTCGCGAACGTGAGGCCGCGGTCGGCGAACGACAGGTGCGCCGGGCCGGCCGTCTTGGCCAGCTGGAACGGGCCCGTGCGCTCGGTGCCGGCCACGTTGGCGACCGGGGTGCGCACCCGCCACGGACCGAACCGCGCATCCAGCTCGCCGTCGTCGACGACGACGAGCGCGCGCTCGGGCCGCACCCCGAAGGGCAGCGCCAGGCGGCGGTAGGTGGGCGTGAAGCGGAACGGGAACTCGGCCATGGCCCTCCCTATCCGGACAGCCCCGGAACCGATTGCATACTCATGCAGTACCACGGATAGGCTGCGCGCCATGATCTCGGTCGGCATCCTCGGCGCCTCCGGCTACGCCGGTTCGGAGCTGCTGCGCCTCGCCGCCGGCCACCCCGAGCTCGACGTGCGGCTGGCCGGCGCCGACAGCCAGGCCGGCACGCCGGTCGCCGAGCTGTACCCGAACCTGGCCGCCGCCTACCCGGACCTCGTCTTCACGGAGGCCGGTGTCGACGACTGCGACGGTCTCGACCTCGTGTTCCTCGGGCTGCCGCACGGGCTCAGCCAGGCGATCGTGCCCGAGCTCCGGGGGCGGGTGAAGTGGATCGTCGACGCCGCCGCCGACTTCCGGCTGAAGGACCCCCAGCTCTACGTCGACTGGTACGGGCAGGCGCACCCGGCCCCCGACCTCCTGGCCGAGGCGGCCTACGGCATCCCCGAGCTGTTCCGCGACGAGCTGGCCGGCGCCGACCTGGTGGCGGTCGCCGGCTGCTACCCGACCGGTGCCGCCCTCGCGCTCGCGCCGTTCGTGCGCAACCGGCTGGTCGAGCCGTCGGCCATCGTCGACGCCGCCTCCGGGCTGAGCGGCGCCGGCCGGCCGCCCAAGCCGCACACGACCTTCGCCTCGGCGTCCGAGAACATGACCGCCTACGGCCTCCTCGACCACCGGCACACGCCCGAGATCGAGCAGGCCACCGGCGCCCAGGTGCTGTTCACGCCGCACCTCGTGCCGATGACCCGGGGGATCCTGTCGACGATCTACGCCACGCCGGCGGCCGGCGCCTCCCGGGACGACCTGCTGGCGTGCCTGGCCGACACCTACGCCGGCGAGCCCTTCGTCGTCGTGGACGAGCGCATCCCGCAGACCAAGGCGGTGGCCGGCTCGAACTGCGCCCACCTCACGGTCCGCCACGACGAGCGCACCGGCCGCCTGCTCGTGATCTCCGCCATCGACAACCTCGTGAAGGGCACGTCCGGCCAGGCCATCCAGTGCGCCAACGTGCTGGCCGGCCTGCCCGAGACCACCGGCCTCCCGCTGACGGGCCTGCTCCCGTGACCGACGCCCTCACCCGGGCCCAGCTGCTGCTCGAGGCCCTGCCGTACATCCAGCGGTTCCGCCAGAAGGTCGTCGTCGTCAAGTTCGGCGGCAACGCCATGGTCGACGCCGCACTCGCCGACTCCTTCGCCGCCGACATCGTGCTGCTCCAGGCCGTCGGCATCCGCCCGGTCGTGGTCCACGGCGGCGGGCCCCAGATCGGCGAGCTGCTCGGCCGGCTCGGCATCGAGTCGCAGTTCAAGGACGGGCTGCGGGTCACCGACGCCGACACCCTCGACGTCGCCCGCATGGTGCTGGTCGGCAAGGTCAACCGCGACCTCGTCGGCGCCATCAACACCCACGGCCCGCTGGCCGTCGGGCTGTCCGGCGAGGACGGCGGGCTCATCACGTCCGTGGCCCGCGACCCCGAGCTCGGCTTCGTCGGCGACGTCGAGTCGGTGAACCCGGCGATCCTGCACCGGCTGCTCGCCGAGGACCTGATCCCGGTCGTCTCCACCATCGGCGGCAGCGCCGAGGGCCAGGCGTACAACATCAACGCCGACACCGTCGCCGGCGCCCTGGCCGCCTCGCTGCGCGCCGAGAAGGTGATCTACCTCACCGACGTCCCCGGCCTGCTCGCCGACGTCGAGCGCCCCGACAGCCTCATCGCCAGCGCCACCGTCGGCGAGCTGCGCCGGATGATCGCCGACGGCGAGCTCACCGGCGGGATGATCCCGAAGATCGAGGCCGCCGTGTCCGCCGTCGAGCAGGGCGTGCCCGCCGCGCACCTGGTCGACGGTCGCGTCGAGCACGCCGTGCTGCTCGAGCTGTTCTCCGACGAGGGGGTCGGGACCATGATCACCCGCCACCCGCAGACCACCGAGGGGGCCCGGCCGTGACCGACCCGCAGCACCGCAGCGCCATGGGCGCGCCGGGCGAGCTCGACGCCTGCCCGCTCATGCCCACCTACGGGCCGCCGAAGGTCCGCTTCGTGCGCGGCGCCGGCACCGAGCTGTGGGACGGCGACGGCACCCGCTACCTCGACTTCCTGTCGGGCCTGGCGGTCACGTCGCTCGGCCACGCCAACCCGGTGGTCGCCGACGCCGTCGCCGAGCAGGCCCGCACCCTGTGCCACGTCTCGAACCTGTTCGGGACCGAGCCCGGGTGGGAGGTGGCCGTCCAGCTCGACCAGCTGCTGCGCGCCGGCGACGACCGGGCGCAGCCGTACCAGGTGTTCTTCTGCAACTCCGGCGCCGAGTCGAACGAGGCCGCCATCAAGCTGGCCCGCAAGTTCGGCGGCCGGGGCCGGCACACCGTCGTGTGCGCGTTCGCCTCGTTCCACGGCCGCACGCTCGCCACCCTCCACGCCACCGGACAGCCGCAGAAGTGGGAGGCGTTCCAGCCGCTGCCCGAGGGGTTCCGTCACGTCCCCTGGAACGACCTGGCCGAGCTCGAGCAGGCGCTCGACGCGTCCGTCGCCGCCGTGCTCCTCGAGCCGGTGCAGGGCGAGGGCGGCGTCAACCCGGCCAGCGCCGAGTACTTCCAGGGCGTCGAGCGCCTGTGCCGCGAGCGGGGCATCCTGCTCATGGTCGACGAGGTCCAGACCGGCCTCGGCCGGACGGGGGAGTGGTTCGGCTACCAGCACTTCGGCGTCCAGCCCGACGTGGTCACGATGGCCAAGGCGCTCGGCAACGGCATGCCCATCGGCGCCTGCGCCGCCCGGCGCGACGTGGCCGCCGCGTTCGAGCCCGGCGACCACGCCACCACCTACGGCGGCCAGCCGCTGGCCGCCAGCGCCGCCCGGGCGGTGCTCGCCGAGATGCGCCGCCTCGACATCCCCGCCGTCGCCCGGAAGGCCGGCGATCGGCTGCGCCGGGCCCTGCTCGACCTGGACGCCGTGACCGAGGTCCGTGGCCTGGGCCTGCTCCTCGCAGCCGAGCTCGACGTCGACCGGGTGGGCCGCGACAGCAAGGCGGTCGCCGCCGAGCTGCTCGACCGGGGCCTGGTCGTGAACGCCGTGACGCCCACGGCGCTGCGGCTCGCGCCGCCCCTGACCGTGGCCGACGAGGAGATCGACGAGGCCGTGTCCCTCATCGCCGCCGTGCTCGACGGGAGCGGGTCGTGATCCCCACGCGCCACCTGCTCGAGATCGACGACCTCACGCCGGGCGAGCTGGTCCGGGTGCTCGACCTCTGCGACCGACCGCTCGCCGCCGACGCTGCGGTGACCGGCGAGCTCGCCGGGCGCAGCGTTGGGCTCTACTTCGAGAAGCCGAGCCTGCGCACCCGCCACTCCTCTGAGGCCGCCGTCGCCCGCCTCGGCGGCCACCCGGTGACCTTCAGCGACACTGAGGTCGGCATCGGAACCCGCGAGCCCGCCGGCGACATCGCCAAGGTGCTCGCGGGCTTCCACTGCGCGCTCGGCGCCCGGGTCTTCGAGCACCGCATCCTCGACGAGCTCGCCGCCGCGTCGCCCGTGCCGGTCATCAACCTGCTGTCCGACCTCGGGCACCCGTGCCAGGCCCTCGCCGACCTGAAGACCATGCGCGACGAGCTCGGCGCACTGGCCGGGCGCACCGTGTGCTGGGTCGGCGACTACAACAACGTCGCCCGGAGCCTCACCCTCGGCGCCGCCATGTGCGGCATGGACATCCGCATCGCCTCGCCGGTGGGCTACGGGCCCACGGGCGTCGACGTCGAGCGGCTCCGCCTCGCCGGGCTCGAGACCGCCCCGTTCGTCACCACGCACCCCGAGGAGGCGGCCGAGGGCGCCGACGCCGTCCACACCGACGTGTGGGCCTCGATGGGCCAGGAGGAGGAGGCCGAGGCCCGGCGACGCGCCTTCGAGGGCTTCCAGGTCGACGACCGGGTGATGGCCGCCGCCGGCGACCAGGCGATCTTCATGCACTGCCTGCCCGCCCACCGCGGCGAGGAGGTGGCCGAGTCGGTCGCCGACGGGCCGCGGTCGCGGATGTACGTGCAGGCGCACAACCGCATGCACGCCATGATCGGGCTGTTCCGCTGGCTGGTCGAGGTCGAGGCCATCCGATGAGCGGACGGACCCCCCGGCTCACCAAGCCCCAGCGCCAGCACCGCATCCAGCGGCTGCTCGAGGACCACGCCGTCTCCACCCAGGAGCAGCTGGTCGACCTCCTCGCCGCCGACGGCGTGGTGGCGACGCAGGCCACCGTCTCCCGCGACCTCGAGGACATCGGCGCCATCAAGGTGCGCGTGCCCGGCGGCGAGACCGTCTACGCCGTGCCGGCCGTGCCCCGCGACGCCGTCGCCCCCGAGGACCACCTCCGCCGGGTGTGCAGCGAGTGGGTGGTCGAGGTGGCCCACTCCCACAACCTCGTCGTGCTGCGCACGCCGCCCGGCTCCGCCCACGTCGTCGGCTCGGCGCTCGACCGGGCCGGCCTCCCCGACGTCCTCGGCACCGTCGCCGGCGACGACACCCTCCTGCTCGTCTGCGCCGAGCGCACCACCGGCAAGGCCGTCGCCCGCCAGATCAGCGACCTCGCCGGCCTCTAGCGAAGTCCCCCCTGTACGAAACTGGCAGCGGCTGCGTACCGCGCACCCGCCGCCCGAAGCACCACAAGGAGCCCCCACCATGGCCAAGCGAGTCGTCCTCGCCTACAGCGGCGGCCTCGACACCTCCGTCGCCGTCCGCTGGCTCATCGAGAACGAGGGCGTCGAGGTCATCGCGCTCGCCGTCGACGTCGGCCAGGCCGCCGAGGACTGGGACGTCGTGAAGCAGCGGGCCCTGGCCGCCGGCGCCACCGAGGCCGTCGTCGTCGACGCCCGCGAGGAGTTCGCCCGGGACTTCTGCATGCCGGCGCTGCGGGCGAACGCCCTCTACGAGAACCGCTACCCGCTGGTGTCGGCGCTGTCGCGGCCGGTCATCGTGAAGCACCTCGTCGCCGCCGCCCGCGAGTTCGGCGCCGACGCCGTCGGCCACGGCTGCACCGGCAAGGGCAACGACCAGGTGCGCTTCGAGGTCTCGACCCGGGCGCTGGCCCCCGACCTCGAGATCCTCGCCCCCGTGCGCATGTGGGGCATGACCCGCGAGGACGCCATCTACTACGCCTACGACCACGACATCCCGATCGCGGCGACGAAGGAGAAGGTGTACTCCATCGACGACAACCTGATGGGCCGGGCCATCGAGTGCGGTGAGATGGAGGACCCGTGGGCGAAGCCGCCCCAGGGCGTGTGGCTGCTCACCAAGCCCACGGCCACCGAGGAGCGCACGGTCGTCGTCGGGTTCGAGCAGGGGATGCCCACCAGCATCGACGGCGAGGCCAAGACGCCGGGCGAGGTCATTGCCGAGCTGAACGCCCTCGTCGGCTCCTACGGCTGGGGCCGCATCGACATGGTCGAGAACCGCCGGGTCGGCATCAAGAGCCGCGAGACCTACGAGTGCCCGGCCTCGCTCGCCATCATCAAGGCCCACGTCGACCTCGAGTCCATCTGCCTCGAGCGCGACCTGCAGCGGGAGAAGTACCGGCTCGAGTCCCGCTACGCCGAGCTCATCTACGACGGCCTGTGGTTCTCGCCGCTGCGCGAGGCGCTCGACGCCTTCATCGCCAAGTCCCAGGAGCACGTCACCGGCGAGGTGCGCCTGCACCTGGCGCCGAACACGTGCGAGGTCGAGGGGCGCCGCTCCGACTCGAGCCTGTACGACTACGGCCTGGCCACCTACGACGCCGAGGACAGCTTCCGGCACGAGGACTCGGCCGGGTTCGTCCGGCTGTGGGGCCTCGGCATCCAGACCTGGTCCCAGCGCCAGGGCCCGGGCTCGGAGCGCTGATGGCGGACGGCGACGGCCACACGCTCTGGCACGGGCGGTTCGCGTCCGGGCCGGCCGAGGACCTGCTCGCCTACACGGTGAGCCTGCCCTTCGACCAACGGCTGTTCCCCGACGACATCGCCGGCAGCCGGGCCCACGTCCGTGGGCTCGGCCGGGCCGGCATCCTCACCGACGACGAGGTCGCGGCCGTCCTCGACGCCCTCGACCGGGTCGAGGCCGAGCTGGCCGGGGGCACGTTCCGCTTCGTCGAGTCCGACGAGGACATCCACACCGCGGTGGAGCGCCGGGTCACCGAGCTGGCGGGCTCCGCCGGCGCGAAGATCCACACCGGGCGCAGCCGCAACGACCAGGTCGCCACCGACCTGCGCCTGTGGTGCAAGCGCGAGCTGCTGGCCGTGGCCGGCGACGTCGTCGCCCTGCAGCAGGTGCTGCTCGACCGCGCCGTCGACGCGGGTGACACCTACCTGCCCGGGTACACGCACCTGCAGCGGGCCCAGCCCGTGCTTCTGGCGCACCACCTGCTCGCCCACGCGTGGGCGCTCGCCCGCGACGTCGACCGCCTGCTCGACGCCCGCCGCCGGCTCGACGTGTCACCCCTCGGCGCCGGTGCCCTCGCCGGGTCGTCGCTGCCGCTCGACCCGCCCTCGGTCGCCGAGGACCTCGGCTTCGCCGGCGTGTTCGACAACAGCCTCGACGCCGTGAGCGACCGCGACTTCGTCGCCGAGTCGCTGTTCGCGGTGACGATGGTGGCGATCCACCTCTCGCGGATGGGGGAGGAGGTCGTGCTGTGGAGCAGCGACGAGTTCGGCTTCGTCCGCCTCGACGACGCCTACTCCACCGGCTCCTCGATGCTCCCGCAGAAGAAGAACCCCGACATCGCCGAGCTGGCCCGAGGCAAGGCCGGGCGGGTGATCGGCGACCTCACCGGCCTGCTCGCGACGCTGAAGGGCCTGCCCATCGCCTACAACCGCGACCTGCAGGAGGACAAGGAGCCGCTGTTCGACGCCGTCGAGCAGGTGCGCCTCGCCCTGCGGGCCACGGCCGGCCAGTACGCCACGCTGACCTTCCGGCGCGAGCGCATGGCCGCCGCCGCCGACGCCCAGACCTCGGCCGCCACCGACCTCGCCGAGCTTCTGGTGCGGCGGGGGATGCCGTTCCGCGAGGCCCACGCCGTGGTCGGCGCGCTCGTGCGCGAGGCCGTCGACGGCGACCGGTCCCTGCGCGACCTCGCGGCCGAGCACCCGGAGCTGGGGGAGGAGGGCGCCGCCCTCATCGCTCCGGGCGTGCCGGTGCGGATGCGCACCACCCACGGCGGCGCCGGACCCGAGGCGGTCGCCGCCCAGCTCGAGCGGTTCCGCTCGCGCATCGACGCCGACCGCCGGCGACTGGAGGACGCCCGATGACCCGCTACTCGCTCGAGGTGCGCTACTCCGAGTGCGACATGCAGCAGGTCGTGCACAACAGCGTGTACCTGCGCTGGTGCGACGACCTCGCCGACTCCTTCTTCCGGGACCTCGAGATGGACTTCGCCGGCGGGGACTGGGACGTGATGGTGAAGGCGGCGACGATCACCTGGACGGCGCCCGCCCGGCTGCGCGACCGGGTCGACATCGACATCCGGGTCAGCCGCATCGGCACCACGTCCTTCGACGTCGCCTACGCCGGCAGCTGCGACGGCGAGGCGCTGTTCGAGGCGACCATGACCTACGTCGGCGTGCGGCGGGGCACGCTGGAGAAGATGGCCGTGCCCGACGAGTTCCGAGCGGCCGTCGGTGCCTGACCCGGGTCCGCTCGTCGGGCGGGGGCGGGCGGCCGACGTGTACGACGTCAGCGGCGGCCGGGTGCTGCGCCGCTACCGCACCGACCACGACTCCTCGGGCGAGGCCGCCATCCAGTCGCACCTGCACGCCCACGGCTTCCCCGTGCCGGCGGTGCACGACGTCGACGGGCGCGACCTGGTGATGGACCGGGTCGAGGGGCCGGTGGCCATCGAGGAGATCAAGCGCCGACCGTGGACCACGGCGGCGCACGGGCGGCTGCTCGCCGACCTGCACCGGCGCCTCGGCGAGGTGCCCCCGCTCGACGGCGGGCACGTGCTCCACCTCGACCTGCACCCGGGCAACGTGATCTGCTCGCCGGACGGGCCCGTGGTGATCGACTGGTCGAACGCCGCCGCCGGCGACCGGGCGGCCGACCTGGCCACCACCTGGATGCTGCTCGCGACCGGCATCCCCGACGGCGGCCGGCTCGAACGGGTCGCCGCCGCCGTGCTGCGCCGGCGGCTGCTGTCCGCCTACCTGGCAAGGGTCGACGCGGCCGCCGCCCGCCGGGCCCTGGCCGTGGTGTGCGCCCGCCGGCTCGCCGACCCGAACCTGCGCCCGGACGAGGTGGCGTCGGTGGAGGCGCTGCGGGCGTCGGCGGGCGGATGAGGCCGGTCGAGCGCTCGTTCCTCGCCCGCGATCCCCGCGAGGTGGCCCCCGAGCTGCTCGGCAAGGTCCTCGCCCACGACGCACCGGAGGGCCGGCGCAGCGGGCGCATCGTCGAGGTCGAGGCCTACTGCGGCCCCATCGACCCCGGCGCCCACACCTACCGCGGCCGCACGCCCCGCAACGCCACCATGTTCGGGCCGGCGGGCCTGCTCTACGTGTACTTCACCTACGGGATGCACTGGTGCGTGAACGTGGTGTGCGGCGACGAGGACGAGGGCGTGGCCGTGCTGATCCGGGCGCTCCAGCCGCTCGAGGGCGTCGATGCCATGCGGGCCGCCCGGGGCCCCGCCGCCCGCCGGGACCGCGACCTGTGCAGCGGCCCGGCCAAGCTCGCCCAGGCCCTCGGCCTCCACGGCGTCCACGACGGCGTCGACCTGCTCGCCGGCGGACCGGTGCAGCTCCTCGACGACGGCACGCCGCCGCCGACCGAGCCCGTGCAGGCGACGCGCATCGGCCTGTCCGCCGGGGCCGAGCACCCGTGGCGCTGGTACGTCGCCGACGACCCCAACGTCTCCCGGCGCTGACCCCCCGGGCCGAGCGCGCCGATCGGCGCGCTGGTGTCCGCTGCGGGCACGAACGCGCCGATCGGTCCGCTCGGTCGGGGCGCCCACGTACCCTGCCGGTGTGCCCGACGACGCCCTCCTCGCCGCCGACGACCCGGCGCTGCGGCCGTCGGACGACCTGGCCGACGCCCGGAAGGCCATCGAGGCGGCCGACGTCGCTCCGGGTGCCGAGCCGCACCGCCGGACGGTGCTCGAGTTCCTCGACGCCCACGACGACGCCCTCCACCGCTCCTGCGAGGAGGGGCACCTCACCGGCTCGGCGCTCGTGGTCGACGCCGCCGGCGAGCGGTTCGTCCTCCTGCACCACCGCAAGCTGCGGCGCTGGCTGCAGCC
>JBKHXT010000042.1:0-7267 GCA_046565885.1 Acidimicrobiia bacterium
CCACGCCCTACGAGGTGCTCGCCCGCTCGGGCGACCGCCGCACCGACCACCGGCGCATCGCCGAGCACGTCGCCGAGACCGAGGCCGAGGTCGTGGTCGTCGGGCTGCCGCGGTCGCTCGACGGCTCGCTCGGCCCGGCCGCGCAGCGGGTGCTGGCCGAGGTCGACGAGCTGGCCGCCGCCCTCGACGTCCCCGTCGAGACCTGGGACGAGCGCCTGTCCACCGTCACCGCCGAGCGGTCGCTGATGGAGCAGCAGATGCGGGCCCAGGCCCGCCGGCGCGTCGTCGACAAGGTGGCCGCCGCCGTGATCCTGCAGGCGTGGCTCGACGCCCGACCCCCCCCCACCCCCGAGGAGCTGTCGTGACCGACCACTGGACGAACCAGCGCGACCCCGCCGACGACTGGGACCTCGAGGAGCCCTGGGCCGAGGGCGAGTGGGAGGACTACCGCGAGCCGTCCGGCACCGGGAAGCGCTTCGCCGTCGTGCTCGCCGTGCTGCTCGTCGTGCTGGCGATCATCGCCGGCGCCGGGCTCTTCGCCTGGGGCGAGGTGCAGGACCGCATCGACCCGCCCGGCCCGCCCGGCGAACCCGTGGCGGTCACGATCCCGAACGGCTCCACCACCGAGGACATCGGGGCGCTGCTCGCCGACGAGGGCGTCATCAGCTCCTCCACGGTGTGGGGGTACTGGACCCGGCTGAACAGCGTCGGGCCGTTCCAGGCCGGCGACTACGAGTTCCGCACCAACATGTCCTTCGACGAGGCGGTCGACGTGCTCGACCAGGGCCCACGCCCGCCGGAGCTCGAGCGGGTGACGATCCCCGAGGGCCTCACCGTCGCCGAGATCCTGCCCCGGCTCGCCGACGGCGTCGACCGCTGGACCCTCGAGGGCTTCCAGGCGGCCATCGACTCCGGTGAGGTCCGCAGCGCGTTCCAGCCGCCGGAGGTCACCTCGCTCGAGGGCCTGCTGTTCCCGGACACCTACGAGATCGACGAGGACGTCGACGAGAAGGCGTTCCTGCAGCGCCTCGTCGGCGAGATGGACGCCCGGCTCCGGGCCCTCGACATCGAGGCGCGCTCGGCCGAGCTCGGTCGCACGCCCTACGAGATCATCACCATCGCCTCGCTGATCGAGGAGGAGACCCGGGTGCCCGCCGAGCGGGGCCAGGTCGCCCGGGTGGTGTACAACCGCCTCGAGGAGGGCATCCCCCTCGGCATCGACGCCACGAGCCGGTACGAGGCCGAGATCAGCGGCCGCAGCCGCGAGGACCTCGACTTCGAGTCCGACTCGCCGTACAACACCCGGCGCATCGCCGGCCTCCCGCCCACGCCCATCGCCGCGCCGGGCCAGGCGTCGCTCGAGGGGGCGCTCAACCCCGTCGACGGCCCGTGGATCTACTACGTGCTCCAGGACGAGCAGGGCAACCACTTCTTCACCGAGTCGTTCCAGGAGTTCAACCGGGCCAAGGCCGAGTGCGCCCGCCAGGGCCTCGGCTGCGGCTGAGCGCCCGGTGAGCCAGGTCCCGCCCACCGGGGAGACCCGGATGGCCGGCGTCATCGGGTGGCCGGTGCGCCACTCGCGCTCGCCCGACATCCACAACGCCGCCTATCGCGCCCTCGGCCTCGACTGGACCTACGTCGCCCTCCCCGTCCCGCCCGGGCAGGTGCGCGCCGCGCTCGACGGCATGCGCGCCCTCGGCATCGAGGGCCTGTCGGTGACCATGCCCCACAAGGCGCCGGCAGCGGCGGCCGTCGACGCCCTGAGCGCCGATGCCGTCGCCCTCGGCGCCGTGAACAGCCTGCGCCGCGACGGCGACCGGCTGGTGGGCGACAACACCGACGGCGGCGGCTTCGTCGACTCGCTGCTCGCCGAGGACGTCGACCCCACGGGGCGCCGCTGCGTCGTGCTCGGGGCGGGCGGCGCAGCACGAGCCGTGATCCGGGCGCTGGCCCTCGCCGGCGCGGAGGGCGTCGTCGTGGTGGCTCGCGACCCCGGCCGGGCCGCCACCGCGGCCGCCCTCGCCGGCGCCGCGGGACGGGTCGGCGGGCACGACGACCTGGCGCAAGCCGACCTGCTGGTGAACGCCACGCCGCTCGGGATGGGCGACGACGAGACGCTGGCCGCCGACCCGGGTGCGCTCCCGGCCGGCGCGGTGGTGGCCGACCTCGTGTACCACCCCCGCCGCACGCCCCTGCTCGCCGCTGCGGAGGCGCGTGGGCTGCGCACCGTCGGCGGCATCGGGATGCTGGTGCACCAGGCCGCCCGCCAGCTCGAGGCGTGGACGGGCGAGCGGGCCCCGATCGAGGTCATGCGCGCCGCCGTCGAGGCCTGACCCGGCGGGCCCGCCCCGCGCTGTCCGGTTCCTCCTCAAGGTCCGCTCCGGACGTGCCGATGCAGGCCCGGAAGCCCGCCTGACGGAGGAGAGATCGACGTGGCGCTGTCCGGGACCCTCGAGACGTTCAGCCTGCCGGATGTGCTCCGGCTCCTCGCGAGCACGGGGAAGACCGGCCGCCTGGCCCTCGACGGCGACCGGGGCACCGGTCACCTGTGGGTGCGCGACGGCGACCTGGTGGCCGGCGCCGCCGAGCGGTGCGCGATCGACGACGTCGACGCCGTGCTGTTCGAGCTGCTCCGCTTCGCCGACGCCAGCTTCGACTTCGACGCCGCCGCGACGCCGCCGGAGGGCGACGGGCGCCGCGAGGTCGAGGACGCCCTCGACGTGGCCGGCACCCGCCTCGAGGAGTGGCGGGAGATCGAGGCCGTGGTGCCCTCCCTCGACGTGCACGTGCGCATGGCGCCCGAGCTCGCCGGGGACGTCACCGTCACGCCCGACGTCTGGCGCATCCTGGCGTGCGTGGGCACCGGGGCCAGCGGCCACGACGTCGCCCGCCACCTGGTCGAGGGCGAGTACGAGGTGTGCCGGGTCCTGCGCGACCTCGTCGAGCGCGACCTCGTCACCGTCGAGGTCGTCGACGCCGCCGAGGTCGAGGCCGAGGCGCCGGCCGTCGCCGACGCCTTCGCCGCCATGGTGAGCGCGCCGGCGCCCGATCCGGTGCCGGTCTACGAGGTCCCGGCCGAGCCCGTGGCCGAGCCGGTTGCCGAAGTCGCCGAGCCGGGGGTCGAGGCCGAGGTGGAGCCGGCCGCCCACATCGAGCCGGCCGCCGCGCCCGATCCCTTCGCCGTGGGCGTCGACGCCGACGCGCCGGCCGAGGACGAGCCGCTGTCCGAGCTGGCGCTGCTCAGCCCGAAGGCGGCCGCCGCCGTGTCGGCCGCCTGGTCGCAAGACGCCGAGACGGATGCCGACGAGGTCGAGGACGTCGAGGAGGCGGAGGCCGACGGCGCCGCAGCCGAGGCCACGACCCCGCAGGGCGACGGGGAGCTCGACCAGAACCTGCTGCTGAAGTTCCTCTCGTCGGCCAAGCACTGATCCGCAGCCCCTCGGGGGCCCGAACCTAGGGTGCCCGACCGTGGACCTGGTCGCCCCCGTGCTCGCTGGCCTCGCCGGCCTGCTCGTCGGCTCCCTCGCCAACCGGCTCATCGTCCGGGAGCCCGGCTACGTCATCACCGACCCCCGGGACCTGCCCGAGGGCGCCGACGAGTCCCTGCTCGACGAGCTCGAGCCGGTGCCCGACGACCTGCCGCCGGTGCCGGTGCTCGCGCTCGTCCGGCCGGGCACGTGGTGGCGGCGCTGGTTCCCCGTCACCGAGGTCGTCATGGCCGGTGCCTTCGCCGCCGTCGTGGTCGGCATCGGCTGGCACGCCTGGACGCTGCCCGTGCTGTTCCTGGCGGCGGCGCTGGTGACCCTGGCCGCCGTCGACCTGCGCGTGTACCGGATCCCGGACCGCATCGACTTCCCCGCCATGGGCGTCGGCTTCGCCGCGATCTGCGTCGCCGCCCTGGTGGCCGGCGAGCCGGAGACCATCGTCGGCGCCGCCGTGGGCGGCGTGCTCTACGCCGGGATGCTGTTCCTCGCCCACGTCATCTCGCCGCGGGGCATGGGGTGGGGCGACGTGAAGCTGGCCTGGCTCATGGGCTTCTTCCTCGGGTGGTTCGGGTACGAGGGCGGCTCGCTCGGCGACCAGATCGTCGGGCCGCTGCGGGCCGTGCTGCTCGGCGCCGTCATCGGCTCCGTCCTCGGCGTGGTGAGCGGCGGCGCGTACGCCATCGCCCGCCGGTCCACGAAGGTCGTCTTCCCGTACGGGCCCTCGCTCGCCGCCGGCTGCTTGATCGCCGTCGTGTGGGGCGTGGATCCGATCTGGGGCCCGTAGGCCCCCGGCTCTACGCTCCCGGGCGTGCTGCGCTACCTGACCGCCGGCGAGTCCCACGGCGCCGGCCTCGTCGTGGTCGTCGAGGGCCTGCCCGCCGGCCTGCCGATCACGGTGGAGGAGGTGCAGGGCGAGCTGGCCCGCCGCCGCCTCGGCTACGGCCGGGGGCCGCGGATGCGCTTCGAGCAGGACGAGGTGACGCTGCTCGGCGGCGTGCGCCACGGCCGCACCCTCGGCTCGCCCGTGGCGATCGAGATCGCCAACACGGAGTGGACGCGCAGCGACAAGTGGCACGAGGAGATGTCGCCCGCCCCGGGGGCCACGAAGAACCCGGCCACGCAGCCCCGTCCCGGTCACGCCGACCTGGCCGGCATGCAGAAGTACGGCTTCGACGACGCCCGCGACGTGCTCGAGCGGGCCTCGGCCCGCGAGACCGCCGCCCGGGTGGCGGCCGGCACGCTGGCCAAGGCGCTGCTCTCGCACCTCGGCGTGCAGGTGCTCAGCCACGTGATCCAGATGGGCGCCGCCCGATCGACGTCCGGCCGTCGCCCCGAGCCCGCCGACCTGGCCGCCGTCGACGAGGACGAGGTCCGCTGCTTCGACGCCGACGCCAGCGCGGCGATGGTCGAGGAGATCAAGGCCGCCGCCAAGGAGGGCGACAGCCTCGGCGGCGTCGCCGAGGTGCTGGCCTACGGCGTGCCCGTCGGGCTCGGCAGCCACGTCCACTGGGACCGCAAGATCGACGCCGCCCTCGCCCAGGCGCTCATGAGCATCCAGGCCGTCAAGGGCGTCGAGATCGGCGACGGCTTCGAGGTCGCCGGGCTGCGGGGGAGCCAGGCCCACGACCCCATCGGCTGGTCCGGCGACCGCAACGCCGCCGTCGGCGGCTACGTGCGCGAGGGCACCCGGGCCGGCGGCGTCGAGGGCGGCATCACCACCGGCGAGCTGCTCGTCGCCCGGGCGGCCATGAAGCCGCTCGCCTCGCTGAACCGGCCGGTGCTGAAGACCGTCGACGTGGCGACGAAGGAGGAGACGGTCAGCTTCAAGGAGCGCACCGACGTCACCGCCGTGCCGGCCATGGGCGTCGTCGCCGAGACGATGGTCGCCCTCGTGCTGGCCACCGAGGCCGTCCGCAAGTTCGGCGGGGACAGCCTCGACGAGCTGCGCCGGAACCACGACGCCTACCGGAAGTCGCTGGCGGAGCGGCCGTGATCGTCGTCGAGGTGCCCGTCCCCGGGCGGTCGTACCCGGCGGTCGTCGGCCACGGCGCCAAGGCCGAGCTGGCGGGGCTGGTCCCGCCGGGGACGGGCCGGGCGGCCGTCGTCACCCAGCGGGGGATCGGCTTCACCGTCGACCCCGGCGTCGAGAACCGGGTCTTCACGATCGAGGCCGGCGAGGACGCCAAGACGATGCGGACGGTCGAGTGGCTGTGCCGCCAGTGGGCGACGTGGGGCCTCACCCGTGGGGACTGCGTCGTCGCCGTCGGGGGCGGCATGGTCACCGACGTGGCCGGCTTCGCCGCCGCCTCGTACCACCGGGGCGTGCCCGTGGTGCACGTCCCCACGACGCTGCTCGGCATGGTCGACGCCGCCATCGGCGGCAAGACCGGGGTGAACCTGCCCGAGGGCAAGAACCTGGTCGGGGCGTTCTGGCAGCCGTCCGGCGTCGTCTGCGACCTCGACGCGCTCGAGACGCTGCCGCCCCGCGAGCTGCGCGGCGGCTACGGCGAGATGGCGAAGTACCGGTTCCTGCCCGGCGGCGAGCAGCTCGAGGAGCTGCCGCTCGACGAGCAGGTGGCCCAGTCGATCCGCATCAAGGCCGCCATCGTCGCCGCCGACGAGCGCGAGGGCGGGGTGCGGGCGACGCTGAACTACGGCCACACCCTCGCCCACGCCCTCGAGACCGCCGGCGGCTACGACCTGCGCCACGGTGAGGCGGTGGCCATCGGCCTGCTCTACGCCGCGGCGCTGGCGCGCCGGCTCGACCGCATCGGCGACGAGCGGGTGGACGAGCACCGCCGCATCGTCGCCCGCTACGAGCTGCCGGACCGGGTCCCCGAGGGCCTCGACGACGACCAGCTGCTGTCCCTCATGGGCCGGGACAAGAAGGCGCTCGCCGGCCTGACGTTCGCCCTCGACGGCCCCGCCGGCGTCGAGGTCGTCAGCGGTGTCGACCCCGACGTGGCCCGGGCCGCCCTGGCGGACGTGCGATGAACCCGCCGGTGCTGCTTCCCCCGCTCGACGTGGCCGGGCGGTCCGCCCGCGTCCGGGAGGCCATGGTCGACCACGGCTGCGACGCCCTGGTGGTCAGCGACCTCGTGAACGTGCGCTACCTCAGCGGCTTCACCGGGTCGGCCGGCGTGCTCGTCGTCCGGCCCGACGACCTCGTCCTCATCACCGACGGCCGCTACCGCGAGCAGGCCGCCGACCAGCTGGCCGCCGCCGGCGTGGACGCCGACCTCGCCATCACCCGCGAGACCGACCGGGTCCTCGCCGACGCCGTGCAGGCCATCGACCGCGTCGGGCTGGAGGCCGACCACGTGACGTGGGACGCCCAGCGGCGGTGGTCGGCGGCCATCGCCGCCGACGTCGTGCCGACCGTCGGCCTGGTGCTCGGGCTCCGGGCGGTGAAGGACGAGGGCGAGGTCGCCCGGCTCGAGCGGGCCGCGGCGATCGCCGACGAGGCGCTCGCCGAGGTGCGCGGGATGCTCGACCAGCGGCCCACCGAGCGGGAGATGGCCCGGGCGCTCGAGTCGGCCATGCTCGACCGGGGCGCCGCCGGCCCGTCGTTCGAGACCATCGTCGCCAGCGGCCCGAACGGCGCCAAGCCCCACGCCCGGCCGAGCGACCGGGTGATCGGCTCGTCAGGCGAGGGCGAGCTCGTCGTCATCGACTTCGGCGCCCTGTACGACGGCTACCACTCCGACATGACCCGCACGTTCGCCGTCGGCGAGCCGTCGCCCACCCAGCAGCGCATGCTCGACGTCGTCGCCAGCGCCCAG
>JBKHXT010000043.1:0-6267 GCA_046565885.1 Acidimicrobiia bacterium
GACCCCGGGCTTCTTCACCGACGTCCTCGGCCTGCTGCTCGTCCTGCCGCCCACCCGGGCGCTGCTTCGGGGGACGGTGAAGCGGCGCTTCGTGGCGTCGGGCCCCATCCTCGTCACCCGGGGCGTCGGCGGGTTCGGCGGGTCCGGCCCCACGGGCCCGAGCCGGCGGGGTGACGTCTGGGACGCCGAGTCCTGGGAGGATCCGGCCGGCCCCGACCGCCCGGAGCTGCGGTGAGCGCCGTCCCCGAACCGACCGCTGTCGACGCCGTCGTGGTCCCCCGCCCGGCCGCCACGGTGATGCTGCTGCGCGACGGCACCGACGGGCTCGAGGTGCTGCTGCTCCGCCGGGCGTCGAGCACCCCGTTCGTCCCCGGCGCCCACGTCTTCCCCGGCGGCGCCGTCGACGACGCCGACGTCGAGCCCAGCGGGCCCGACGGCGTGGTCGTCGGGCGCGCCGCCGCCGACGTCGACCGGCTCCTCGGCGTGGATGCCGGCGGCACCGGCTTCTTCCTCACCGCGGTGCGCGAGTGCCTCGAGGAGGCCGGCATCGTCCTGGCCCGCGAGGCCGACGACCGGCCCGTGCGCCCCGACCACCCGATCTTCGACGACCTGCCCCGCCTCCGCCCGGCGCTCGAGGCGGGCACCCGCACGCTGGTCGACGTCTACCGCGAGCACGGCCTGCGCGTGCCGCTGGACGAGCTGGCCTACGTGGCCCGGTGGATCACGCCCGAGCCGTCGCCCCGCCGCTACGACGCCCGGTTCTTCGCCGCCGCCATGCCCGAGGGCCAGCGGGCCGGCGCGGATGGCTGGGAGGCGGTCGACGCCGGCTGGTGGAGGCCGGCCGATGCGCTGTCCGACTGGCAGGCTGGTCGCATCGACATCATCGAGCCCACCGTCGCCAGCCTCGAGCTGCTGGCCACGTACCCGTCGGCGGGCGCGGCCATGGAGGCCCTGCACGCCGGGGTCACGGTCGAGGGGGCGCAGGGGTGAGCGCCAGCGACCGCGACGCCGAGACCGACGAGCCGCGCCCGATCGTCCACGAGGTGCCCTCGGCGGTGAGCCCGTACATCCGCCGCATCGTGGCGAACAACCCCGGCGCCATGACCGGCCCGGGCACGAACACCTACCTCGCCGGCGTCGACGAGATCGCCGTCATCGACCCGGGCCCGGACACCGACGAGCACCTCGACGCCGTCGCCGGCTGCGGCGGCGACCGGATCCGCTGGATCCTGCTCACCCACACCCACCCCGACCACTCGCCGGCCACGAAGCGGCTGAAGGAGCGCACCGGCGCCGAGGTGTGCGCGTTCGACGACCGCGACGACGTGCCCGTCGACCGGCGCCTCGCCGACGGCGACACCGTCGAGACCACCGAGTTCCGCATCCGCGCCATCCACACGCCGGGTCACGCCTCGAACCACCTCTGCTACCTCCTCGAGGAGGAGCGCACGCTGTTCTCCGGCGACCACATCATGGACGGCTCCACGGTGGTCATCGGCCCGCCGGACGGCGACATGGCCGCCTACCTCGACTCGCTCGCCAAGGTCCGGGCCATCAAGCGCCTGAAGGCGATCGCCCCCGGCCACGGCCACCTCATCACCGACCCCGTCGAGCGGATCGACGGCTACATCGCCCACCGCCTCGAGCGCGAGGCGCAGGTGCTGGCCGCGGTGCGCCGCGGCGGTCCCACCACCATCGCCGCCGTGGTCGACGAGCTCTACCCCGACCTGATCGACGAGCTCGTGCCCCGCGCCCGCCAGTCCGTGCACGCCCACCTCATCAAGCTGGCCGACGAGGGCCACGTGGTGGGTGACGATCCCGACGGCGAGTGGTCCGCGGCGTAGACGATCCCTCCGCACGGAGGGATCACACGTTCGGTCGTCGAACCTCCTGACGGTGCCACCTCGCCTCGTCTCCGTCACGGAGGCCGCCGACGCCCTGGGGCTGCCCGTCTCCGGCGTGGAGGCGCTCGCCGACGCGGGCTACCTGCGCCTCGACGGCGACCAGGGCATCCCCCTCACCGAGATCAAGGCGTTCCAGGCCCGCAACGCGTCGAGCGGCGGCGACACCGAGGACGACCTGCTCGGTGCCATCGGCGCCGCCGACGAGGACGCCGAGGCGATCCTCGACCTGCTCGAGCGCTCCATCGACGACATGGGCCGCCGGGCGGCCGACATCGTCGCCGGCGTCTTCCCCGAGGCGGCCCGCTGGCGGCCCGACGAGCGCGCCCGGTTCGAGCGCCAGGCCCGGGCGCGCTTCGAGGCCATCGTCGCCGTCACCCGCTCCGGCGCCACCGACGAGGAGCTGCTCGACGAGCTGGCCGACGCCGGCGGCGCCGCCGCCCTCGGCGGCGCCCCGCTCCCCCAGGTGCTGCTCACGCTGCGCATCAGCCGCGACCTCATCGTGCAGGCCGCCGTGGCCGCGGCCGAGGAGCTGGGCCAGCAGCGCAGCATCGCCCTCGCCGTCGTGCTCACCCGCGTCCTCCCGGTGCTCGACCGGCTGACCGACACCGTCGCCCGGGGCTGGTGGACCGCGGTCCGCGTGCGCGAGCAGGAGGCGCTGGCCCGCTACGCCCACATGGTCGAGCACGCCGGCCACGGCGTCTACGAGGTCGAGCTCGACGGCACGGTCTGCTACGCCAACTCCGCCCTCGCCCGCCTCTGCGGCCACCCGCTCGAGCAGGTGGTGGGCGCCGACCTGGCGGTGTCGCTCCCGCCGGTCGACCCCTCGCTCGGCGTCGACGTCTACCGGGTCCCGACGGTCAGCGGCTGGCGGCCGCTGCGCGTGCTGCGCGCCGACGGGGTCGAGCGCGAGCTGCTGCTCCAGGTCGTCGAGCGGACCGAGCACGGCCGACCGGTCGGCTACGACGGCATCGTCCGGGACGTGACGCCGGAGCGCCAGCTCGAGCGGCAGAAGAACGACTTCCTCGCCCTCGTCACCGACGAGCTCCGCGAGCCGCTCGCCACCGTGCTCGGGCTCGGCGTCACCCTGGCGGCCGAGGCCGCCGAGCTGCCCCCCGAGCGCATCGCCGACATGGGCCGCACGATCCACAGCCAGTCCGACCGCATCGCCCGGCTCGCCGACGACCTCCACGACGTGAGCCGCATCCGCGCCGACGCCCTCACCCTGCTGGTGCGCCGGGTCGACCTGGCGCCGACGTGCGCGGCGGCGATCCGCATGCTGCCGGGGGCCGAGGCGGTCGAGGTCGACGTGCCCACCGACCTCGAGCTGACCGCCGACGGGCGCCGCCTGCAGCACGTGATCGCCCACCTGGTCGAGAACGCCCTGCGCCACGGCCGCCCGCCGGTGCGGCTGCACGCCCACGCCGTCGACGGCGAGGTGCGCATCGAGGTCTGCGACCACGGCGACGGCGTGCCGCACCACCTGGTCGACTCGCTGTTCGCGTCGCTCAGCCCGAGCGTCGCCGACGACCGCCTTCGCGACCGCCCGTCGGGCCTGGGCCTGCCGCTCGCCCGGAGCCTGGTCGAGGCCATGGGCGGGCGGATCCGCTACGAGCGCGACGCCGTCGCCACCCGCTTCGTCGTGGCGCTGCCGAGAGATCGCGGCTGACCCCGTCGCTCCGGTGCCCCCCAGCACCTCGCAACGGGGTCAGCGGCGATGATCGCCCATCCTGACCGCCCGGCGGGCGCGGCGGTATGGCCCGTCCGGGCCATTCGGTGTCAACCCGCCCGACGGTGATGGGTCAGAGCTCGAGGGCGTCGAGGTTGGCCATCGCCGCGTCGAGCATGCGGGCCGAGCAGCCGCCCATGTCCGCCAACGGGACCGCTTCCTCGACGACCGCGGCGGCCAGCGCCCGGAAGGCGTCGGCCACCGGGCCGTCGGCGAGCGCCACCGGCTCGCCGGCGTCACCGTCGATGGACACGCTCGGGTCCATGGGGATCTGGCCGAGCAGCGGGGCGCCGCTCTCCTCGGCGAGGGCGGCGCCGCCGCCGCTGCCGAACAGCTCGTAGCGCTCGCCGTGGTCGCACACGAAGGCGGACATGTTCTCGACGATGCCGGCCACGCGCAGGAAGTTCTTGCGGGACATCGACACGGCCCGGGCCGCCACCTTCTGGGCGTTGACGGCCGGCGTGGTGACCACCAGCACCTCGCTGCGCGGGATGAGCTTGGCCACGCCCATCTGCACGTCGCCGGTGCCGGGCGGCATGTCGACGAGGAGGTAGTCGAGGTCGTCGCCCCAGTCGACGTCCTGGAGGAAGTGCTGCACCCCGCGGTTCAGCATCAGGCCCCGCCACATGAGCGCCGACTGCTCGTCCTCGACGAGGAAGCCCATCGAGACCACGCGCAGGAGGCCGTCGCCGACCTCGCGCTCCTGGGGGACCATGTACTTGTGGCCGTCGCGCTCGCGGCTGGCGAGCCGGCCGGACACGCCGAGCAGGCGGGGCACGGAGAAGCCCCAGATGTCGGCGTCGAGGACGCCGACCTTCAGGCCACGGGCGGCCATCGCCGCCGCCAGGTTGACGGTGACCGACGACTTGCCGACGCCGCCCTTGCCCGACGACACGAGCACGACCTTGGTGGTGGGCGCGACGGAGGTGTCCTCCTCGCGCTGGGTGATGTTGAAGCGGGCCCGCTCCATCGCCCGGGCCTTCTCGTCCTGGGTCATCTCGTCCCAGGCGAGCGACACCTTCTCGACGCCCTCCATGGCGAGCACCCGGGTGCGCACGTCCTTCTGGATCTGCGCCCGCAGCGGGCAGCCCGAGGTGGTGAGGGCGATCGTGACGGTGACGTGGGCGCCGGCCGGGTCGTCGTCGACGCCGACGGCGCGCACCATGCCGAGCTCGACGATGTCGGAGCCGAGCTCGGGGTCGATGACCCCGCGCAGCATGGCGGTGACGGTGTCGGGCGACACGGCGACGGCGGGCGTGGCCATGGATCGAGCCTACCGCCGTCCGCCCGCATTCTCCCGGCGACTGCCGTGGAAACCACGGGCGGGGCGCCGGTACGCTCGGTCCCGTGGCCGAACGCCTCGAGATCCTGAAGACGCTGGGCGACAACACCCGCTACGCGATCTACCTCGAGCTGGCCCGCGCCGTGCGCCCGCTCGCCACCGCCGAGGTGGCCGAGACCCTGGGCCTGCACCCCAACACCGTGCGCCCCCACCTCGAGCGCATGCGCGACCTGGGCCTCGTCGAGGTCACCTCGGTCGCCACCGGCAGCGTCGGCCGTCCCCAGCACCGGTACGCGCTCGCGCCGGACGCCCCGTCGCTCGGGCTCGAGCCGCCGGCGTTCCCGACCCTGGCCCGGGTCCTGCTCGAGGCCGCCGTCGCCGGCGGGCTGGCCGCCGAGGACCTCGTCGAGGCCGGCCGGGGCCAGGGCGAGGCCGACCACCACCGCGCCACGCGAGCCCAGCGCCTGGGCGATCGCACCGGCGACGACGTCGTCGACGACCTCGAGGCCGAGCTGGCCGCGCTCGGGTTCGACCCCGCCCGCGCCGACGAGGGCCAGGCCGTCACCATCGCCTTCACGCACTGCCCGTTCCGCCAGCTGGCCGAGGACCACCCCGAGCTGGTCTGCAGCATGCACCAGGGCATGGTCGAGGGGTTCGTTGCCTGCGGCGGCGGCGCCACCGTCGAGCGGTTCCACCCCCTGGTCGACCGCACGCCCTGCCAGGTCGACCTGCTGCGCAGCGCGTGAGCACCGGTACGATGGCGCCATGATCACGCTCACGGACTCCGCTGCTGCCAAGGTCAAGAGCCTCATCGAGGAGGAGGGCGAGGCATCCCTCGCGCTCCGGGTGGCCGTCCGTCCCGGCGGCTGCTCCGGCTTCAGCTACGAGATGTTCTTCGACACCGACGTCGCCGACGACGACAAGGTGCAGACCTACGGCGACGTGCGGGTCGTGGTCGACCCCTCCAGCGCCGTGATGCTCGAGGGCGCCACCCTCGACTTCAAGGACGGCCTCGAGTCCGGGTTCTCGATCAACAACCCGAACGCCCAGCGCACCTGCGGCTGCGGCTCGAGCTTCTCGTAGCCCGCCGCTCCGGCTCACGCCGGGCGTGATCGAACGACGACGACCCTGACGGCGGCCGGCAAGGCCGCCGTCATCGTCGCGACCAGGGGCTCGTCGACCTCGCCCTCGTCGTCGACCACCACCAGCGTCGCCGGGGCCGCACCGGCGTCCTCGTCCCGCCGGCCCACCCAGGTGGCGACGTCGACCGGGCGCAGGCCCCGCTCCCACCACGCCAGCTTCCACGCCGCCTGCTGCCGGCGCAGGTGCGCCTCGGCCGCCCGCACCGCCGGCGA
>JBKHXT010000044.1:0-15431 GCA_046565885.1 Acidimicrobiia bacterium
AGGGTGCGCAGGCCGGTGGCCCGGGGCGCGAGCTGCTGGGAGCCGTCGTGGCCGGACTCGTGGAAGCCGACCACCTCGCCGGCGGCCACCGGGTGGTGGAGCACGACCGGGCCGGCGGTGGCGAAGGGCTGGTGGCCGGTGCCGGTGCCGCGGGCAGGCGTGGCGGGCGCCTCGGTGCCGGTGGCCGCGGTCCAGCGCTCGGCGCTGGCGGCCAGGGCGGCAGCGAGGGCGACGTCGCCGAGGCGGGGCACGACGTCGACCCAGTAGGCGGCACCGGCGTCGTCGGGAGCCCGGCCGAGCACGGCGTGGAACAGGGCGGTGACCCGGTCGAGGCGCGACTCGAGCGAGCCGTAGAAGCCGGCGGCGACCGCGGCGGTCGGCGTGCCGGCCTCGACGGTGGCGACCCAGTGCCGCCGGCCCTCCTCGTCGGGCGTCCGGCCGAGCACGTCGGCGTAGATGGCCTCGACGAACCCGGGGGCGGTGCCGCCGGCGGCGCTCCAGTACTCGCCGCTGCCGTACAGCAGCGCGGCGACCGACTCGAGGGTGTGGCCGGCGGCGACGTGGCGGACCCAGTGGGCCCGGCCGGCGGGGTCGGCCGGCCGGCCGAGCACCGTGCGGTACAGCTCGTCGATGCGGGCGCCCGCCCACTCGTCGGATGCGGCGAGCGCCCGGGTCAGGGCGCCGCGGTGGCCGAGCTCGACGGTCGGGGCCCACCGCGACCGCTCCACCTCGCTCGGCGCCCGACCGAGGAACGAGCGGTGGGCGTCGTCGACGTACTCGCCCGCCGGCCACGGCGCCGTCTCGGCGCCCGCCGGCGCGGCCCCGGCGAGCACGAGCAGCGCCACCACGACGCCGACGAGGGCCAGGGCGCGGGGGCGGCGCGACACGGCCGCACGCTAGGCGGCGATGCCGGGTAGGAGCCCGACATGCGCGACGACGGACCGATGGACGACCGCGACGACGCCGGGCAGGCGGCCGACCGCTTCGACGCCTACGCCGAGCTCGCCGAGCGCCGGGCGCAGGGCCTGCAGATCGTGCTGCCCCGCCACCTCGAGGGGGACGACCGGCGCCTGCACGTGCGCCAGACGCTGCGGGAGGACCACCACAAGCGCATCGACGAGCGGGCCGACGGGACCACGGAGAAGTTCGACGCGCTGGCGTCGAACCGGTTCTCGTTCTTCCGCGGCACCTGCCTGCTCTTCTACCGCGACATGGCCGGGGACGACTCGTGGATGCCGACCGTGCTGTGCCTCGGCGACGTGCACCCGGAGAACTTCGGCGTCATGCCGAGCGCCGACGACGTCCCGAGGGGTGAACGACTTCGACGAGGCCGCCTACGCCCCGTTCACGTGGGACCTGAAGCGGGGGGCGACCGGGTTCATGGTCGCCGCCGACGTCGAGGGCGAGCTGGGCCGCAAGAAGCAGCGCAAGATCGCCCGCCGCTTCGTCCGCGGCTACGTGGACGGCATCGCCGAGTTCGAGGAGCACGAGACCGAGCTCGACCACCAGATCCGGCTCGACACGGCGCCGCCGATCATCCGGTCGCTCATCGAGGACTCGCTCGAGCGGCGAGACCGGTGGCTGGCCGACGAGCACCAGGACGACACCGCCGCGGCTTCCGGATCGACGACGACGAGCTGGTCCCCGTGACCTCGCGGTGCCAGGAGATGCAGCAGGTCATCGACCGCTTCGTCGAGGACAACGACGTCGAGGTACCGGCGCGGGCCGGCGAGATGAAGGTGAAGGACGTCGCCATGCGCAAGGGCGCGGGCACCGCCTCGCTCGGCCTCCCCCGCTACTACGTGATGCTCGAGGGCCCGACCGGCGACGGCACCGACGACCTGATCATCGAGCTCAAGCGCGCCCGGCGCTCGGCGCTGGCCGGGCTGGTCCCGCCCGAGAGCGGCGGCGTCGACGGGCACGGCGACCGCATCGCCCACGCCCAGACCGTGCAGCTGGTCCGCGGCGACGTGTTCTACGGGCACGCCGAGATCGACGGGGTCAGCTTCATGACGCGCGAGCGGGCGCCGTACCGCGACGACATCGACCTGGACGACCTCTCCAAGGGCGACTGGAAGGCCTACGCCGAGAGCTGCGGTCGGGCGCTCGCCCACGCCCACGCCCTCTCCGACGACCAGAGCGAGCACGTCGGCGGTGACCTCGAGCCGCGGATCATGGGGGCAATCGGCAACCCGGAGCTGTTCGTCGACGACGTCGTCCGCTACGCCGAGGGCGCCGCCGACCGGCTGCGCCGCGACCACGAGCACTTCTGCGCCGACCACGCGCTCGGCGCCTTCGAGCCCATCGACCTCGCCTTCCGCTGACCCGGACGTCGGCGGCGCCCGACGCGGTAGACCTCGGTCCATGACGCGTTGGGTGTACGGCTTCGACCAGCTCGACGAGGCGAAGGCCGCCGTCGACGGCGACTGGGACCGCGTGCGCGGGCTGCTCGGCGGCAAGGGCGCCAACCTCGCGGACATGGCGGCCATCGGGGTGCCGGTGCCGCCCGGGTTCACCATCACCACCGAGGCGTGCACCGCCTACATCGACACCGGCGAGCTGCCCGAGGGCCTGTGGGACGAGGTGCTGGCCGCGGTCCGGGCCATGGAGGCGGCGGCCGGGAAGACCTACGGCGGCACCGACGACCCGCTGCTGGTGGCGGTGCGCTCCGGCGCCAAGTTCTCGATGCCGGGGATGATGGACACCGTCCTCAACGTCGGCATGGACGACGAGGTGGCGGCGGCGATGGTGCGGCGCACCGGCGACGAGCGCTTCGTGCTCGACTCGCACCGGCGGCTGGTGCAGATGTTCTCGACCGTGGTGCTCGGGATGGACGACGAGCCCTTCGAGGCGATCCTGCGCGAGCAGCGGCGGGCGAACGGCGTGTCGAACGACGCCGACCTGCCGCCCGAGGCGCTGCGGGAGGTGGTCGCCGCCTTCCGCGCCCACGTCGCCGACCGCTCCCCCACCGCCTTCCCCGACGACCCGTACCAGCAGCTGCGCATGGCCACCGAGGCGGTGTTCGGCAGCTGGGGCAGCAAGCGGGCCATCGACTACCGCAAGGCAGCGAAGATCCCCGACGACCTCGGCACCGCCGTGAACGTCGTGGCGATGGTGTTCGGCAACACCGGGCCGAGGTCGGGCACGGGCGTGCTCATGTCCCGCAACCCCACGACCGGCGAGCCGAAGCTGGAGGGCGACTACCTCATCAACGCCCAGGGCGAGGACGTGGTGGCCGGCAACCGCGAGACCCGGCCCATCGAGCGGCTCGCCGACGAGCTGCCGGAGGCGGCCCGCGAGCTCGGCGAGATCGCCCGGCGCCTCGAGCAGCACCACCGCGAGATGCAGGACCTCGAGTTCACCGTCGAGGACGGCCGCCTGTGGCTCCTGCAGACGCGCACCGGCAAGCGCACGGCCCAGGCCGCGGTGCGCATCGCCGTCGACATGGCGGGCGAGGGGCTGATCTCGAAGGAGGAGGCGGTCGGGCGGGTGACCCCCGAGCAGGTCGACTTCTTCCTGCACCCGCAGTTCTCGGCCGAGGCGCTGGCCGGCCGCAGCCCGGTCGCCCAGGGGCTGAACGTGTCGCCGGGCGCGGCCGTGGGCGTGGTCGCCTTCGATCCCGACCTCGCCCAGCGCTGGGGCCAGGACGGGCGCGAGGTCGTCCTCGTGCGCCACGAGACCAAGCCCGACGACGTGCACGGCATGCTCGCCGCCGCCGGCATCCTGACCTCGAGCGGCGGCCGCACCAGCCACGCCGCGCTGGTCGCCCGGCAGTTCGGCAAGCCGGCGGTCACGGGGGCCTCGGCGATCGAGATCGACATGACGGCCCGGGCGCTGACCGTCGGCGGCCAGACCGTGCACGAGGGCGAGTGGCTCTCGATCGACGGCACGTCAGGGAGCATCTACCTCGGCAAGGTCGACACCGTCGCCCCCGACCTCGACAACGAGTGGCTCACCACGCTGCTCGGCTGGGCCGACGAGATCCGCACCCTGGGCGTGCGGGCCAACGCCGACGAGCCCGAGGACGCCGCTCGGGCCCGCGCCTACGGCGCCGAGGGCATCGGGCTGTGCCGCACCGAGCACATGTTCTTCGACCCGGAGCGGCTGCCGATCGTGCAGCGCATGATCACCGCCCCGAACCTCGCCGAGCGCAAGGAGGCCCTCGACCAGCTCCGCGAGTTCCAGCGGGCCGACTTCGTCGGGCTGCTCGAGGCCATGGACGGCCTGCCCGTGATCCTGCGCCTGCTCGACCCGCCGCTGCACGAGTTCCTGCCGTCCTGGGAGGAGCTGCACCGGCACCAGACCGACCTCCAGCTGCGGCTGGTGCGCGCCGCAGACCTCGAGGCGGTGGAGCGCCTGGTGGCCGAGCTGTCGGAGGTGCGAGAGATGCTCGCCCGGGTGGAGGCGCTCCGCGAGGCGAACCCGATGCTCGGCCGCCGCGGCGTGCGGCTCGGCATCACCATGCCGGAGATCACCCGCATGCAGGCCCAGGCCGCGTTCGAGGCCGCCGTGGAGGTGGCCGAGCGCGGCGGCGACCCCCGACCGGAGCTGATGGTGCCGCTCGTCAGCGACGCCACCGAGCTGGCCCGCCAGCGCCAGCTGATCGACGAGGTCGCCGAGCAGGTGTTCGCCGACGCCGGCCGCCGGGTCGAGTACCAGGTCGGCACGATGATCGAGGTGCCCCGGGCGGCGCTGACGGCGGAGGCGATCGCCGAGCACGCCGACTTCCTGTCCTTCGGCACGAACGACCTGACCCAGACCACCTTCGCCATCAGCCGCGACGACGCCGAGTCGGCGTTCCTCCTGCAGTACCTGGCCGACAAGGTGCTGCCCGCCAACCCCTTCGCCACCATCGACCGGGCGGGCGTCGGCCGGCTGATGGGCCTGGCGCTCGACGGGGCCCGGGCGACGAGGGCGGGCATCGAGACCGGCGTGTGCGGCGAGCACGGCGGCGACCCGGCCTCGATCGCCCTCTGCCACGAGATGGGGCTCACCTACGTGAGCTGCTCGGCGTACCGGATCCCCGTCGCACGCCTCGCCGCCGCTCAGGCCGCGCTGGCGGCCAGGAGCCCGTCGTAGGCGGCAGCCAGGTCGTGGAGGGCCCGCCGGCCGTCGCCCCGGAACGACGAGCCGTGCATCACGGCCAGGGTGCGGGGGTCGAGGTCGCCGAGGCGGCGGATCGTGGCCCCGGTGCTCGGGGCGAGCGCCGTCGCCCCGAACATCGCCTCCGCCGCCATGGCCGGGCCGACGATGTCGCCCTCGGTCAGCGGTGCCGGGGCGCCGACCTGGCTGAACAGGTCGCCGCACAGCAGGGTGCCGGTCGTCTCCTCGAACAGCACGTGCGACTCCCAGCCGTGGGGGACGTGCGGCGTGGCGATGGAGCGGATGCGCTTGCCGCCGAGGTCGAGCACCTCGCCCTCGGGCAGCGCCTGCGGGGCCCGGTCGCACAGGTCGTTCAGCGAGACGTCGCACGCGAGCGGGGTGTGCACGACCCGCGACTCCGGCGCGGCCGCCAGCCAGGTGTTCATCGAACCGGACTCGTCGGCCTCGACGTGGCCGAAGCTGATCCAGCGGACCGACTCGACCGGGAGCACCTCGGCGACGGCGCCGGACACGAGCGGGAAGAAGCCGCGGTGGCCGGTGTGGAACAGCAGCGGCTCGTCGGCGACGACGAGGAACTGGTTGAACGTGAACCCCTCGGGGGTCACGTCCGGGATCCAGGTGGAGATCCGGTAGATGTCGTCGGCGATCTCGGTGATGGTGGGAGTCATGGGTTCCATGACCTGATGGCGTTCAGGTCGACGGGATCCCGTTCACTCCCGACTGAACGATCCACCGGGCCTCGCCGGCGGCGGGCTCGTAGGCGCAGTACGTCCCCGTCCGCACGCCCCGGTCGAGGGCGGCCCCGCCCTCGGGCAGCACCTCCTCGATGCGCCGGATCGCCGTCCGCAGCGAGCGGGTGACGTTGAGCCGGGCCTTCTCCACGGTGGACGAGGCGCGCCGCTCGCGCCCGCCGAGGCCGAACGCGGCGGCCAGCTGGGCGACGAGCTGGTCGAGCTCGGCCTGGCGGGCCTCGGCGGCGTCGAGGGCGCCGGCATCGACCAGCTCCTCGCACTCGGCCTGCAGCGCCTCGATGCGGCGCCGGTAGGCGTCGCGGGCGGCGTGGTCGTGGACCTCGCCGGCGTCGCCGATGGCCCGGCGGTCGACCTCGCCGGGTGCGCCGACGCCCTCCACCCGGTCGACGAGGTCGAGCACGTGGCGCTCGACCCCCGGGCTGCGCACGAGCTCGGCGAGGTGGCGCAGCCCCTTGGTGGCCGGCACCCGCACCCGCTGGTCGCCGGCCGCCAGCTCCCACCAGCCGCCGTGGTCGACCAGCGCCCACCCCGACGGCTCGGGGCGCTCCGCCCCGGTGAGCCGGGCGAGCAGCGCGCGGTCGTCGGCGGCGACGGTGACGTCGAGCTCGTCGAGGAGGTCGGCCGCGGCCCGGGCGTCGAGGCGGGCGCCGGAGCCGTCGCCGGCGGCCGAGCGGTGGCGGGCCAGCTCGAGGTGCAGGCGCGCCTGCTGGTACGGCGCCCGACCGGCCGGCAGGTCGTCAAGCACCGACTCGAGCAGCTCGACGGCCGCGACCGGTTCGCCCGACGCCGTCAGCACCCGGGCCCGGGCTCCGGCGGCCCGGGCGGCGAGGACGGGGTTGCCCACGGCGTCGAGCCGCTCGGACAGGTCGGCGCACGCGGCGCCGGCGGCGTCGAGGTCCCCGTCCGCCAGCTCGGCGTCGACCAGCACGGTGAGCAGCTCGACGGCGCGCAGGTGGTCGGTGCCGAGCGATCGCAGGCCCCGCCGGGCGGCGGCGGCCGCCAGCCGGTGGTCGCCCCGGGCCAGGTGCAGCCGGGCGAGGGGGAGCAGCGCCTCGAACGCCTGCCCCTTCCCGAGCAGGAGCGCCTCGGCGTCGTGCAGCCGACCCTGGCGGATGCGCAGGTCGGCGAGGAGCACCAGCGGGTGGAAGCCGGGCATGCCCGTGGTGGCGGTGAACTCGGCGGCCACCTGCTCGAGCAGCGCCTCGGCCTCGCCCCACCGGCCGAGCTCGCACAGCAGGCACGCCTGGACGGTGGCGCAGTGGCTGCTCAAGAACGCTGCGGTCACGCCCGCGGTCCCGATCAGGCCCTTGCCGCGCAGCAGCTCGGCCCAGGAGGCGGCGCGCTCGAAGTCGACGCTGTAGTAGCAGGCGGTGAAGAACGAGCACGCCGACTTGCCGGCGGCGTCCTCGTCGTCGGCCGGACCGCACACGAGCGCCATCGCCTCGTCGAGCATGGCCATCCCCTGCTCGACGCGACCGGCCTGGACGTGGGCCAGGCCGCCGTCCGCCAGCGCCTTGGTCTCGAGGTTCACGTCGCCGAAGCGCCGGGCGCGGTCGAGGGCGAGCTCGGCGCAGGCCAGCAGCTCCTCGGGGTCGCCGACGTCGCAGCCCATGGCCGCCACCGCCACCCATCCCTGCTCGAGGCACGGCGGCTCGTCGGCGAGCAGGCTCCGCGCCCGGGCGAACCAGGCCCGGCCGGCGGTGAGGTTGCCCATGCCGTTGGCGAGCACGTCGCCGAGCGCCACGCAGACCATGGCGGCCTGGCGCACGTCGCCGGCGGCGGTCAGCGCCCGCATGGCGGCCGACAGGTGGGCGACCACGCCGTCGACGTCGAAGGCCGCCCGGGCCTCCGCCGCCAGCTGGAGCGACCGCTCGGCGTCCGCCACCGTCGTCATCGGCACCAGCCTCGCAGGTGCCGACGTACCGTGCCGCCATGAGCGACTCCCCGGCGGCGCCCGCCTTCGAGACCATCGCCGTGGCGGTCGACGGCGCCCGGGGCGAGCTGTGGCTCGACCGGCCGGACAAGCTCAACCCCCTGTCCAGCCAGGCGCTCCGGGAGCTCGAGGAGGCCGCCCGCTGGTTCGACCGCCACCCGGACCTGAAGGTGGTCGTGGTGGGCGGCCGGGGCCGCGCGTTCAGCGCCGGCGCCGACCTCGACTCGTTCCGGCAGGCGGCCGGTCGCGCAGATCGGGAGCAGGGCTGGCGGATGGGGCGGGCGCTCGAGGAGATGCGGGCGGTCACCGTCGCCCGCATCCAGGGCTGGTGCGTCGGCGGCGGCGTCGTGCTCGCCGCCGCCTGCGACCTGCGGGTGGCGGCGGCGTCGGCGCGGTTCTCGATCCCCGAGATCGACCTCGGCATCCCGCTCGCCTGGGGCGGCATCCCCCGGCTGGTGCGCGAGATCGGCCCGGCGCTCACCAAGGAGCTGGTCATGACCGGCCGCGAGCTCTCCCCGGAGGAGGCGAAGGCCGCCGGCTTCGTCAACCGCGTGGTCGCCGACGACGCCCTCGACGACGCCGTCGAGGCGCTGGTGCGCGACCTCGTGGCCAAGCCGTCGCTGTCGCTGCTGTCCACCAAGGCCCACGTGAACGCGGTGACCGAGTCGATGGTCGGCACCGGCCGGTCGTGGGCCGACGCAGACGGGCTCGAGGCCGGTCTCCACGACGCCGAGGGCCGCGAGGCGCGGTGGCGGTACCTCGAGCAGCGGCGCTGACGGCCGCGCGACCATCGGGGCATGGCCGCCATCGAGACCCGCCACGACGGCGACGTCAGCACCATCACCCTCACCGCGCCCGAGCGGCGCAACCCGCTGTCGACGTCGACGCTGCGCGAGCTGGGTGAGGCGCTCGAGGAGGCGGCGTCCTCCGACGCTCTCGCCGTCGTCCTCGCCTCGACGGGGTCGGTCTGGAGCACCGGCCACGACCTGAAGGAGATGGCCGGCCTCGACGAGGACGGCCTGCGCCAGCTGTTCACCACGTGCACCGCGGTCATGCGCCGCATCGAGACCATGCCCCAGCCGGTGATCGCCAAGGTCCACGCCCTGGCCACGGCGGCCGGCTGCCAGCTGGTGGCCAGCTGCGACCTGGCCGTCGCCGCCGAGTCGGCCCGCTTCGCCGCCCCCGGCGGGAAGGGCGGCCTGTTCTGCCACACCCCGATGGTCGCCATCGCCCGGAACATCGGGCGGAAGCGGGCGATGGAGCTGGCCCTGTCGGGCGACGAGATCGACGCCGCCACCGCCGCCGACTGGGGCCTCGTCAACCACGTCGTGCCCGACGACGAGCTCGACCGGGCCGTCGCCGACCTCGCCGCCCGGGTCACCCGGGGGTCCCGGCGCTCGAAGGCGCTCGGGAAGCGGACCCTGCTCGCCCAGATCGACCTGCCCCTCGAGCAGGCCTACGAGCTGGCCATCGAGGTGATGGCGACCAACGCCGCCACGGGCGACGGGGCCGAGGGGATCGCCGCCTTCGCCGAGAAGCGGCATCCGCGGTGGGTCGACGACCGGGACGAACCGGACCGAACGGCCTGAACCGGTAGGGCAGAACCGGATTTTCCGGCGCCCGACACTCCATCTGGATCAGAAGCGCGCCGAAGATGGGGCCATGCAGCACGCGCGGCGCGGTCGCGGGCACGGAGCGGAGGGCGACGGCGGGTCGCAGCGGTTCCTCCTCGCCGGCACGTGCATCGCCGCGCTCACGGTCGTGGTCGGCGATCCGCTGCGCGGCTGGCTGTTCGCCGCCCTGTGCCTCGCCGCCGCGATCGCCGGTGTGGTGGCGGTGCGCCGGGCCCCGTCGCGCACCAACCCGGCGTGGCTGCTCACCGCCGGCGCCGTCCTGCTCGTGCCCGCCTACACCCTCTGGTACCCGCTGCGCCTGGCGTGGGACCTCGAGCTGCCGAACCCCGGCTACACCGACGTCCTCTTCCTGTCCGCCTACGGCTGCTTCCTCGTCGGACTCGGGAAGGTGGTCGAGCGACGCAGCACGACCGAGCGGCGCATCGACGTCCTCGACACCCTGATCGTCGGCGCCGGCCTCGGCATCCTCGTCTGGATCCTGTTCCTGTCGCCCTACCTGCACGACGAGGCGATGTCGTGGCCGGCCCGGATCGTGGCCATGTCCTACACGGTGCTGAACCTGCTGCTGGCCGGCGCCATCGTCCGGATGCTCGTGCAGGGCGGCCGGTGGAGCACGGGCGACCGGCTGCTCGCCGGCTGGGTGGTCACCCAGCTGCTCGCCGACATCATCTACGCCACGACGAGCCTGCGGGGCACGTTCTGGGTCGAGGACCTGTTCGTCAGCCTGTTCCCGCTGTCCTTCGTGCTGCTCGGCGCCGCCCTCCTCCACCCGACGACGACGTCGCAGCCGGCGACCCGCTCCTCGGCCTCCATGGGCGGCACCGGCCGGTTCGCCCTCGTCGTGCCGGCGGCCCTGATCGCCCCCGTCGTGCTCGTCGGGCTCGGCCTCCGCGACGGCAGCGACGACGTCATCGCCGTGGCGCTGTTCGCCGCCGTGCTGTTCGGCCTCGTGCTCGCCCGGGTGTGGCTGCTGTTCGTCGACGTCGAGGAGCACCGCCGGACCCGCCAGCAGCTCACCGCCTCGATCGCCCAGGAGCGGCGCCGCATCGAGGAGAACCAGGCGCTGCTGGCCTCGCTGTCCGAGCGCCAGATGCTCTCGGACCGGCTGTCGCGCATCCAGCGCAAGATCTCGACCCGGGCGCCGCTGCAGGAGGTGCTCGACGCCATCACCCACGGCGCCGCCGACCTGGTGCACGCCGACTGCGCCGCGCTGCGCTTCGTCGACGAGGACGACCCCAGCTACATGGTGATGGTGTCCTCGGTCGGCATCGACCCGACCACGGTCGCCGAGGTGCAGCGCCTGCCGGTGACGTCCGGCGTCGGCGGCCGGGCGATCGTGACCAACCGGCTGTGCATCCGCGACCGGTACACGGCCTGGGAGGACGCCATCGACCAGTTCGCGAGCGGCGGCCTGCAGACGGCCCTCGCCGCACCCGTGCACCTCGGCGACCGTCCGATCGGCAGCCTCGTCGTGGCCGCCTTCGCCGCCGACCGCCACTACTCCCAGGCCGAGCAGGACGCGCTGGTGCGCTTCGCCGAGCACGTGTCGATCGCCATCAACGACGCCCGCTCGGTCCGGGCCATGAACGAGGCGCTCGAGCGGGCCACGCACCAGGCGATGCACGACGACCTCACCGGCCTGCCGAACCGGGCGTGCTTCTACGACCGGGCCGAGCAGGCGCTGCGCACCGCCAAGCGCACCGGCTCGGCCACCGCCGTCCTGCTCTTCGACCTCGACCGGTTCAAGGAGATCAACGACACCCTGGGCCACCGCTACGGCGACCGGGTGCTGAAGGCCATCGGCCCCCGCATCGCCCCGCACCTGCGCGACGCCGACACGGTGGCCCGCCTCGGCGGCGACGAGTTCTGCGTGCTCCTGCCCGACGTCTCCGACGCCGCGTCGGCGATCCAGGTGGCCGACCGCATCACCCAGGCCCTCGAGGAGCCCATCGAGGTCGAGGGCATGACCCTGGTCGTGGAGGCGAGCTGCGGCGTGGCCGTCGCCCCCGAGCACGGCGACACCGCCGACCTGCTGCTCCAGCGGGCCGACATCGCCATGTACGCCGCCAAGCGCACCCACCTGAGCGTCGCCTCCTACGACGACACCCTCGACCGGAACACGCCGGACCGCCTGGCGCTGCTCGGCGAGCTGCGCAGCGCCATCGCCAACGACGAGCTCGTGCTGCACTACCAGCCCCAGGTCGACCTCGGCACCGGGCGGCTCGAGGGGGTGGAGGCCCTGGTGCGCTGGGAGCACCCCCGCCGGGGCCTGCTGGCGCCCGACCTGTTCGTGCCCCTCACCGAGGACACCGGCTTCATCCACCAGCTCACCAGCTGGGCGCTCGACGCCGCCCTCGACCAGCTGCGGACGTGGCGCGAGGACCCGTGCAGCGGCATCGACGACGACTTCACCGTCGCCGTGAACCTCTCCACCCACAGCCTGCTGGACGACCGCTTCGCCACCGAGGTGGGCGTGGCCCTCGAGCGCTTCGGCATCCCGGCGCACCGGCTGGTCCTCGAGATCACCGAGACCACCCTCATGACCGACCCCGACCGGGCCGCCCGGGTGCTCACCGTCCTCGCCGACCGGGGGGTGCGCTTCGCCATCGACGACTTCGGGACCGGGTACTCGTCGCTCGCCTCGCTGCGGGCGCTGCCGGTCCACGAGCTGAAGATCGACCAGTCGTTCGTGCGGAACATGCAGGACGCCGGCGACGACGCCGTGATCGTGCGCTCGGTGATCGACCTCGGGCACACGCTGGGCCTGCGCACCGTCGCCGAGGGCGTCGAGGACCTCGACGTGCGCGACCGGTTGGCCCGCCTGGGCTGCGACAGCGCCCAGGGCTACGCCGTCGGGATGCCGATGGCGGCGACCGAGCTGGCGCGCTGGATCGCCGAACGGGTCGACCCGCGCACCACCGTCGCCTAGGTTCCGCGACATGCCGCTGACCGGGGAGTACGAGCCGAGCCCGTGGGACTGGGTGCGCGAGCAGGTGGAGACCTACGAGCGCACCGATGGTCGGGAGGCCAACAGCCTCCGCGACACGGGCCTGCCCATCATCATCGTGACGACCCGGGGCCACCGCTCCGGGAAGCTGCGCAAGACGCCGCTCATGAAGGTGTCCCACGCCGGCGAGTACGCGCTCGTCGCCTCGAAGGGCGGGGCGCCGGAGCACCCGGAGTGGTACCACAACCTCGTCGCCGACCCGACCGCCGTGATGATCCAGGACGGCCCCGACCCGTGGGACGCCGTGGTGCGCGAGGTGGAGGGCGAGGAGCGCCAGGTCTGGTGGGACCGGGCCGTGCGGGCCTTCGCGCCCTACGCCGAGTACCAGCAGGCGACCGACCGCCAGATCCCGGTCTTCATCGCCCGATCCGCCTGACGGCGGCGGAGCTCAGCCCTTCGGAGGCAGGCCCGCCGCCAGCTCGTCCAGGAACGCCTTCGCCGTCGCGTCGGACGGCGCCCGCCAGTCGCCGCGGGGCGAGAGGCTGCCGCCGCCGGACACCTTGGGTCCGTTCGGCATGGCCGAGCGCTTGAACTGGCTGAAGCCGTAGAAGCGCCGCAGGAACTCCTCGAGCCAGCCGCGGATCTGGTCGAGGTCGTACTGGTTGCGCTTCTCCTCGGGGAAGCCCTCGGGCCAGCCCCGCTCGTCGCGATCTCGCCACGCGTGCCAGGCGAGGAAGGCGACCTTCGAGGGCGCCAGGCCCTGGCGGGCCAGGTGGTGCAGGAAGAAGTCGTGCAGCTCGTAGGGGCCGATCTTGTCCTCGGTGCTCTGCAGCTCGGGCTCGTCCGTCTCGGCGTCCTCGTGGGCGGGGACGAGCTCGGGCGAGATGACCGTGTCGAGGATCGACAGCAGGGTGCGGTCGGTGTCCTCGTCGTCGAACTGGCCGGTGCGCACCGCCCAGCGGATGAGGTGCTGGATGAGCGTCTTCGGCACGCCGGAGTTCACGTTGTAGTGGCTCATCTGGTCGCCGACGCCGTAGGTCGACCAGCCGAGGGCGATCTCCGACAGGTCGCCGGTGCCGACCACGAACCCGCGGTTGTTGTTGGCCAGGCGGAACAGGTAGTCGGTGCGCAGGCCGGCCTGGACGTTCTCGAAGGCCACGTCGTAGACGGGCTCGCCGGCGGCGAAGGGGTGGCGCATGTCGGCCAGCATCTGGCGGGCCGCCGGGCGGATGTCGATCTCCTCGGCCGTCACGCCGAGGGCCCGCATGAGCGCCCAGGCGTTCGACTTGGTCGTGTCGCTGGTGGCGAATCCGGGCATCGTGTAGCCGAGGATCTTCGAGCGGTCGAGGCCGAGGCGGTCCATGGCCTTGGCGGCGACGATCAGCGCGTGGGTGGAGTCGAGCCCGCCGGACACGCCGATCACCAGGTGCTCGCCGCGGGTCGCCCGGAAGCGGGTGACGAGGCCCTCGACCTGGATGTTGAACGCCTCGTAGCAGTCGGCGTCGAGTCGCTCGGGGTCGTCGGGGACGAACGGGAACCGGGCGATCGGTCGGTGCAGCTCGAAGCGCACGGGGTCGTCCGAGCGCGGGCACGCCGCCCGGTGCTCGAAGCGCACGACCCGGAAGCGGCGCTCCGGGTGGTCGTTGGCCTGGGCCGCGTCGTTGAACGTGCCGACCCGCATGCGCTCGAGCCGGACGCGGGCGGCGTCGACGTCGGCCACGAGCAGCTCGGGCTCGATGCCGAAGCGCTCGGACTCGGCCAGCTGCTCGCCCAGCTCGTAGACGAGGCCCTGGCCGTCCCACGCCAGGTCGGTGGTGCTCTCGCCCGGGCCGGCGGCCGAGTACACGTAGGCGCTCGACGTGCGCATCGACTGGGCGGCGCACAGCATCGCCCGGTCGCGCGCCTTGCCGATCACGATGTTCGAGGCCGACAGGTTGGCCAGGATCAGGGCGCCGGCGAGGGCGCCGATGGAGGACGGCGGGGTGGGCGCCCAGTAGTCCTCGCAGATCTCGACGAACAGGTCGAGGCCGTCGTGGTCGGTGGCGACGAAGCGCAGGTCGGTGCCGAAGGGGACGGTGCGCCCGGCGGCGGTGATCTCCTCGCCGACGATGCCGGCGCCGGGGGCGAACCAGCGCTTCTCGTAGTACTCCCGGTAGTTCGGCAGGAAGCTCTTGGGCACCACGCCGAGCAGCTCGCCGTGGGCGACGACGGCAGCGCAGTTGTAGACCCGGCCGTTGCGCACGAGCGGCGCACCGACGAGCAGCACCGGGCGCAGCTCGGCCGACGCCTCGACGACCCGGGCGAGGGCGGCGTCGACCGCCTTGAGCATCCCGTCCTGCAGGTGCAGGTCGTCGATCGCGTACGACGACAGCCCGAGCTCCGGGAACACGACCAGGTCGACGTGGCGGTCGTGGGCCTGGCGGGCGAGGTCGAGGGTGAAGTCGGCGTTGCAGCCGGGGTCGGCGACCGCCACCCCGGGCGTGGCCGCCGCGACGCGGACGAAGCCGTGCGTGGCCGGGTCGTGGAACGGGTGGCGGCCCGCGCTCTCGGGCACGGTCACAGGACCTCGTCCAGCATCGAGAGGGCGACGCGCATGGACTCGATCCTGACCGGTCCGCGACCGATCTCGCCGAACCGTTCCTCGCGGTGGTTCGTCGGGCCGCCCTTCACCGCGCAGGCGAAGTGCACGAGCCCGGGCTCGGGACCCTCGTCGGCGTACCCGGTGGTGGACACGGCGACGTCGGCGCGGGAGTTGCGCACGGCGCCCTCGGCCATGGCCCGGGCCACCTCCTCGCTCACCACGCCGCACCGGTCGATGTCGGCCTGCAGCAGCCCGAGCAGCTCGCACTTCGCCCGCTCGCTGTAGACGACGAAGCCCCGCTCGAACGCGCCGCTCACGCCCTTCACGTCGGTCAGCACGGCCGCGATCATGCCGCCCGTGCAGCTCTCGGCGGTGGCCAGCGACCACCCTCGCTCCTTGGCCCGGCGGAGCACGTCCTCGGCCAGCTGCTCGACGTCGTCGGGGAGCACCGGCGAGAACGACTCGGTCTCGCCGCCGGCGC
>JBKHXT010000045.1:0-2959 GCA_046565885.1 Acidimicrobiia bacterium
CTGGCCGCCGTGGTGCGCGACGTCGGCCTCGGCTTCTGCTTCGCCCGGGCGTACCACCCGGCCATGCGCCACGCCGGTCCGGTGCGCGCCGAGCTCGGCGTGCCCACCGTCTTCAACGTGCTCGGCCCCCTCTCGCACCCCGGCCGGGTGCGCCGCCAGGTGGTGGGGGTGGGCGACGGACGCCTGCTCGATCTCGTCGCCGGCGCCCTCGCCGCCCGGGGCAGCGAGCACGCCCTCGTCGTCCACGGCGACGGCGCCCTCGACGAGCTCGCCCTCACCGGCCCGACGCAGGTGCGCGAGGTGCGAGACGGCGAGGTCGTCGCCGAGCGCTCCGTGTCACCGGCGGACGTCGGCCTGGCGGCGGTCGAGGTCGACGCGCTGCCCGGCGGCGACGCCGGTGAGAACGCCGCCATCGCCCGACGGGTGCTCGACGGCGAGGCCGGCCCCGCCCGCGACATCGTCGTCCTCAACGCCGCCGCCGGCCTGCTCGTCGCCGGCGCCGCCGGCTCGCTCGAGGAGGGCGTGGCGCAGGCGCAGGCGGCGATCGACGACGGCCGGGCCTCGGCGAAGCTCGACGAGGTCCGGGCCCGCACGGCCTGACGTCCCGGCTCGAACCTCCGCGCACCCGGTAACGGTCGTTATCCTCGGTCCATGACCGATGCGGCGGCCACGAGCGGCGATCCGACGCGCGACCGCCTCATCGAGGCGGCGGCGGCCGTCTTCGCGGAGAAGGGCTACGACGGCGCCGGCGTGCAGGAGATCGCCCGCCGCGCTGGCTTCACCACGGGCGCCATCTACGGCCGCTTCCGCGGCAAGGCCGAGCTGCTCCTCGCGGCCATCGAGGCCCACACGACCAACGAGCTCGAGCAGCTCTTCGCCGACCACCGCTTCGACGGCCGGGTCACCGACATCATCACCACGGTGGGCTCGCACCTGCTGACCGATCCCTTCGACGACGGCCAGGCGCTGCTGCTCGAGGCCTTCGTCGCCGCCCGCCGCGATCCCGAGGTGGCCGAGCTCATGCGCCAGCTGCTCGACCAGCGGGCGCAGACCTTCGCCGCCCTGGTCGAGGACGCGAAGGCGAGCGGCCTGGTCGTCGAGGACCTGGAGACCGACGCCATCGTCCGGTTCTGCCACGCCGTGGGCTTCGGGTTCCTGCTCTTCGGCGCCATCGACCTCCAGCACCCGGCGGCGGAGCCGTGGGAGCGGCTCATCGACCGCCTGGTGCGGGCCCTCGGCCAGCCGGTCGACGCCCCCGACGCCTGATCAGCCGCCGCGCAGGTCGGGCAGCCGGGGGAGCGGCGAGCACAGCGTGCCCTCGCAGTGCTCGACCTCGAGCCGGCCCGCGTTCTTGTCCAACCAGCCGGCAAGGACGCTGAGCTCGTCGACGGCCGCCGGCTCGACATGGCCGGGCGCGGCGCGCACCTCCACGGCCGTCGTCGTGCTCAGCAGCGACGGTGCGTCGGCGGGCTCGGTGTGGGCCAGCCGGCCGTGCTCGATCACGGCCCGGTGGCCGCCCAGTCGGACGACGAGCCGGCCGGCCCGGTGCACGAGGTCGAAGCGGCGGACCCGCCGGTGGGCGTCGGCGAAGGCGGCGGCGCGGTCGCGGACGTCGGCGGCCTCCTCGTAGCGCTCGTCGCGGGCCAGGGCGTGCATGCGCTCGAGCAGCGGGTCGAGCACGAGGTGCGGCGCGTCGGTGAGCGCCCTCCGCACGTCGGCCGCGATGCGGCCGTAGTCCTCCTCCCCGATGGCGCCCGCGCACGGGCAGGTGCTGACGCCGAGCTGCGCCGGTGCGCACGGCGCGTCGCGGCGCTGGCGGTGCGGGTCGGCCGTGCACCGCCGCACGGGCAGCGCGCTCTCGACCGCCTCGGCCACCCGCTTGGCGACCCGCGACGACGACAGCGGTCCGAGGTACGTGGCGCCGTCGTCGCGAGCCCGCTTCACGACCGACAGCCGCGGGAACGCCTCGGCCGTCAGCTTCAGGTAGGCCGCCTTGGTCCACGTCGTGCCCTGGCGGTTGTAGCGGGGGAGCAGCTCGTGGATGAGGCGGATCTCGGTGACGGCGGCCTCGAGCGGCGAGGCGGTGACGATGTGGTCGATGCTCGCGGTCTCCCGCAGCAGGCCGCCGACCTTGCGGCGGGTGTCGGAGGAGAAGTAGCTGCGCACCCGCGACCGCAGGTCCGACGCCTTGCCGACGTAGAGCGCCCGGCCCGTGGCGTCGCGGAACAGGTAGACGCCGGGCGAGCGGGGCAGCCGGTCGGTGAGCGCTAGCTTGCGGGCCTGGGGGTGGGCGGCGGCGGTGGGCAGCTCGAGCAGGTCGTCGAGGGTGGCCACGCCGAAGCCGGCCGCCCGCTCGAGCAGGACGTGCAGCAGGTCGGTGGTGGCGAGGGCGTCGTCGAGGGCGCGGTGGCTCGGCCGGTGGTCGAGGCGCAGCCGCTCGGCGAGCGTGCCGAGCTTGCAGTTGGGGACCTCGTCGCGGACCAGCCGGCGAGCCAGCGCGCAGGTGTCGACGGTGGGGTTGGCGAGGCGGGGTCGGTCGGTGCGGACGAGGGCGGCGTCGAGGAACGACCGGTCGAACCGCACGTTGTGGCCGACGAACACGGCGTTGCCGAGGAACTCGAGCAGGCTGGGCAGCACCCGGTGCACGGGCGGCGCCGGGCGCACCATCGCCGTGGTGAGGCCGGTGAGCACCGTGATGGCCGGCGGGATGTCTCGACCGGGGTCGACGAAGGTGTGGAACGTGCCGAGGCACTCACCGCCCCGCACCTTCACCGCCCCGATCTAGCAGATCTCGTCGTCGACGGGCGAGCCGCCGGTGGTCTCCAGGTCGAGGACCACGAACGTGACGTCGATGAGCGGCGTGCCCAGGTCGTCGAAGCTGCGCTGGCCGGCGGGGCGGGTCTTCGTCGACATGGCGTCGGAGTGAATCGAACGTATGTTCGGAAGTCAAGCCCCGGCC
>JBKHXT010000046.1:0-4316 GCA_046565885.1 Acidimicrobiia bacterium
GCCGCGGCGTGTCGATGGCCTGGACGACGAACTGACGGGTCTCGCCGAGCGTCAGCACCTCTCGGGCGCTGCGCGGCGGCGGATCGGAGATCGACTTCAGCGAGATGTAGCAGCGGGTGCCGTCGCAGACCACGTAGGCGCCGTGGCTGGCGAACTGCTCGACCTCGGCCTCGATGACGGAGCCGACCGGGTGGGCCCCGACGAACTCGATGAACGGCAGCGGCTCGTTGTAGGGCTCGGGCTCCTTGCCGCCGCGCTTGCGCCCGGCGGGCTCGTCCTTTGGCTCGTCCTCGACCTTCTTGCGCGCCCCGCGCTTGGACGACCCCTTGGCCTTCGCCGGTGACGACTTGGCGGGCCGCTCGGCGCCGGGCTTGGACGCCGCCTTCTTGGCGCCGCGGCGCTTGCGCTTGGCGTCGGACACGGCCTTGCGCGAGGTCGGGCCGCGCACGGGCGAGCGGGGCAGGAAGATCCAGCCCACGCCCGGGACGTGCTTGCCGCCGAGCAGGCGGCCCTCCTGGAACAGCCACTCGTACGTGCCGTGGAACTCCTGGAAGGAGTCGTTGGACAGCACGATGGCGTCGGCTCGGTCGGCGACCTCGAGGATGAAGGCGTCGCCGCGGCCGATGACGCCGGCCGGCGGGGTGATGATCTCGCCGGCGTTGATCTTGGCCTCGTAGGCGTCGCGCTCGGAGGCGTCGATGCGGTGGCCGAAGGTGGCGTCGACGATCACGGTGACCGTGGCCTTCGGGTGCTCCTTGGCGATGGCGTCGACGGCATCCAGCAGCTGGCCCAGGCTCGGCAGCGAGCGGCCTTCGGTGGCGATGTTGGATCCGTCGACGACGAGATGCGTGGTTGGCAAAGTGGGACGCAGCCGGTTCGGTGGTGCAGGGCCCGCCGCTGCGAAGCCGGACCCGCGTGCAGGGGACCCTAGTGGCGCGGCCGCCGCGGTCCGTGTGATGAGCGTGGTAGGAACGCCCGCCGTGCCCGAGACCGAGCGATCGATCACCGCCGCGCTGTTCGACTTCGGCGGCGTGATCCTGTCCAGCCCCTTCGACGCGTTCGCCGACTACGAGCGCGAGCACGGCCTGCCCGAGGGCTTCATCCGCGGCCTCAACGCCACGAACCCGGACGACAACGCCTGGGCCCGGATGGAGCGCAACGAGGTGTCCATCCCGGAGTTCTGCGAGCTGTTCGAGGCCGAGGCGCGCGCCGCCGGCGGCGAGCTCGATGCATCGGACGTCCTCGCCCGCCTCCGGGGCACCATCCGTCCGGCCATGGTCGAGGCGGTGCGCCGCTGCAAGCAGCACCTGAAGACCGCCTGCCTCACCAACAACTTCGTCGCCCCCGACGCCGCACACCCCGAAGGGCGCATGGACCCGGAGAGCTTCGAGGGCGTCATGGACCTCTTCGACGTCGTCGTCGAGTCCTCGAAGGCCGGGTGCCGCAAGCCCGACCCGCGCTTCTACGAGATCGCCTGCGAGGAGCTCGGCATCGAGCCCCACGAGGCCGTGTTCCTCGACGACCTCGGCATCAACCTCAAGCCGGCGAAGGCGATGGGGATGACCACCATCAAGGTGGTCGACCCGGACGCCGCCATCGCCGAGCTGGAGCGGGTGGTGGGGTTCCCGCTGCGCTGACGCCGCCCCCGATCGGGAGCGGTAGCGTCGCCGTCGGTGGATGCGACGACCCGGCACAACGTGCACGAGTCCGGCGTGGCCGGTGGGCAGCCGATGCTGTTCGCGCACGGCTTCGGCTGCGACCAGAACATGTGGCGCCACGTCGCGCCGCGCTTCGAGGACCGCTATCGCGTCGTGCTGTTCGACCACGTCGGCGCGGGCGGCGCCCACCGCGACGCCTACGACCCCGAGCGCCACGACCGCCTCGAGGGCTACGCCGCCGACGTCGTCGACCTCGTCGAGGAGCTCGACCTGCGCGACGTCGTGTTCGTCGGTCACAGCGTCAGCGCCATGATCGGCGTCCTGGCGGCGGCCGAGGTGCCCGACCGCTTCGCCCACCTGGTGCTGGTCGGGCCTTCGCCCCGGTACCTCGACGATCCCGACACCGGCTACGTCGGCGGGTTCCGGCGCGAGGACATCGACGGCCTGCTCGAGTCGCTGGCCTCGAACTACCTCGGCTGGTCGGCGGCCATGGCTCCCGCGATCGTGGGCAACCCGGACCGCCCGGAGCTCGGCGCCGAGCTCACCGAGAGCTTCTGCCGGGCCGACCCGGACATCCAGCGGCGCTGGGCCCGCGCCACGTTCCTCGCCGACAACCGGGCCGACCTGGCGAGGGTCCGCACGCCGGCGCTGGTGCTGCAGTGCAGCGACGACATCATCGCCCCCGACGCCGTCGGCCGGTACGTGCACGAGCACCTCGAGGGCAGCGTGCTGGTGCACCTGGCCGCCACCGGCCACTGCCCCAACCTGAGCGCCCCCGACGAGACCACCCAGGCGATCGAGGCCTACCTGCGCGAGCACGGGTGAACCGCCGGTGACCGCGCCGATGAGCTCACCCGGTGGTGGCCCGACGAGGGGCTACGTGCGTGCGCTCGTCGAGGACGACCCCGTCGAGCTGTACGAGACCGCCCCGTGCGGATACCTCTCCACCGACGCGGACGGCCGCATCACGAAGGCGAACCGCACGTTCTGCGACTGGACCGGCTTCGCCTCCGACGACCTGGTCGGTCGCCCGTTCCACGCCATGCTCGCGCCGGGCGACCAGATCTTCTACGAGACGCACTTCGCCCCGTCGCTCGCCCTCCAGGGCACGGTGCGCGAGATCGCCGCCGAGATCGTCTGCGCCATCGGAGACCGCCTCCCCGTGCTGCTCAACGCGGTGCGCGCCGGCGGCGCTGGCCGCCGCGGCGGCACCCGCATCGCTGTCTTCGACGCTCGCGAGCGTCGGGCCTACGAGCGCGAGCTGCTGGCCGAGCGACGTCGCGCCGAGGAGACCGCCGAGGAGGCCCGCCGGCTCGCCGCCACCCTGCAACGCACGTTGCTGCCCGCCACCCCGCCCGTCATCCCCGGCATCGACGTGGGCACGGCCTACCGGGCGGCGGGTGACGGCAGCGTCGTGGGCGGCGACTTCTTCGACGTCTTCGAGGTCCGGGACGGCAGCTGGGGCATCAGCCTCGGTGACGTGTGCGGGAAGGGTGCGCCAGCGGCGATCATCACCGCGCTCGCGAGGCACACCATCCGCGCCCTCGCCGTGCGGTCCGAGGACCCGAGCGAGGTGCTGCGGGGCCTGCACGAGGCCATCGTCCGGAGCCCCGACACCGACGGGTTCTGCACCGCGCTGTTCCTGACCGCGAGCGTCGACGGAGCAGGGGTCCAGCTGCGCATCGCCGCCGGCGGGCACCACCTGCCGCTGCTCGTCCGGTCCGACGGCACGGTGGACGAGGTGGGCGTCCCCGGGCACCTCCTCGGCATGCTGCCGCCGCTGCGCCTCGAGGACGCCGACGTGACGCTGCAGGCCGGGGAGCGCCTCGTCCTGTACACCGACGGCGTGATCGAGGCCCGCCGCGACGGCGAGCTGTTCGGCGTCGACCGGCTGGTGGAGCTGGTCTCGGTCTCACGGGAGCGGACGGCGCAGGACCTCGCCGACGCCGTCGCCGGCGCCGCCGTCGAGTTCCAGTCGGAGGTCACCCGCGACGACATCGCCGTCGTCGTCCTCGCCAGCCGCGTGGATCCCTGACCCGCCGGCGGGTAGGGCTGTGTCGGAGGTTCCCATGCCCGACACCCGCACCAGCACCTACACCACCGGCGAACCGAGCGAGGCCCCGGCGGGTCCCGTCACCCAGGCGGTCGAGCGCAAGCCGCCGTGGGGCCCGATCCGGCCCCTCGACCACGACCAGCTCGTCGAGGAGCAGGCGCGCACCCTCGGCACCGAGCGGCGCGACTACTCCCTCGCCGCCCGGGTCCTGTTCCGGACGATGGACCGCCTCTACGGCGAGCCCCGCACGCTCGAGAAGTTCCGGGTGCTCGAGCTGATCGCCCGGGTCCCCTACCAGGCGTGGGAGCACGTGGCCTACGTCGCCCTCACCCACACCGCCCGGCACCGCCGCTTCGCGCGGCGGATCTTCGACCGGGTGCGCGGCGCCCGCTTCGAGCAGGACAACGAGCAGTGGCACCTGCTGATCCTCGAGGAGCTCACCGCCGGCGACCGCCAGCCGTGGATCCGCTCGCGGGTGGTGCCCCAGGTGATCGCCTTCGCCTACTACCACCTGTCGTGGCTGCTCTACGTCGTGAACCCGGCGTGGAGCCACCGGCTCAACGCCGACTTCGAGGACCACGCCGAGCACGAGTACGCGCTCCTCG
>JBKHXT010000047.1:0-4590 GCA_046565885.1 Acidimicrobiia bacterium
GACCACGGGCACCGGCAGCTGGGGCTGGCTGACGATCATCGTGCCCGGCTTGATGATGGTGGAGCGCTGGCGCTGCACCGGCGGCAGCCAGCCGTACTCCCCCCGGCCGGCCTCGGCCGAGTCGAGCCGGCCCACGACCCGGATGGCGGAGTTGGCCACGACGCGGCGCTCGACCTCGCTGGCGGTCTGCTGGGCGCCGATGAGGATGATGCCGAGGGAGCGCCCCCGCTCGGCGATGTCGAGCAGCAGCTCCTTGATGGGCGAGGTGCCCTCCCGAGGCGCGTACTTGTTCAGCTCGTCGAGGACGACGAACTGCAGCGGCTCCGCGGTGCCCGACGCCTCCTTGGCCTGGAACGCCTGGCGCAGCACGACGCCGACCACGAAGCGCTTGGCCCGGTCGTTCAGCGCGTGGATGTCGACGACGGTGACCTGGTTGGCGTCGAGGTCGACCGGACGGGCGCTGCGCCGCTCGACGTCGCCCCGGATCAGGTGCTCGACGTGGTCGACGGCCCCGAACAGGCGCCGGACGAACGCCCCGATGGTGCCGCCGCCGATGGCCCGCCCCGCCCACTCGACGACGGTGGCCTCGTCGTTCAGGCGCTCGTCGATGACCTCGACGAGGTCGCCGAACGTGCGGCAGGACACGCCGTCGACCACCACGCCGCCGTGCCCGGAGGGCGTGGCCCGCTCGAGCCGGCGGGCGACGTTGTGCACGACCATCGTGTACTGCTGGCGATCGTCCTCGGCGTCGGCGAAGAGGAACGGCAGCAGGCGCTGGTGGCAGAACTCCTCGAGCGTCCAGAAGAACGGCGCCACGCCGGTGGTGCGCGAGCCGACCTGCGGGGTGGCGTTGGGGTCGCCCGGGCGGGGCGGGGCGACGATGCCGACCGACCCGAACGGGCCGGGCTGGACGCCGAGCGCGCCGTAGCGGGCCCGCTGCGCGTCGTCGAGGCGGGCGTTGCCGTGGTCGAGGAAGAGCAGGTCCTCGCCCTTGACGTTGAACACCAGCGCCTTGGTGTTCGCCGTGGCCGCGCCCAGCCGCCCGCTGTGGAACAGCGAGTGCAGGAGGAACATGGCGTAGGTGGTCTTGGTGGCCACGCCGGAGACACCGGAGATGTTCACGTGGGCGCCGCGGGTGCCGTCGAGGAAGTCGAGGTCGAGGAAGAACGGCTCGTCGTCGCGCGAGAGCCCGGCCGGCAGCTTGCGCTCCATCTCGTCGAACAGCAGCGCCCGTGCCCGCTCGTCGCCCGTGGCCTTGCGCACGGCCGCCCCGGGCAGCGGCGGCACGAACACCTCGGGCTCGACCCGGGTGGTGGCCACCTTCGCCGCCCGGCTGATCTGGGCCGGGAGCACGCCCTCCTCGATGAGGAACACGTCGCTGTCGTACTGGGCGCCCTCGTGGCGGGCCCGGACCTGCTCGACCATGCCGTAGAGCTCGACCCGCTGGCCGTCGGGCAGGGTGCGCTCGAGGGCCACCACGTCGTCGAGCTGGAGGAAGGCGTGGTCGCCGATGGCGACCCAGTACTCGAGCGGGGTGGCGTCCTCGGTGCCGATGACGCGGCCGACGGGCTCCTTGGAAGCGGGATCGGGGGCGTCGGCCATGTCGTGCGACGGTACCGACGGGGGGTGACAGGAACGGCGGACCCGCCTACCGGGCGGGCGGCTCCGAGGGCCGGGGGTCGTGACCCGGCGAGGTCTCGTCGATGACCAGGCCCATGAGCACCGAGTCCCACAGCGAGCCGTCCTTGCGGCGGTACTGGCGCCGCCGGTAGCCCTCCTCCACGAACCCGAACCGCTCGTACAGGCGCCGGGCGGCGTGGTTCCACGGCCAGTGCTCGAGCTCGACCTTGTGGCAGCCGGCCCGCCGGGCCCACTCGAGCGCCGACGCCAGCAGGGCGGCGCCGATCCCCGCGCCCCGGTGCCCCGGCGCCACGTTCATCCCCAGGTCGGCGATGCCGACCCGCTGGTGGATCGACAGGTGGCCGACCAGGGTCCCGTCGTCCAGCACGGCGGCGAGCGAGCACGCGTCGGCGCGGTCGGCGTCGATCGTGGCCGCGAACCGCGCCCGGTCGCCTTCGACGTCGAGCGGCAGCTCGCCGCCGATCCAGACGCCCTCGGCGGCGACCCGCTCGCGAAGATCGAGGATGGCGTCGAGGTCGTCGTGCGTCGCCGGCTTGATGGTCACGCTCACCACGTCAGTGTGCGGACCCCGAGCGGCGCCGGCCGGCGATTTTCCTCGACCACCTGTCACGCCGGGCGGGGGCTGCCTCGTCAGGGGGGCATGCCGCAGCGACACGAGATCCACGTCATCGGCGGGGGCCTGGCCGGCCTGGCCGCCGCCGCCCTCGCCGCCCGGGCCGGCGCCCCGGTGGTCCTCCACGAGACCCGCCACCGGCTCGGCGGGCGGGCCACCACCGACGACCACCACGGCTTCCTGGTCGACCAGGGCCCCCACGCCCTGTACCGAGGCGGTGCCGCCACCCGGGTGCTGGGCGAGCTGGGCGTCAGCCCCCGTGGCGTGGCGCCGGTCGTCGAGGGCATCGTCGTCCGCGACGGCCAGGTGCACCGGGCGCCGACCGGACCGTCGTCGCTGCTGCGGACCACCGCCTTCGACCTGCGCGACAAGGCCGAGCTCGGACGCCTGCTGGCCACGCTGCCCCGCGTCGACCCGGCCGAGCACGCCCGCCGAAGCACCGCCGAGTGGGTCGACGGCGTCGCCCGGCGGCCACGGGTGCGGGAGGCGCTGCACATGCTCGTGCGCCTCACGTCCTACGTGAACCACGCCGACGCGCTGAGCGCCGATGCCGCCATCACCATGTTGCAGCGGGGCACGGGACCAGGCGTCCTCTACCTCGAGGGCGGCTGGCAGCAGCTGGTCGACTCCCTCGCGACCGCGGCGCGAGCTGCCGGCGTCCGCATCGAGGTCGGCGAGCCGGTGCGCGAGCTGCCCGACGCCGCGGCGGTCATCGTCGCCGCCGGCGGCCCGGCCAACGTCGGCGCACTCGTGCGGCAGCGGTTCGACGTCGGCCCGTCCGCCGACGTCGCCTGCCTCGACGTGGGCATCCAGGGGCCACCGCCGCAGCCGGTCGCCCTCGGCCTGGACCAGCCGATGTACGCCTCGCACCACTCCCTCGCTCCAGGTCGGGCGCCGGCGGGGCGATCCCTGCTGGCCACCGCCGAGTACCTGGCGCCCGGCGCGGAACCCGACCGCGACCGGCTGGAGCGCTGGGTGCGCGCCATCGGCGTCACCGACGACCAGATCGTCGCCCAGCGGTACCTTCACCGCATGGTCGCCTGCAGCGCGATCCCCGTCGCCGCCGCCGGTGGGCTGGCCGGACGGCCGGCGGCCCAGGTGCCCGGGCGCCCCGGCGTGCTGGTCGCCGGCGACTGGGTGGGGCCGGAGGGCCACCTCGCCGACGCCACCTTCGCCAGCGCGGAGGCCGCCGCCCGCCTCGCCGTCGCCCACGTCGACCGACTGCCGGTCGTGGGATGACCACCGCATCGGACGCGGTGGGCGCGACGTTCGAGGCCGAGCGCCCGCGCCTGGTCGCCCTCGCCTACCGGATGCTGGGCACCGTCGACGAGGCCGAGGACGTGGTGCAGGACGCCTGGCTGCGCTGGTCGGCGGTCGACCGCGCGGCCATCGCCGAGCCGGCGGCGTGGCTCACCACGGTCACGACCCGCCTGGCCATCGACCGCCTCCGGTCGGCCCGCCAGCGCCGGGAGGTCTACGTCGGGCCGTGGCTCCCCGAGCCCGTGGCCGACGCCGGCGACCCGTTCGACGCCGCTGCGTCGGCCGAGTCGCTCACGCTGCAGTTCCTGACCGTCCTGGAGCGCCTGGACCCGGTCGAGCGGGCGGTGCTGCTGCTGCACGACGTGTTCGGCTACCCCTTCGCCGAGGTGGCCGCCCACGTCGACCGCACGGAGGCGACCGCCCGCCAGATCGCCAAGCGGGCCCGGGAGCGGGTCCGCTCGGGCCGCCCCGTGGTGGAGCCGCCGCCCGATCGGGCCACGGCCGAGCGGCTGGCCGAGGCGTTCTTCGCCGCCGTGGCCGTCGGTGACGTCGAGGCGCTGAAGGCGCTGCTCACCGACGACGTCGTGCACCTCTCCGACGGCGGCCCGACCCGCCGGGCGGCCCGGCGCCCGGTCACGGGCCCCGACCGGGTCGCCCGCCTGTTCCTCAACCTCGCCTCCCGGACCCGCCCCGGGACGCGCTTCGATCCCGTGCTGGTGAACGGCCAGCCCGCCTGGTACGCCACCGTCGACGGTGAGCCGGAGATCCTGTTCGTGCCGTCGTTCCGGGGCGGTCGGGTCGCGAGCGTCCTGGCGGTCCTCAACCCCGACAAGCTCGCCCGCTTCCACGCCGCCTGGCTGGCGCAGCAGTAGGCGGCGGGCCCGCCGGCCTCAGCCGCGGTTGGAGCTGTTCACCTCGCCCTCGGCGAGGGCGAACATCTCGTACTCCTCCTCGGTGTCGGCCCAGTCCTCGAACTGGATGACGCCGAGCTCGGTGAACTTCTGGCGCAGCCAGCCGTCGTTGCGCTCGAGCAGGCCCAGCTTCTTGCAGTTGGGCACGATCTTGGCGAAGAGCAT
>JBKHXT010000048.1:0-9796 GCA_046565885.1 Acidimicrobiia bacterium
AAGCGCTGGTACGGGCAGTGGGAGAAGTCCAAGACCCGCGAGCTCCCGGAGATCGACGAGGTCCACCGCCTGCTGAGCGCCGACGTGCCCGAGCAGGGACCGGCCGCCATCGTCCACGGCGACTACCGCCTCGACAACTGCATGGTCGACGACCGAGGCGACGTCATCGCCGTCCTCGACTGGGAGCTGTGCACGCTCGGCGACCCGCTCGCCGACGTCGGGCTGCTGATGGTCTATTGGAACGAGCCGGGCGACGCCTCCCCCACCCTCGGCGCACCCACCACGGCCGAGGGCATGCGGAGCCGCCAGGAGATGCTCGACGGCTACGCCGCCGCCTCGGGCCGCGACCTGTCGAAGATCGACTTCTACGTGGCCTTCGGCTACTGGAAGCTCGCCTGCATCGTCGAGGGCGTGTACGCCCGCTACATCGGCGGCTCGATGGGCGAGCGCGAGAGCTCCGACTTCGACCACTTCAAGCTGCAGGTCGAGTCGCTGGCCCGCCAGGCCCACGCCGCCGCGGAGCGCTTCGCCCGATGAGCCTGTACGAGCTGCACCAGCGTCCCGACCTGGACTCGCCGGTGCTGCTCGTCGCGCTCGAGGGCTGGATCGACGCCGCGGGCGCCGCCGCCCAGGCGATCGAGACCATCGTCGACCAGTGCGCGCCGGAGAAGGTGGCCACCTTCGACGCCGACGCCCTCCTCGACTTCCGGGCCCGACGGCCGATCCTGCGCCTCGAGGACGGGGTGCAGACGGGGCTGACGTGGTCCACCACCGAGCTGCACGCCGGGCGGGCGCCCGGCGGCCAGGACGTGCTGCTGCTCACGGGCGCCGAGCCGGACCACGCCTGGCACGCCTTCGCCGACGCCGTGGTGGCGCTGAGCCTCGACCTCGGCTGCCGCATGCAGGTGGGTCTGGGCGCCTACCCGGCCGCCGCCCCGCACACCCGCCCGGTCCTGCTCTCGGCCACCGCCTCCACCGAGGAGCTGGCGGCGAGCACCGGCATGGTCCGCGGCACCATCGAGGTGCCCGGGGGCGTCGAGGCCGTGCTCGAGCACCGCTTCGCCGAGGTGGGGCTGCCCGCCGTGGGCGTGTGGGCGCAGGTGCCCCACTACGTCGCCGCCATGCGCTACCCGGCGGCCGCGGCGCGCCTCGTCGAGGGCGTGAACGAGGTGGCCGGCACCGACTTCACCCCGGCGCCCCTGATGGACGAGGTGGCGGCGATGCGGACCCGCATCGACGAGCTCGTCACCGGCAACCCCCAGCACCTGGCCATGATCCGCCAGATGGAGGCCGCCTACGACGCCGCCCTCGAGGCGATGGGCGCGGGCGACACCGGCCTCGGCGGGCCGCTGCCGTCCGGCGACGACCTCGCCGAGGAGCTCCAGCGCTTCCTCCGTGAGCAGGGAGAAACTTGACCGACCAGTCAAGTTGAACCAGGATGCCGCCATGAAGATCGACGGGGGCATCGGGCTCGACCTCGACCGGGCCGGGCAGCAGGCGAAGGAGGCCGAGGACTTCGGCTACGACGGCATCTGGGTGCCGGAGACGTCGCGGGACCCGTTCCTGCCGCTCCTGCTCGCCGCCGAGCACACCGACCGGCTGGAGATCGGCACGTCCATCGCCGTCGCCTTCGCCCGCTCCCCGATGACGCTGGCGAACACGGCGTACGACCTCACCCAGTACTCGCGGGGCCGGTTCATCCTCGGCCTCGGCAGCCAGATCAAGCCGCACATCACCAAGCGCTTCTCGATGGAGTGGTCGAAGCCGGCCGCCCGCATGCGCGAGCTGGTGCAGGCGATGCACGCCATCTGGGACTCGTGGATGACCGGGTCGAAGCTCGACTTCCGCGGCGACTTCTACACCCACACCCTGATGACGCCGTTCTTCAACCCCGGGCCGCACGAGTTCGGCCACCCCCGGGTCTTCCTCGCCGGCGTCGGGCCGCTCATGACCGAGGTCGCCGGCGAGGTCTGCGACGGCTTCTTCTGCCACGGCTTCACCACCGAGCGCTACCTGCGCGAGGTCACCCTGCCGGCGCTCGAGGAGGGCCGGCGCAAGGCGGGCAAGACGATGGACGGCTTCGAGATCTGCGGCCCGAGCTTCGTCGTCACCGGCAGCACCGCCGAGGAGATGGAGGCGGCCAAGGTGGGCACGCGCCGCCAGATCGCCTTCTACGGCTCCACCCCCGCCTACCGCCCGGTGCTCGACCTGCACGGGTGGGGCGAGCTGCAGACCGAGCTCAACGTGCTCTCGAAGGAGGGCCGCTGGGAGGAGATGGGCACCCTCATCGACGACGAGATCCTCGAGACCTTCGCCGTGGTGGGCGAGCCCGAGGAGATCGGCCCGGAGCTGCAGAAGCGCTACGGCGACGTGATCTCGCGCATCAGCTTCTACGCCCCCTACGCCGGCGACCGCGACCGCTGGCAGCGGGTGCTCGCCGACATGCGTGGCTGATCGGAGGAAGCGCCAGCGCCGGTCAGCCCAGGCCGCCGAGCGCAGCGAGCGGCCGCAGCAGCACGGCTGATCGGAGGAAGCGCCAGCGCCGGTCAGCCCAGGCCGGCGAGCGCAGCGAGCGGCCGCAGCAGCACGGCTGATCAGGCGTTCAGGAGGAGGAGCAGGCCGGACACGGTGTAGGCGATCATCACCGCCAGCAGCGGGTACTGGCTGCGCACGGCGGTGCGGTGCGGCCAGCGGGCGACCGCCCGGTCGTGGGCGGCGATCACGCCGGCGACGTGGCCGATGACGATCGCCGCGACCTGCACGTAGGCGATCTGGTCGGGCGTGACCACCGTGTACTCGATGCGGTCGCCGGCGGTGCCGAGCAGGTCCCAGCCCCGGTCGAGCGGATCGGACAGCAGGGCGAGGAAGCTCTGGCCCTCGAAGACGAGCAGCGAGAAGTAGTGGGCGATCGTGTAGCCCAGCGCGATGGGCACGAGCGTGGGCGCCCAGCGGTCGGCCTGGGTCCGCAGGTCGGCGTCGTCGCCGGCGAAGCGGCCGACGAGGTGGACGGCGGCCAGGTAGGCGACGGCCACCGTGGCGATCGTCAGCACGAGGCCCAGCGTGTTCACGACCGTGAGGTCCCACTCGCGCCGACCGGCCGCGACGTCGGCCCACCACTGCGTGCGGGTGACCCCGTCGAAGGTGGTGCCGCCCAGCACCACGAGCACGACGCCCAGCGTCCCGGGCCGCACGGCGACGGTGGCGATGCCGCTGCCCGGCGGCCGCAGCCGGAGCCGGCCGGCGTCGTCGCGCCGGACGGGCGCCAGGGCGGCGAGCAGCGAGAAGAGGACGGCGAAGCCGTCGCCGACGCGGACCCAGCCGGCACCGAAGGCGCTGGCGCCGACGAGCACCACCACGACGTAGGTGCTGAGGAACACGGCGACGGCAGCCAGCGACGCCGGCTCGAAGTAGGCCAGCTCCAGCCACAGGAAGGCGAGCAGGCCGGCGGCGGCCGGCCAGTGCGTGGCCCAGATCCCCTGGGCCGTCGACGTCTCGGGATCGCGACCGCGGATCCGGTCGAGGCCGGCGGCCAGCAGCCACAGCGGGTTGGCGCGGCGCCAGACGTCGCCGACCACCGGGCTGAGCACCTGCAGCCCCACCCAGAAGGCGATGTAGAGCGCCGTGGGCGCGAGGTTCTCGCCGACGTCGTCGGGACCGAACCAGGCCGCCAGCATCGTGGCGGCGAACAGGACGAGCGAGAGCACCTGCAGCAGGCGCCGCAGCGGCAGCGCGACGGCATCCAGCCACGCCGGCGCCGGGCCGCCCTCCGCCGCCGCCTCCATCCGCGGGCGGGGCCAGAGCAGGCGGAGCGCGGCGAAGGAGATGAGCAGCGCGAAGGCGGCGGAGTAGGCGAACAGCCACGGCTCCACCGGGAGGTCGGCGCGGCTGCCGACCCCGTGGGCCAGGATCACGAGACCTCGAGCTCCACCAGCGGCACGCGGGCGTCGTGGAGCTCGACCTCGAACACGCCGGGGATGTCGGCGGTGAACTCGACGACGGCGGCCTCGCCGGGCACGAGGTCGGCGTAGAGGTCGTAGCCGTGGACGTGGACCTCGTCGGCGACGTCGGAGGTGATCACCAGCGCCACGGTGTCGCCCACCGAGACCGGCTGGCGGCCGCCGCCGTCGACCTGGCCGCCCGAGTAGCCGATCTCGATGACGCGGTCGGCGTCGACGCCGGCCGCGGCACCCGCGTCCTCGGGCGCCTCGGTCGTGGACGTGGTGGAGGTCGGGGCGGTGGCGTCGGTGTCGGTCGGATCGGTGACCTCGTCGCTGTCGAGGGGGTCGACGCGCTCGGTCGTGGGTGAGCTGGCGTCGAGCGCGCTCGTGTCGTCGTCGCCGCAGCCGGCGAGGAGGAGCGAGGCCGCGCCGGCGAGGGCGGCCAGGCGGCGGAGGGAGGTGGTCGGGGCCATGGCCGGGCGAGGCTACCGAGCGCCGCAGCGCGGCCCCCTGGCAGCATGCGGGCGTGACGGACACCATCGACGCCACGACGGCCAAGGACGAGGCGATCGCCCTGGTCGACGCCGTCGCCGACCTCCTGGTCGACGCCTCGCACCGCATCCACGAGCGACCCGAGCTCGGCTACGAGGAGCACTTCGCCGCCGACCTGCTCGCCAGCCCGCTCGAGTCCCACGGCGTGGCCGTCGAGCGGGCGGCGTACGGCCTGGCCACGTCGTTCGCCGGCCGGGCCGGCTCCGGCGGGCCCCACGTCGTCGTGTGCTGCGAGTACGACGCCCTGCCCACCGTGGGCCACGGCTGCGGCCACAACGTCATCGCCGCCGCCGGCCTCGGCGCCGGGCTCGCGCTGGCGACCCTGGCCGAGCGCTGCGGCGGCCGGGTGACGGTCCTCGGCACGCCGGCCGAGGAGCTGTCCGGCGGCGGCAAGATCCGCCTCATCGAGGCCGGCGCCTTCGAGGACGCCGACGTGGCGATGATGGTCCACCCCGAGCCCGGCGACGTCGAGCGGGTGCCGTACCTGGCGAACGACGTGCTCGTCGTCGAGTACCACGGCGTGTCCGCCCACGCCTCGTCGTCGCCCTGGCAGGGCCGCAACGCCCTCGACGGCCTCGTCGCCGGCTACACGGCGCTCCAGGCCCTGCGCGGCCACCTGCCGCCGGACCACAAGGTGTTCGGGATCATCACCCACGGCGGCGACGCCGACAACACGGTGCCCGCGTACGCCGCGGGCCGGTTCCGGGTGCGAGCGCCCTCGCAGGCCCAGCTCGACCGGTTGAAGGAGCGGGCGCTCGCCTGCTTCGAGGGCGGCGCCGCTCAGAGCGGCACCCGCCTCGAGCACCGGTGGACGGGCGGCTACGCCGACCTCGTCGCCAACCGGCCGCTCGCCGCCGCCTACCGCCGCAACGGCGAGGCGCTCGGGCGGCGGTTCGTCGACCCGCACCTCGTGCCCGCGTTCGTCGCCGGGAGCACCGACATGGGCAACGTCTCGAAGGTGGTGCCCACGATCCACCCGGTGGTGAAGGCGTGCGAGCTGGGGACGCCCGGCCACTCGCACGAGATGCGCGAGGCGGCGGCGTCGCCGATGGCGGACGCCGCCGTGGTCGACGGCGCCAAGGCGCTGGCGATGACGGCGATCGACTACTGGACCGACGCCGCCCTGCGCGAGCAGGTCCGGGCCGACTTCGAGAAGCGGGTCGTGGCTACGCGTTGACGAGCTCGAGGCGGCCCTCGAGGTAGCGCGAGCGGCACACGCCCCGCTGGAGCTTGCCGCTGCTGGTCTTCGGCAGCGTGCCGGGGGCGACGAGCACGACGTCCTTCGCCGGCACGCCGGCCACGGCGCGCACCCGCTCCTGGACCTCGGCCCGCACGGGCGACAGGTCGCCGTCGTCGGCGGGGCGGGCCTCGGCCACGACGACCACCCCCTCCTTGCCCTTGGCCGTCTCGGCGCCGAAGGCGATCACGTTGCCGGCGCGGACGCCCTCGATCTCGTTGCAGGCCCGCTCGATGTCCTCGGGGAACACGTTGCGGCCGGCGACGATGATCACGTCCTTGATCCGCCCGCACAGGACCAGCTCGCCGCCGACGAGGTAGCCCAGGTCGCCGGTGCGCAGCCAGCCGTCGTGGAACAGCTGCTCGTTCAGCTCGGGGCGGCCGTAGTACCCCTCGCACACCGACGTGCCCCGGATCTCGAGCTCGCCGACCTCGCGCTCGCGCAGCTCATGGCCGTCGTCGGGATCGACGATCCGGATCTCGAGCCCGGGCACCGGCCGGCCGAGGAGAGCGAAGCTGCGGGCGCCCTCGCCGGGCGTGGCCGGCGCCGCGTAGCGCTCGCCCTCCAGCACCCGCCGGTCGACGGTGTCGACGACCATGCCGCGCCCGGGCGGGGGGAAGGTGCCGGCGATGGCCACCTCGGCCATGCCGAAGGCCGGGAACGCCGACCCCGGGGGCATGCCGAAGGGGGCGCCGGCGTCGAGGAAGTCCTCGACCGTCTTCGGGTCGATGGGCTCGGCGCCGTTGAGCACGACGCGCAGGCGCGACAGGTCGAGCTCCTCGCCCTCCTTCGCCGCCCGGCGCAGCGCCCGCGTGGCGAGCACGTAGGAGAAGTTCGGGCCGGCCGTGGCCGTGCCCCCGTAGCGCGACATCCACCGCATCCAGCGCGCCGGCGCGGCGAGGAAGTCCTGCGGTGCGCCGAGCACCAGGCGCGTGCCGGTGGTCATCGACAGGCACAGCAGCCCGACGAGGCCCATGTCGTGGTACAGCGGCAGCCACGAGACCAGCACGTCGTCGTCGACGTCGAGCTCGGCGGCCTCCTCGATGGCGTCGAGGTTGGCGCACACCGCCCGGTGCGGCAGCACGACGCCCTTCGGGTCGGAGGTCGAGCCGCTCGTGAACTGCAGGATGGCGTGGGCGTCGGCGTCGTGGGCCACGGGCTCGTGGGGGCGGTCCGTCGCCAGCTCGGCGTAGCCCACCATCTCGGGATCGCCCGGCTGGGGGGTGACGAAGGCGGCGAGGTCGGGGTCGGCCACGACCAGGGCGATGTCGGCGTGGTGGATGCGCTGGCGGGTCTGGTCGACGAACTCGTCGAGCGAGCCCATCCGCATCGGCAGCGGCAGCACCACCACGGTGGCGCCGGCGAGCCAGACGGCCTGGATGGCGGTGACGAGCGAGCGGGTCGTGGGCCCGAGGATGGCGACGTGATCGCCGGGCCGGACGCCTCGGGCCTGGAGCCCGGCGGCCATGGCCGTGGCGTCGGCGTGGACCTCGGCCCAGGAGACGGTCACGTGGACGTCACCGGACACGAAGGTCACGTCGTTGCCCCGGGCGGCGCCGGCGGCGACGCGGGTGGCGAGCGTGTCGGGGGTGGGCGGCGCAGGGATCGGCACGACGCGTTCGACCTCCTCCTCCGGGGAGGGGTTACCCGCCGTCGGAACGGGTTCGCGTGGCCGGGGACGCCGTGCGAGGCTGGCGCCGTGCACGCCCTGACGCCCCGCCCCCTCGAGTGGCTGGACCACGCGCCCGTCCGGGCGTCCCGCAGCCGCCGCATCGGCCAGCCGCCGTCCGTCGTGTGGCCGGCGATCGCCGACCACGCCGGCTGGCCGCGGTGGTTCCCCCGCCTCGTCGCCGTCGAACCCGGCCCCGTGGCCGAGGGCGTCGGCGGCACCCGCCGCGTCGACATCGGCCTCGCCCAGGTCGACGAGGAGTTCCTGGCCTGGGAGCCCGAGCGCCGCTTCGCCTTCACCGTCACCGGCTCGACCCGGCCCGGCGTCGTGTCGATGGTGGAGGAGGTGCGGCTGACCCCCGACGGCGAGGCGGCGTGCACGGTCACCTACACCATGGGGCTCGAGCCGAAGGGCGGCGCGAAGGTGCTGCGACCGGTGCTCGAGCCGCTGCTGCGCCGCAACCTGCGCGACGCGCTGGCCGGCCTCGCCGTCCACGTGCACGGCTGACGTGCGCGCCGCCGGCGGCACCCGGCTCCGCTGGGACGACGTCGACCCCGACGTCCGGGCCGCGCTCGAGGCGGCGCTCGGCGCCGCCGTGGTCGAGGCCCGTAGCGAGGCCGGTGGCTTCTCCCCCGGGCTCGCGGCCCGCTGCCGGCTGGCCGACGGCCGGCGGGTGTTCGTGAAGGCGGTGTCGCCGGAGCAGAACCCGACGGCGTGCCGCATCCACCGCCGGGAGGCCGAGGTCGCCGCCCAGCTTCCGGCGCGCGTGCCGGCGCCCCGGCTCCTCCACGTCCACGACGACGGGCGGTGGGTGGCGCTCGTCTTCGACGAGGTCGCCGGCCGCCAGCCGGCGGAGCCGTGGCGGTGGGAGGACCTCGACGTGGTGGTGCCGGCCCTGCGCCGCTTCGCCGACGAGGCCACCCCCACCCCGGTGCCCGGCCTCCAGACCGTCGCCGAGCGCTACGGCGCGGCGCTCGACGGCTGGCGCCGCCTGGCCGCCGGGGACGGCGACCCCTCCCCCTACGGCGCCGACGTCGTCGCCCTCGTCGACCGCCTGGCCGAGCTGGAGGCGCCGTGGGCCGAGGTCGCCGCCGGCGAGACGCTGCTCCACACCGACCTGCGGGCCGACAACCTGCTGCTCACCGACGACGGCGACGTCGTCCTCGTCGACTGGCCGTGGGCGTGCAACGGCGCCGCCTTCGTCGACCTCGTCTTCCTGCTGCCCTCGGTCGGACTCGGCCAAGGCCCCACCCCCGCCGCCGTCGTCGAGCGGTACGGGCTGTTCGCCGACGTGGACCCCGGAGCGCTGCGCTCGCTCGTCGCCGCCCTCGCCGGCTTCTTCGTCCGCCAGTCGCTCGACCCGGCCCCGCCCGGCCTGCCCACGCTGCGCCCGTTCCAGCGGGCGCAGGCCGAGGTGGCGCTCGGCTGGCTGGCGCCCTGGGTGCGCTGACCTCCCGGTCCTGACCGCGGCGAACCTGGGTATCGGTCGGCGATGCGCTTCAACCGACGCGCCCGGCTCGACAGCGATCAGGTGCGCACGCGCAAGGGCGGCGCCGTGGCGGTGGGCGGTGGCGCCGGCCTCATCGGCGTCGTCGTGGTGCTGCTGTTCCAGGTGCTCGGCGGCGGTGGCGGCGACCTCGGCAGCGCCCTCACGGCGCTCGAGGGCACCCGCACCGGCGGCCAGGTGCGCAGCGAGCCGATCGAGGGCTGCCAGACCGGCGCCGACGCCGAGCGCAGCCAGGAGTGCCGCATCGTCGCCGTCGTCAACAGCATCCAGGACCTGTGGTCGCAGCAGATCCAGGGCTACCAGCCGGCGGTCACCAACTTCTTCACCGGCTCGGTGACGACGGCCGGCTGCGGCTCGGCCACGTCGGCGGTCGGCCCCTTCTACTGCCCGGCCGACCAGCAGATCTACGTCGATCTCGGCTTCTTCGACGAGCTGGAGGACCGCTTCGGCGCCCAGGGCGGCGACTTCGCCGAGGCCTACGTCCTCGCCCACGAGTACGGCCACCACGTCCAGAACCTGCTCGGCATCCGGGCCGAGCGCGGCGCCGGCCCGGAGAGCGAGGCGGTCCGCCAGGAGCTGATGGCCGACTGCTTCGCCGGCGTGTGGGCGCACCACGCCACCACCACGCCCGACCCCGCCACCGGCGAGGTCCTCATCCTCGAGCTGACCGAGCAGGACATCGATGAGGCGCTCAGCGCCGCCGCCGCCGTCGGCGACGACCGCATCCAGGAGTCGGCGACCGGCCAGGTCGACCCGCACACCTGGACCCACGGCTCCGCCGAGCAGCGCCAGCGCTGGTTCCTCACCGGCTACGAGACCGGCGACCCGAACCGCTGCGACACCTTCGCCGCCGCCGAGCTCTGAGAAACCGGACAGATGGGTCATACGGCCCA
>JBKHXT010000049.1:0-7016 GCA_046565885.1 Acidimicrobiia bacterium
CGAGCTCGTCGTCATCGACTTCGGCGCCCTGTACGACGGCTACCACTCCGACATGACCCGCACGTTCGCCGTCGGCGAGCCGTCGCCCACCCAGCAGCGCATGCTCGACGTCGTCGCCAGCGCCCAGGCCGCCGGCGTCGAGGCGGTGCGGGCGGGCGTGCGCTGCGTCGCCGTCGACGAGGCGTGCCGGGAGGTGGTCGGCGACGCCGGGTGGGCCGACGCGTTCGTCCACGGCACCGGCCACGGCATCGGCCTCGTCATCCACGAGGAGCCCCGGCTCAGCCCCGAGTCGACCTCGCTGCTCGCTCCCGGCCACTGCGTCACCGTCGAGCCCGGCGTGTACCTGCCCCAGCACGGCGGCGTCCGGATCGAGGACTCCGTCGTCGTCACCGCCACCGGCTGCCGGCCGCTCACCCTCTCGCCCTACGACCCCACCCCCTGACCGTTCCCACCGGCCCGATCGACCGCCAGCGGTCGATCTGCCCCCGCGGAACGGGAGATCGTCGCCATTTGGCCGGCGGGGCGGGATCGGGAGAGCATGTGGCCATGGCGACGGTCTCGACGAACGACCTGAAGAACGGCATGTGCCTCGACCTGCCCGAGGGCCTCGTGCAGGTGCAGGAGTTCCAGCACGTGAAGCCCGGCAAGGGCGGGGCGTTCGTGCGGACCACCCTGAAGAACGTGCGCACCGGCGCCAACATCGACAAGACGTTCCGGGCGGGGGAGAAGGTCGAGCAGGCCAAGATCGACCGGCGCGAGTACCAGTACCTGTACAACGACGGCACGAACTACGTCTTCATGGACGCCGAGACCTACGACCAGATCGAGGTCCCGCCGGTCGCCCTCGGCGACGCCACCAACTACCTGGTCGAGCAGGCCACGGCCACGCTGATGATGTACGGCACCGAGATCGTGGGCGTCGAGCTGCCCCCGTCGGTCGAGCTCACCGTCGCCGAGACCGAGCCGGGCCTGCAGGGCGACCGCTCCACCGGCGGCACCAAGCCCGCCACCCTCGAGACCGGCTACGTCGTACAGGTGCCGCTCTTCATCGACACGGGCGAGCGGCTGAAGATCGACACGCGCACCGGCCAGTACCAGTCCCGGGCGTGAGCGCCAGCGAAGGCCCCCGGGCGCGCGAGCGCCAGCGAGCCGGACGGGTCGGGGGCCGGGGGCGGAGCCCCCGGGAAGGCACGGCGTGAGCGCCGCCGGGACCCGCCGCGAGGCCCGGGAGCGGGCCGTCGAGCTGCTCTACGAGGCCGAGACCAAGTCCGTCCACCCCCTCGAGGTCGTGGCGGCCCTGCCGATCCGTCCGGACGCCTACGCCGTCGACCTCGCCGCCGGCGTGGCCGACCACCGCCTCGAGATCGACCACGTCCTCGGCCGCTACGCCGCCCGCTGGCCGGTCAGCCGCATGGCGGCCATGGACCGGGCCGTGCTGCGACTCGGGGTGCTCGAGCTCGCCGTGATGCTCGACGTGCCCACCGGCGTCTGCCTGTCCGAGGCCGTCGAGCTCGGCGGCCGCTACGGCAGCGCCGACGAGACGCCGAAGTTCGTCAACGGCATCCTCGCCCGGGTGGCCGAGGAGGTGCGCGACGACGGCGCCCGCCCGTGGCGCCCGATCGACGTGGTCGTGTTCGACATGGACGGCGTCATCCGGCACTGGACCGGCGGGGCCATGCGCGAGTTCGAGGAGGCGCACGGGCTCGAGCCGGGCACCGTCGGCGCCGCGGCGTTCTCGAGCCCGATCTACGACGACGCCATGCGCGGCCGGCTCACGGCCGAGGAGTGGGCGGCCGCCATCGGCGAGCGCATCGCCGAGGACCACCCCGGCGTCGACGTCGACGCCTGCGCCACCATGTGGCTCGCCACCGAGTGGCGGGTCGACGAGGAGGTCGTCGGCATCGCCCGGGCGCTCCAGGCTGCCGGCCAGCGGATCGCCGTGTTCTCCAACGCCTCGACCCGCCTCGAGCAGGACATGTCGTCCATGGGCGTCGGCGAGCTGTTCCACCACGTCGCCAACTCGTCGGCCATGGGCAAGGCCAAGCCCGACGTCGACGCCTTCGAGCACGTCGCCGCCGACCTCGGCGTCGCCCCCGAGCGGCTGCTGTTCGTCGACGACCGCGACGAGAACGTGCTCGGCGCCCTCGACGCCGGCTGGCACGCCGTGCAGATGCGCGACGCGGCCGGGCTCGGCGACGTGCTGCGGCGCCTCGGCGTGCCCGGTGCTCCCGACGCCGCCTGAGGGCCTGCGCCACTGGCGGCCGGAGGATGCGCCGGCGCTGGCCGCCGCCTGGGCCGACCCGGCGATCACCCGGTGGAACCCCCCGCCGCCCGACCTCGACGCCGCCGCCTGGATCGCCGGCGTCGAGGAGCGCTGGGCCCGCCGCCTCGCCCTCGACCTGGTGATCGAGCCGTGGGCCGAGCGCGCCGATCGGCGCGCTGCTTCCACCGAGTGGAAGGAACGGACCGATCGGCGCGCTGGCGTCGCCGGCGAGGTGGGGCTGTCGGGGTTCACGACCGATCCCGCCCGGGCCGAGCTCGGGGTGTGGGTGGCGGCCGAGCACCGGCGGAGCGGCCTCGCCAGCGCCGCCGTCGACGCCGTCACCCGGTGGGCGCTCACCGACCTCGGCCTCGACCAGCTCTGGGCCCGCACCGACCGGGCGAACGGTCCCGCCAAGGCCTTGTTCGCGCGCCTTGGCTGGCAGCGGCTGGGGGAGTCCGGCGGGAGGTCGATCTGGTCGGCCACCCGGGCCCTGCTACGTTGACCTCCTGACCGTGAAGCGGGTCCCGTGAGGCCCGGACGGACAGGAAGGAACGCCGCATGGCGGAACGCGAACGACGTCTCACACGCCCCTTCGGGGGCGTCTTCGTTCCCCGCACCCAGGTGATGGACGCCGACGACCTGCGTCGGGCCACCTGGCGCATGGCGCACGAGATCATCGAGGCCAACGGCGGCGTCGACGACGTGGTGCTCATCGGCCTGCAGACCGGCGGGGTGCCCCTCGCCGAGCGCCTGCAGGAGGCCCTCCTCGAGATCGAGGAGGTCGAGGTGCCGCTCGGACGGCTCGACGTCGCGTTCCACCGCGACGACATCGGCCTGCGGCCGGTCCTGCCCGAGGCGCCCACCGAGGTGCCGTTCCCGATCGACGGCACCGTGGTCGTCCTCGTCGACGACGTGCTGTTCACCGGGCGCACGATCCGGGCCGCCCTCGACGCCATCACCTCCTTCGGGCGGCCCCGGGCGGTGCAGCTGGCGGTCATGGTCGACCGGGGCCACCGCGAGCTGCCGATCCGGCCCGACTACGTGGGCAAGAACCTGCCCACCCGCAAGGACGAGGCGGTCGACGTGCACGACGACGGGGTGGACCTGGGGGAGGTCGTGAAGTGACCGACCTGCTCAGCATCACCGACCTCGAGCGGGGTGACATCGAGCGCCTGCTCGACCTCACCGACCGCTTCGCCGAGGTCAGCACCCGCCAGATCCCCAAGGTGCCGGCGCTGCGGGGCAAGACCGTGGTGAGCCTGTTCTACGAGGACTCCACCCGGACCCGCCTCAGCTTCGAGACCGCGGCCAAGCGCCTCTCGGCCGACACCATGAACTTCTCGGTGTCGACGTCCTCGGTGAAGAAGGGCGAGTCGCTGCGCGACACCGCCCAGACCATCGAGGCCATGGGCATCGACTGCGTCGTCGTGCGCCACAAGAGCTCGGGCGTGCCCTGGCAGCTCACCCGCTGGGTCGACGCCTCCGTCGTCAACGCCGGCGACGGCTGGCACGAGCACCCCACCCAGGCGCTGCTCGACTGCTACACGATCCGCCAGGCCCACGGCTCGCTCGACGGCATGCACATCGCCATCGTCGGGGACGTCAAGCACAGCCGCGTCGCCCGCTCCGACATCTGGGCCTTCACCCGCCTCGGCGCCACCGTCACCGTGGTCGCCCCGCCCACGCTGCTGCCGCCGGCCATCGACGCCTACCCGGTGCGGGTCAGCCACGACATCGAGTCGGTGCTGCCCACCGTCGACGCCGTCTACCTCCTGCGCATGCAGCGCGAGCGCATGACCGAGGCGCTGCTGCCCTCGCTGCGCGAGTACACGGCCACCTACGGCCTCACGAAGCGCCGGGCGGCGCTGCTGCGCGACGACGCCCTCGTCATGCACCCGGGGCCCATCAACCGCGGCGTCGAGGTCGACCCCGACATCGCCGACGAGCAGCGCTCCGTGATCATCGACCAGGTCCGCAACGGCGTGTCCGTCCGCATGGCCGTGCTGTTCCTCCTCCTCGGCTCCGGCACGGACCTGCTCACCACCCAAGACCTCCAGGAGGCCGCGTCATGACCGACGCCGCACTCGTCATCAAGGGCGGCCGCCTCGTCGACGCCACGGGCGTCCGCAGCGGCGACGTCGTCGTCGGTGACGACGGCTCGATCCTCGCCGTCGGTCCCGACCTCGACGCCCCCCGGGTCCTCGACGCCGGCGGCTGCGTCGTCAGCCCCGGCTTCGTCGACGTCCACTCCCACCTGCGCGAGCCGGGCAAGGAGGAGGCCGAGACGGTGGAGACCGGCGCCCGGGGCGCCGCCGCCGGCGGGTACACGTGCATCCTCGCCATGCCGAACACGACGCCGGCCATCGACTCGGCCGCCGTCGCCCGCGAGGTGCTCGAGCTCGGCCGCAGCGCGCCCTGCGACGTCCGCACCTCGGCCGCCATCACCGTCGGCCGGGCCGGCGAGCAGCTCACCCCCATGGCCGAGCTGGCCGCCCTCGGCGTGCGCTTCTTCACCGACGACGGCAACGGCGTGCAGGACACCCGCCTGATGCGCCGGGCGATGGAGTACGCCTCCGCCCTCGACATCGTGCTGGCCCAGCACTGCGAGGACGACGCCATGGCCGCCGGCGGCCACATGCATGAGGGGGAGTGGTCGAGCCGCCTCGGCATCCCCGGCCAGCCCGCCGAGGCCGAGGAGCTGATGGTGATGCGCGACATCGCCCTCGCCCGGCTCACGGGCGCCCGGGTGCACTTCCAGCACCTGTCCACCGACGGCTCCATCGCCATGGTCCGGGCGGCGAAGGCGGGCGGCATGGCGGTGACGTGCGAGGCCACGACCCACCACTTCACCCTCACCGACGAGTGCTGCTCGTCCTACGACGCGGTGTTCAAGGTGAACCCGCCGCTGCGCACCGCCGAGGACGTCGCGGCGGTGAAGGTCGGCCTCGCCGACGGCACCATCGACTGCATCGCCACCGACCACGCCCCGCACACGCCCGACGCCAAGGAGGCGCCCTTCGACGAGGCGCCGCCCGGCATGCTCGGCCTGGAGACCGCCCTCGCGCTGGCGCTGACCGAGCTCGACCTCGAGGTCGAGCAGGTGGTCGCGCTGCTCTCGTGGCGTCCGGCACAGCTGCTCGGGGTGGCAGATCGCCACGGAGGCCCCATTCTGGAGGGCCGCCGAGCGAACCTCTGCGTGTTCGACCCCGACGAGGAGTGGATCGTGGACCCCGACGCCATGCACAGCCGCAGCCGCAACACCCCCTACGCCGGACGCCGCGTCCGCGGGCGGGTGCGCCACACGCTGCTCGAGGGGGAACCGGTGTTCCTCGACGGGGAGGCGACCCGATGAGGGATCCGCAGACCTCGGGCGTGCGCGACGCCGCCCTCGTCCTCGCCGACGGCTCGACCTTCGAGGGCGAGTGGTTCGGCGCCGACCCGGCCAACGGCAGCCACGCCTCCGGCGAGGTGGTGTTCAACACCGCCCTCACCGGCTACCAGGAGATCATCACCGACCCGTCCTACGCCGGGCAGATCGTGACGTTCACGTACCCGCACATCGGGAACTACGGCGCCACGCCGGCCGACGACGAGAGCCGCAGCGCGTTCTGCCGGGGCGTGGTCGTGCGCGACGTCGCCCGCCGGCGCAGCAGCTGGCGCAGCGAGCAGGACCTCGACGCCTTCCTGCTGTTCCACGGCGTGCCCGGCATCGGCGGCATCGACACCCGCCGGCTCACCCGCATCATCCGCGACACCGGTGCCATCCCCGGGGCGTTCGGCCCGCTCGACCTGGTCGACGAGGCCACGCTGAAGGCCGCCGCCGCCGAAGAGCGGGGCACGGCCGGCGTCGACCTGGTGAGCCAGGTGACCACGCCCGAGCGGTACACGTTCGGCACCGGCCGCCTGCGGGTCGCCGCCTACGACTTCGGCATCAAGCGCTCGATCCTCGAGCAGATGGGCGGCTTCGCCACCGTCGAGGTGTTCCCCGCCTCCGCCACCGCCGACGAGCTGCTCGCCGTCGAGCCCGACGGGATCTTCCTCTCCAACGGCCCCGGCGACCCCGAGATGGTCGGCGGCGCCGTCGACGAGATCCGCCGCCTGCTGGGGGAGTCGGTCCCCCTGTTCGGCATCTGCCTCGGCCACCAGGTCCTCGGCCTGGCCGCCGGCGCCCGCACGGTCAAGCTGCCCTTCGGCCACCACGGCGGCAACCACCCGGTGCGCGACGTGCACTCCGGCCGCATCGACATCACGAGCCAGAACCACAACTTCGCCGTCGACCCCGACTCGCTGTCGGGCGTCGCCGAGGTGACCCACGTGAACCTGAACGACGGGGTCTGCGAGGGGATGCGGCTGCTCGACGCCAACGCCTGGTCCGTCCAGCACCACCCGGAGGCCGGGCCCGGCCCCCACGACGCCCGCCACCTCTTCGAGGAGTTCGAGCAGAAGATGGAGCAGCAGTAGTGCCCCGCCGCGACGACATCGAGTCGATCCTGCTGATCGGCTCCGGCCCGATCGTGATCGGCCAGGCCTGCGAGTTCGACTACTCGGGCGCCCAGGCGTGCAAGGTCCTGCGCCAGGAGGGCTACCGCCTGATCCTGCTGAACTCGAACCCGGCGACGATCATGACCGACCCGGACTTCGCCGACGCCACCTACATCGAGCCCCTCGACCTCGAGCACGCGGCCCGGATCATCGAGCAGGAGCGCCCCGACGCCGTGCTCCCCACCCTCGGCGGCCAGACGGCGCTGAACCT
>JBKHXT010000050.1:0-21149 GCA_046565885.1 Acidimicrobiia bacterium
GCTGGTCGGAGGTGTGGTTCACGACCATGTCGGAGATGACCCGGATGCCCCGGCGGTGCGCCTGCTCGATGAGCTCGGCCGCGTCGTCGACGTCGCCGTACTCGGGGAGCACGGTGAGGAAGTCGGACACGTCGTAGCCGCCGTCGCGCAGGGGCGACTGGAAGAACGGCAGCAGCCAGAGGCAGTCGACGCCGAGCCACTCGAGGTAGTCGAGCTTCTCGGTGAGCCCCCGGAGGTCGCCGGTGCCGTCGCTGTTGGAGTCGGAGAACCCCCGGACGAGCACCTCGTAGAACACGGCCCGCTGGAACCAGCTGTGGTCGTCGGGGTCGATGGCCCGCCGCACGCTCATGCGCTGAGGTCGAGCACGTGGCCGACGCGGTCGAGGGCGGGCTCGAAGCGCACGTAGTTGGCGCCGCCCTGCCAGGTGTAGGTCTCGCCGGTGAGCTCGTCGCGGGCCTGGTAGGGCTCCCAGTCGGGCAGGCCCACGGCGTGGAGGTCGAGGTGCACGGTGGCCTCCTGGGTGTGCACGTGGTCGAGGTTGACGATGACCAGCACCAGGTCGCCCGTGTCGCGGTGGCCCTTGGTGTAGGCGATGATCTGGTCGTTGTCGACGTGGTGGAAGCGGATGTCGCGCAGCTGCTGCAGCGCCGGGTGCGCCCGCCGGACCTGGTTCACCTTCGTCATGAACGGCGCCAGCGAGTCGGGCCGGTCCCAGTCGCGCTCCTTCAGCTGGTACTTCTCGGAGTGCAGGTACTCCTCGTTGGCGTCGGAGAACGGCTCGTTCTCGCGCAGCTCGTAGCCGGAGTACACGCCGTAGCTCGGGGTGAGCGTGGCGGCGAGCAGGTAGCGCAGCAGGAAGGCCGCCCGGTTCCCGTTGCGGAGGATGCCGCTGAGGATGTCGGGCGTGTTCGGCCAGAAGTTGGGCCGCATGATGTCGGCGAGTGGGCCGTGGGCGAGCTCCTCGAGGTACTCCTGCAGCTCCCACTTGGTGTTGCGCCACGTGAAGTACGTGTAGCTCTGGCTGAAGCCGACCTCGGCGAGCTTGCTCATCATCGCCGGGCGGGTGAACGCCTCGGCGAGGAACAGCACGCGGGGGTGGTCGGCCTGGATCTCGGCGATGCACCACTCCCAGAAGGCGAGGGCCTTGGTGTGCGGGTTGTCGACGCGGAAGATCTCGACGCCCCGGTCGATCCAGTGGCGCAGGATGTCGCGGCACGCCTCCCACAGGGCGACGCGGTCGGCGTCGTCCTCGGGCCAGAAGTTGATCGGGTAGATGTCCTGGTACTTCTTGGGCGGGTTCTCGGCGTACTTGATCGTGCCGTCGGGCCGGTGGTGGAACCACTCGGGGTGCTCGCTCACCCAGGGGTGGTCGGGCGAGCACTGGAGCGCGTAGTCGAGGGCGATCTCCATGCCGAGCTCCTTCGCCCGGCGGACCACCTCGGCGAAGTCCTCCTCGGTGCCGAGGTCGGGGTGGATGGCGGTGTGGCCGCCCTCGGGTCCGCCGATGGCCCACGGCACGCCGACGTCGTCCTCGGTCGGGGTGAGGGTGTTGTTCTTGCCCTTGCGGGCCGTGCGGCCGATGGGGTGGATCGGCGGGAAGTAGACGACGTCGAAGCCCATCTCGGCGACGGCCTCGAGGCGATCGAGCGATCCCTTGAAGCCCCCCTCGGACCGGGGGAAGAACTCGTACCAGGAGCTGAAGCGGGCGCGCTCGCGGTCGACCCACAGCGAGATCGAGCGGGCGGTGAGGTCGTGGTCGTGCGGGATGCCGGCGACGAGCGGGACGAGGGCGTCGTCGAGGGCGGCGTTCAGGCGGACGTCCATGGTGGCGTCGGTGTCCCGCATCGTCCGCACCACGTCCTGCACCCGGGCCTGCGCCTGCGCCGAGCACTCGGGGACGAAGCGCTCGAGGATCCGGGCGCCCTCCTCCAGCTCGACGCTCACGTCCTGGTGGGCGCCGACCTTCAGGCGCAGCTCCTTGCGCCACGTGGCGAACACGTCGGTCCACGCCTCGATGACGACCTCGTGGGCACCGACGTCGTCGCACACCAGCTCGCCGGTCCAGATGTCGTTGACCGTCTGGGTGAGCGGCGCCCGCTTCCACTTCCGGCCTCCCGCCCGTCGCCAGCTGACCCGGGCGGCGAGCAGATCGTGGCCGTCCCGGAAGATGCGGGCCTGCACCGGGGTGCGCTCGCCGACGGAGCTCTTGGGTCTCCCGGCGCCGCCCGGCGTCGAGGGCCGGACCTGGTCGATGACGATCGCGCCGAGTGAGGGTGTCGTCGAGGCCACGGAGACACCCCTACCCCACCGATCCGCTCCGTACAACGGGTGCGGCCGGCTCACCCGTGAGGATCGGCGCGGCGAGCCGTTACCGTCGCGGCCGATGAAGGCACTCCGCAGCTTCACCGTCCGCCCGACCCTGCCGCCGGAGCTGGCCCCGCTCGAGCGGCTGGCCATGAACCTGCGCTGGTCGTGGGACCTGCAGACGCGCGAGCTGTTCCGCTGGGTCGACCCGGCGGAGTGGGACGCCGTGGTGCACGACCCGGTGCGGCTGCTCGGCAACATCTCCAAGGACCGCCTGGCCGAGCTGGTGCAGGACCGCGGCTTCCTGCGGTTCCTCGAGACCGTCAGCTCCGACCTCGAGCGCTACCTCGCCCGCGACGCCTGGTTCCAGGGGCGCACCGACTCGCCGCTCCGGTCGATCGCCTACTTCTCCCCCGAGTTCGGCATCTCCGAGGCCGTGCCCCAGTACTCGGGCGGCCTCGGCGTGCTCGCCGGCGACCACCTGAAGGCGGCCAGCGACCTCGGGCTGCCGCTCATCGGCATCGGTCTGATGTACCGGAACGGCTACTTCCGCCAGGCGCTCAACGTCGAGGGCTGGCAGGAGCAGCGCTACCCGAACCTCGACCCCTACGGCATGGCCCTCACCCTGCAGGAGGACGTGCGGGTCACCGTCGACCTCGGCGGGCGCACGCTCACCGCCCAGGTCTGGAAGGCCGAGGTCGGTCGCACGATCCTCTACCTGCTCGACAGCGACGTCGACGACAACGACGACGACCTGCGCGCCGTCACCGACCGCCTCTACGGCGGCGACACCGAGCACCGCCTGCGCCAGGAGATGCTGCTCGGCATCGGCGGCGTCCGGGCGCTGCGGGCCCTCGGCATCGAGACCCAGGTGTTCCACACCAACGAGGGCCACGCCGGCTTCCTCGGCCTCGAGCGCATCCGCGAGCTGATGGGCGAGGGCCTCGGCTTCCGCGAGGCCATCGAGGCGGTGCGCGCCGGGTCGGTGTTCACCACGCACACGCCGGTCCCCGCCGGCATCGACCGCTTCCCCCGGGAGCTCATCGAGAAGTACTTCACCGGCTTCTGCGCCGACGCCGGCATCTCGATGGACGAGCTCCTGGCGCTCGGGCACGAGCCGGGCGACCCCGACCAGACCCGGTTCAACATGGCGGTCATGGGCTTCCGCCTCGCCGCCCGCAGCAACGGCGTCGCCCAGCTCCACGGCGAGGTCAGCCGGGAGATGTTCCAGCCGCTGTGGCCGGAGATCCCGGTCGACGAGGTGCCGATCGGCGCCATCACCAACGGCGTCCACGCCCGCACGTGGGTGTCGGCGGAGATGAACGACCTGCTCACCCGCCACGTCCACCCGCACTGGGGCGAGGCGACCGCCACCGAGTTCGCCCGCATCCACGACGCCACCGACGACGAGGTGTGGCGGGTCAAGGAGGAGGGCAAGGACCGCCTCATCGCCCTGGTCCGGGCCAAGATCCGGGCCGCCGCCGTCGCCCGGGGCCAGGCGCCGTCCGACGTGCAGTGGGCCGACGAGGTGTTCGACAACCGGGCCCTCACCATCGGCTTCGCCCGCCGCTTCGCCACCTACAAGCGGGCGACGCTGCTGCTGTCCCAGCCCGAGCGGCTGAAGGCCATCCTCACCTCCATCGACCGGCCGGTGCAGTTCGTCTTCGCCGGCAAGGCGCACCCGGCGGACGACCAGGGCAAGGAGATGATCCGCGAGATCGTCGCCTTCTCGAGCGACCCCGAGATCCGCCACCGGTTCGTGTTCCTCGACGACTACGACATCGCCATCGCCCGGGCGATGTACCACGGCTGCGACGTGTGGCTGAACAACCCCCGCCGGCCCCAGGAGGCGTGCGGCACTTCGGGCATGAAGGCGGCGCTCAACGGCCAGCTCAACCTGTCGGTGCTCGACGGCTGGTGGGACGAGTGCTACGACGGCGAGAACGGGTGGGCCATCGCGTCCGCCGAGTACGTCGAGGACGCCGAGCGCCGGGACGAGATCGAGGCGAACTCGCTGTTCGACCTGCTCGAGCGCGAGGTCGTGCCCCTCTACTACGACCGCTCCGAGGGCCGCCTCCCCCGCCGCTGGGTGCGCCGGATGAAGGTGACCCTCGCCGGCCTCGGCCCGTTCGTGTCGGCCTCGCGGATGGTCAAGGAGTACACGACCGCCCTGTACGAGCCGGCGGCCGAGCACGTCGACCGGATGGCCGGCGACGGCCACGCCCGCGCCCGGCGCATGGCCGAGTGGAAGCAGCGGATCGCCGGCGAGTGGTCGAACGTGCGGGTGGAGGGCGTGGAGAGCGACGCCGCCGTGCCCGGCATCGGCGACGAGCGCGCCGTGGAGGCCACCGTCGCCCTCGGCGGCCTGCGCCCCGACGACGTCGTGGTCCAGCTCGTGCACGGCACGGTCGGGTCCGGCGACGAGCTGGAGTCGCCGTCGATCACCGCGATGACCGCCGGCGACGTGCGCGACGGCACGGTCCGCTACCGCGGCACCTTCGCGTGCGACTCGGCCGGCCGCTACGGGTTCACCGTGCGGGTGCTGCCCGCCCACGAGGACCTGGCGGCGAGCGCCGAGATGGGCCGCATCGCCTGGGCCTGAGCGGCCGCCCGGTCAGGCGACCGGCTGGGAGAGGGCCCACCGCTCCTGGTCGGTGGCCGCCGCCTCGGGCGACACGACGAGCACCGGGACGCTGGCGTGGCGCACGGTCCGGGCGGCCACGCCGCCCAGCACGTGCGGCCGGCCCGGGCTGCGGCCGTGCGTTCCGAGCACGAGCACGGCGCCCCGGTCGGGGCGGACGTGCTCGACGAGCGCACGGGACGCGTCGGTCCCGTGCAGGACGTCCCACGCCCGCACCGGCGGGTCGACCGACGCCGCGAGCCGGTGCAGCTCGGCGCTCTCGGCCACGTCGCTGGTGTAGGGCACGTCCTCGGCGACCTCGACCAGCTCGAGGGGGGTGCCCAGCCGGCGGGCGAGGCGCACGGCCACGTCCAGGGCGCTGCGGGCGTCGACCGAGCCGTCGACGGCGACCACCAGCCGCTCGAGGGTGACGTCGGGCCGGCACGAGGGGCCGATCAGCAGGGTCGGCACCGGTGACGACCGGACGAGGTCGGCGCTGACGCTGCCGAGCACCAGCTCCCCGAGCGGGCCGCGACCGTGGCTGTCGAGCACGACGAGGTCCGGGCGGCTGCGCACGATGCGGTGGAGGAGGGCGTCGACGACGCGGGGTCCGTCCAGGCGCCGGGTCTCCACCCGGGCCAGCGGGTGCCGGGCGAGCTCGCCGGCGAGGAAGGTGTCGACCACGGCGTCGGGGAGGCCCATGGCGGCCACGCTCACCAGCTCGACCTCGCCGTCCGGTCGGGTGAGCCCGACGGCCACGTCGACGGCGAGCGGCGACGGGCGGGCCGGGTCGAGGGGGACGAGGACCTTCACGACCGCTCCCTCGGGACGACGACGACCGGCACGACCGCGTGCTCGGTCACCTGGCGGCTGACGGAGCCGAGCAGCATCCCGGCCAGCCCGCCGTGGCCCCGGGCGCCGACCACGAGCATCGACGCCCGGCGGCTCGCCTCGACCAGCACCGTCGAGGCCGGTCCCTCGACGACGATGCCGGTGATGGCCGCCGACGGCGCCACCTCGTCGATGACCTTGTCGAGCACCGCCCGGGCGGATGCCTCGAACTCGGCCGGGTCGAGCATGAGCGGCATGACCGACGCCGATCCGGCGTAGGGCACGTGGAAGGCGCTGACCGCCTCCACCGTGGCGCCCCGCAGCTTCGCCTCCTCGATCGCCCACCGCAGGGCGGCGCGCGAGCCGTCGGAGCCGTCGATGCCGACGACGATGCGTTCCATGGCTGCCTCCGATCCGTCGTTTGACGGAGGTCAGCGTCCGCGATCGGCGCCGCCCGGCCCAGGGTCCGTGGTCCCGGCCGGACCGGGATCCCGGATCAGCGCCCGGTGAAGGTGGCCTTGCCGGGGCCGTGCTCGCGGAAGGAGGCGACGCCGATCTGGCTGTCCTCGGTGCGGAACGACTCGGCGAACAGGTCCTGCTCGAGGCGCAGGCCGTCGGCGAGGTCGAGGTCGAGGCCCTCGTCGATGGCGCGCTTGGCGAGGCCGGCGACGGCGCTCGGGCCGGCGGCCAGCTCGGCGGCCCAGTCGAGGGCCGCCTGCTCGAAGTCGTCGGCGGGGACCACCCGATCGACCAGGCCGATGCGCAGGGCCTCCTCGGCGCCGACCTGGCGGCCGGAGTAGATCAGGTCCTTGGCCCGCGACGGGCCGACCAGGCGGGCGAGGCGCTGGGTGCCGCCGCCGCCGGGGATGATGCCGAGGAGGATCTCCGGCTGGCCGAGGCGGGCCCGCTCGCTGGCGATGCGCATATCGCAGGCGAGGGCGAGCTCGCAGCCGCCGCCGAGGGCGTAGCCGCCGATGGCGGCCACCGTCGGCCGTGGGATGGCGGCCACCGCCTCGAGGGCGTCGAGGAACGCGCCGCCCACCGTGCGGGCCTCGTCCGGGCCGGCGAACTCGCTGATGTCGGCGCCGGCGGCGAACACCTTCGGGCCGCCGGTGACGAGCACGGCGCGGGGTGGGTCGTCGGTGAGGCCCCCGGCGACGTCGCGCAGCTCGTGCAGCAGCGCCGAGGACAGGGCGTTGACCTTGGGGTTGTTCAGGGTGACGACGGCGACGCCGTCGTCGCGGCGCTCCAGCTTCACGAGATCGGGCATCCGGCGACGTTAGGCGTGCGCACCCCCACGGGAAACTGGCAGCGGCTGCGTACCCACGCCGTGGAGGCTCGGTACGGAGCCGCTGCCAGTTTCAGTCCGGGGGGGCTGCCAGCTTCAGTCGGGTGGGCCGAGCAGCTCGTCGGCGGCGGCCCAGGGGTGGGTGCCCCGGCGCTCGACCTCGTCGAGGAGCTGCTCGAAGCGGTCGCCCTCGGAGGCCTGGCGGGCCCGGGCGAGCAGGCGCTCGGCCACGATCCGGGTCAGCTCCTCGCAGGCCCGGCGACCGCGGCGGCGCTCGAGCTCGCCCGAGCGCTCGAGGTGCTCGCGGTGCGCCTGGACCGTGTCCCAGAGCTCGGCGACGCCGGTGCCCTCGGTGGCGACGGCGTCGAGCACGGGCGGGCGCCAGGCGCCCTCGGCGGGCATCGTCAGGTCGAGCATGCCCTCGAGGTCGCGGCGGGTCTCGTCGGCGCCCGGGCGGTCGGCCTTGTTCACGACGAACACGTCGGCGATCTCCATGAGCCCGGCCTTGTTGGCCTGGATGGCGTCGCCCCACCCCGGGTTCACGACCACGACCGTGGTGTCGGCGGCGCCGACGATCTCGACCTCGACCTGGCCGACGCCCACCGTCTCGACGAGCACCCAGGGGAACCCGGCGGCGTCGAGGACGCGCACGGCCTGCGGCGTGGCCAGCGCCAGGCCGCCGAGGTGGCCCCGGGTGGCCATCGAGCGGATGAACACGCCCTCGTCGAGCGAGTGGTCCTGCATGCGGATGCGGTCGCCGAGGATGGCGCCGCCCGTGAACGGCGACGACGGGTCGATGGCGAGCACCGACACCCGGTCGCCCCGGCCCCGGATGTCGCCGAGCAGGGCCGACGTGAGCGTCGACTTGCCGGCCCCGGGGGCGCCGGTGATGCCGACGGTGTAGGCGCGCCCGCTGCGCTCGTGGGCGAGGGCACCCGCGGCGCGTGCGTCGTCGCCGCCGCGCTCGACCATGGACAGCAGGCGGGCCACGGCGCGGCGGTCGCCGCCGGCGGCGTCGTCCATCAACGTGGCGGCGTCGCGCCCGTCGCGTCCCATGCGGGAGTGTCTAGAGGCTGACGGAGCTCTCGACGAAGGTCTCGCCGATGTTGCGCACCTCGGTGACGCCCTCGACGCGGTCCTTGAGGATGCGCTCGACGCCGGCCTTGAGCGTCACCGTCGAGGCCGGGCACGAGACGCACGCGCCCACCAGCTCGACCTCCACCACGCCGGTCTCCGGGTCGACGGAGCGCAGGAAGATGTCGCCGTTGTCGGCCTGCACGGCCGGGCGGATGGCCTCGATGACCTTCTGGATCTGCTCTTCCAAGGGGGCTCCTCGACGGGTGGGGACGGCCCAGTCTCGCGGCGTCCACCACGGACCAACAACGTGACGTCCGGCGCTGTTCCCCGCCGGGGCCGATCCGGGCACCGACCACGTCGTGTGGAACGGTGTCCCGATGGCCCGGACGAGGACGGTGGACGTGACGTGGACCGTCGACGACGCCGACCTCCCCGGTCACGTCGCCCGCCGCCGCGACGTCGTGGAGGAGCAGGAGCCCGACGGCCCGCCCGACGACCTGCGCTTCGGCCTGGCCGAGGGCCCCTTCGCCCACTACGAGCGCCGGGTGCGGGTGGCGCCCGCCGGGGACGGCCGCCACGAGGTGCGCCAGACCACCACCTTCCGGCTCGGCATCGGCTTCTGGTCGGTCGTGTTCCTGCTCCCGATCAAGCGGGTGCTCGCCCGCCCCGCCGGGCGCACGCCGTGGTGGGCGCCGCCCGAGGTGCTCGACGCCCAGGCCGGCGCCTCCCTCGCCTCGCTGGCGTCGCTCTCCGTCATCGGCGGCTACCTCGGCACGCTCATCACCCAGACGCTCACCTTCGCCGCCGACGAGTTCGGCGCCGGCGAGCGGGCCCAGGGCGACACGTTCGCCGGCGTGCGGGTCGGCGTGCTGGTGGCCATGGCGGTGGCGGCGTGGGCCGACCGCAACGGCCGGCGACGGGCGCTGCTGTGGTGCGCGGCGGGCGGGGTGGTCGCCACGGCGACGGGAGCGCTGGCGCCGAACCTGTGGGTGCTCGGCGGCACCCAGGTGGTGGCCCGGGGGCTGTCCACGGCGCTCGCCCTGCTCATCGTCGTCGTGGTGGCCGAGGAGATGCCGGCCGGCTCCCGCGCCTACGGCGTGAGCCTGCTGACGATGACGGCCGCGCTCGGCGCCGGTTCGGTGCTGTGGCTGCTCCCCCTGGTCGAGCTCGACGAGCGGGCCTGGCGGCTGCTGTACGTGGTGCCGCTGCTGTTCCTGCCGCTCGTGCGGCTCACCGCTCCCCTGCTGCCCGAGTCGCGGCGCTTCGTCCGCCGCCACGCCACCGTCCGCTTCGCCGGCCACTACGACCGGCTGGCCCTGCTCGCCGGCTCCGCCCTCCTCCTGGCCGTGTTCAGCTCGCCCGCGTCGCAGCTGCAGAACGAGTACCTGCGCGAGGAGTTCGGCTTCAGCGCCGGCCAGATCACCCTGTTCACGATCCTCACGGTGACGCCGGGCGGCATCGGCATCGTCCTCGGCGGGCGGCTGGCCGACGTCCGGGGCAAGCGGCTCGTCGGCGGCGTCGGCGTGGCAGCCGGGGCGGCGCTGACCGCCGGGATGTACGTGACCGATTCGCTGCCGGTGCTGTGGGCGGCGTCGGCCGTCGGATCGGTGCTCGGGGGGCTCGCCGTGCCGGCGCTGTCGGTCTACGGGCCCGAGCTGTTCCCGACGTCGCTGCGCACCAAGGCCAACGTCGCCATCACGACGCTGGGGGTCGGCGGCTCGGTGATCGGCCTGCTCATCGCCGGCCGCCTCGCCGAGCGCTGGTCGCTCGGGCCGGGCGTGGCCGTGCTCGCCCTCGGTCCGGCCGTGGTGGCGCTGGCCCTGATCCCGCGGTACCCCGAGACGGCGCACCGCGAGCTCGAGGACCTCAACCCCGAGGACGCCCTCGGATCTGTCGTCCCTCCGTGACCGGGGGTGTCCCCGATCGGCGACAGTCCCCGACCGACGACAGACGGGACGTCAGCGGCCGTTGACCGACCAGTGCCAGGGCTCGCTCGGCAGGTTGTAGAGCCCGTAGCGGGAGGCGTTGGCGGACAGCCAGCGGAACGCCTCCGACGAGCGGGAGCCGATGATGCGCCCGCCGTGGGTGAAGTCGATGGCCAGGCCCTGCTCGTGCATCGACGTGCCCGGGCGGGCCGTCGGCGGGCGGCACGAGCTGGCCGGCATCTGATACACGGCGTAGTTGCTGGTGCCGCAGTTGCGGCGCCGCACGGCGATCTGGCCGGCCGGGTCGCGGTAGCCGCCGCCGGCGAGGCTGATGCCGGCGGCCTCGGCGGCCTCGAGCAGGCGGGCCACGTCGGAGGCGATGCTCTGGTGCACCCGGATGCCGCGCACCGAGACGATGCTGCCGGAGCCGACGATGCTGATCGCCGGGGCGGGGGCCGGTGCGGGGGCCGGCGCCGGTGCCGGGGCGGGTGCCGGAGCCCGAGGGGCGCTGGGGCGGGACGTCGCCGGCGCCTGGCGCTGGGCGTCCCGGGCCGCCCGGGCGGCGGCGGCCGCGGCCTGCTGGGCCGCTTCGTCGGCGGCCCGCCTGGCCGCCTCCTGGCGGGCCAGCTCCTCGGCGATGCGGCGCTGCTCGGCCTCGATCTGGGCGGCGAGGTCGGCGTCGAGGCGGGCGAGCGACTCGGCCTCGGCCAGGCGGCGGTCGAGGCGGTCCTGCACGTCGGCGACCACGGATTGCTGCTGCGCCCGCGCCTCGGTGACCTCGTCGAGCTGGGTGGCGACCGCCCCACGCCGCGACTCGGCGGCGGCCGCCGCCTCCTCGGCCTCGGCCCGGGCGACCTCGAGGTCGTCGCGGGCCCGCTGCAGCTCGTCGAGCAGGTCGAGCTGGTCGGTGGAGCGGGCGGCGAGCAGCGAGCGCTTCACCTCTGCCTCGCCGATGGAGTCGGCCGTCAGCGACTCGAGCACGCCGGCGGTGCTCGGCAGCTGGACGTAGGCGGCGACCACGGCCTGCTTCACGGCCTCGTCGAGCACGGCGATCTCGGCCTGCTTGGCCTGCACCCGCTCGGTGGCCTCGGCCACGGCCGCCTCGGCCCGCTCGGCCGCCCGCTCGGCGTCTCGGAGCTCGGCGGTGCGCCCGGCGACGTTGGCCTCGAGCGCCTGCAGCGCCGCCTCGACCTGGGCGTCGGTGGCGCGCAGCGTGTCGACCTCGGCGGCGACGGCGGCCCGCTGGCGCTGGACCTCGGCCCGCTCGGCGCGGGCGTCGGCGCCCACCGGCGCAGCACCGAGGGACACGGCGAGGAGGGCGATGACGGCGACGAGCGCCGCCAGCGGACGGGCGAGGGGCTGGGGCATGTGTTTCGGAAGCGTAACGGTCTCGCGACCGATCCGTCATGCGACCCCGAGCCAGGCGGCGACGGCGGCGACCACGGCGGCGTCGTCGCGAGGGGCGTGGGGCTCGCCGTCGAGCCACGCGAAGCTCACGGGGCCGGGGATGGCGCCGGCGTGGCGCTCGAGCTCCTCGGGGCTGGCGAAGGGGTCCTTCGTGCCGGACACGAACAGCGTCGGCACGGTGATGTCGGCGAAGTGGTCGACGCGCAGCTCGTCGGGCTTGCCCGGCGGGTGGAGCGGGTAGCTGAGCAGCACGAGGCCGGCGACCGGCTCGCCGGCGGCGGCGAGCATCGAGCACATCCGCCCGCCGAAGGACCGCCCCCCGATCACGAGCTCGGACGACTCGACGCCGAGGCGGTCGGCGAAGTCGCCCATGTCCTCCCGCAGCTGCTCGTGGACCTTGCGGACCGCACGGGAGCGGATGGTCACCCGCTCCACCGGCAGGGGCAGGCCGTCCTCGAGGGCGACCAGGGTGCGGCTGTCGCGGTCGGCGCTGGCACCGGGCGTGACGAGCACCCCGGCCACGTCCGTGGGCGTTCGCCGCCGGCGGGCGGGGGTCATGAGAGCAGGATCCTCCGTGCCTCGGTGAGGTCGTTGATGCGCTGGGCGGCGCCCTCGCTGGCACCGCCGTGGTCGGGGTGCGCGGCGCGCAGGGCGTCGCGGAAGCGTCGTTGCACGACCTTGCGATCGGGAAGGTCGGCGTCGGCGCCCTCCATCCCGAGGGTCTGCAGCGCCCAGCGCACCGGGTCGTCGTAGACGTCGGCCGACCACTCGCGGCCGCCCTCGAGCCCGGACAGGTGCGCGTAGAGGCGGCGGTCGAGCGGCCCGTTCCAGCGCAGGCCCTTGCGGATGGCGTCCATGACCGCCCGCCGGGGGCCGGCCGGCATGGCGCCGGCGGTGTACACGGCGCCGAGCATCAGCTGCAGGCCGGTGCCCTTGTTCTCGAAGTCGATGACCAGCTCGCCGCCGTCCCGGCGCAGGCGGGCCCGCGACGTCGTGAGGCCGTGGCGGTCGTCCTGGAAGCGGTGCCGGAGGCGGGGCTGGACGATGCGCTGGCCCTCCTGCAGCTGGATGGTCAGCGTGAGGAAGCTCTGGGCCGAGTCCTCGTCGAGCTCGTCGCGGTGGTGGGCGACGACGCCGCCGAGCAGCACGCCGCCGGGGCCGGGCGCGGGGTCGACCGGGAGCCGGCTGGGCGCCAGCGCCAGGCGCCGGGTGGGGGCGAAGGGCCGCGAGTGGTTGATCGCCAGCTCGGCCAACGCCTCCATGGCGGCGACGCTACCGGCGGTCCGGCGGGCGGCGACCTCGGCCGGCGGGGCTCACACCAGCGGGCGGAGGCGCCGGCGCAGCTGGTAGGCGAGCTCGATGGCCTGCTCGTCGGGGCCGCCGGCGTGGAACAGGTCGATGAGCTGGTCGACGAGGTCGACGACGGCCTCCCAGTCGCGGTCGTCGACGCCGTAGGGCGGCCGGTCGCCGATGCGCTCGGCCGCGTCGAGGAACTGGCTCACCACCTCGCCGGAGGGGCCGGCCTGCAACCGGTCGGACGCGACGAACAGGTCGCTGAGCACCTGCACGTCGGTGTCGTCGCCCGGGTCGTCCTCGGCGGGGAGCTCGTCGGGGAAGCGGATGGTGGGCAGCACCGCGTCGACGCGCGCCTCGTCCTCCTCGTGCACGACGACCTCGTAGCCGTCGGCGACCCACTCGTGGGGCAGGCCGAGCTCGTGGAGCACGTCGTCGAGCTCGTCGAGCTCGCTCGGGTCCCAGTCGAACAGCTCGTAGCCGACCTGCTCCTTGTCGTCGTCGAGCGGCGGGCAGTCGTCGCCGGCCTCGGCGTCGGGATCCGGGCCGTCGAGCGCGGTGGTGTCGAGCTCGAGGTCGCCGTCGTGGTCGTCGCGGCCGGGTTCGTTCAGCACGCGGCCAGGGTACGGCGCTACGGCGTGGCGGCCAGCAGGCCGAGCACCTCGGCCGCCTCGTCGTCGACCCGGCCGAGCAGGCCCTGGGCCGCGGCGACGTCGAGCTCGAGCAGGTCGAGGGCGTGGGTCCGCCCGGCTTCGGCGCTGATCAGCTCGTCCGCCGCCGCGACCACGATCGTGGTGCCCGCCGACGTGTGGAACGGGTCGTGGTGGTCGGCGACGGCGTCGGCGATGACGTCGGGGATGCGCTGGTCGAGCAGGTGCTCGGCGCCGGCGAGGGCGTGGTCGGTGCCGAACCGGGCCTTCTCGGTGCGGAGCAGCTCGACGTGGGTGGCGGCGGCCCGGTGCAGCGCCAGGTAGGCGCCGGGGTGGGCGTCGAGCAGCAGCAGCTCGCCCACGTCGTGGAGCAGCCCGGCGGCGAACGCGTCGCTCGGCCGGACGCCGACGGTCGGGGCCAGCAGGCGGGCGGCGGTGGCGACCCGCACGGCGTGGTGCCGGTGGTCCCCGAGGAGCCCGGTGGGGTCGAGGGCCGCCGCCTCGTCGGCGACGGCGAGCACGCGGGCGGCGAGCGCCGGCGCCAGGTCGGTCAGCGCCGCGACGCGCTCGGCCCGGGCGCTGATCGCCGCCGGCGAGGGTCGGGTGGTGTCGAGCATTCGGCAGGTCCCTCCTGTCGGACTGGCCCCTTCCATCGGCACGATCCGAAGCGGTCTTGAGCACGCAGCGTGGTCGGACGAGGCGGCTTCCGCCCCGAACCCCGCGCAGCGGTACCTTTCGGCCATGCGCCAGCCCCAGGCCCCCGACCGCAACCTCGCCCTCGAGCTGGTCCGCGTGACCGAGGCGGCGGCCCTCGCCGCCAGCCGCTGGATGGGCCGGGGCGACAAGGAGGGCGCCGACGGGGCCGCCGTCGACGCCATGCGGGTGATCCTCGAGACCGTGCAGATGGACGGCGTCGTGGTCATCGGCGAGGGCGAGAAGGACGAGGCGCCGATGCTCTACAACGGCGAGCACATCGGCGACGGCAACCCGCCGGCGGTCGACATCGCCGTCGACCCCATCGACGGCACGACGCTCACCGCGCTCGGCCGCAGCGGCGCCATCTCGGTGATCGCCATGTCGGAGAAGGGCACGATGTTCGACCCGGGCCCGTGCGTCTACATGGAGAAGATCGCCGTGGGCCCCCGGGCGGCGAAGGCGATCGACATCACGAAGTCGCCCACCGAGAACCTGCGGGCGGTCGCCGAGGCCAAGGGCAGCTCGGTGCGCGACCTCACCGCCGTGGTCCTCGACCGCGACCGCCACGCCGACCTCATCGCCGAGATCCGCGAGGCCGGCGCCCGCGTGCGGCTCATCCCCGACGGCGACGTCGCCGGCGCCATCCAGACCGCCTGGCCCCGCTCGGGCGCCGACGTCCTGTTCGGCATCGGCGGCACCCCGGAGGGCGTCATCACCGCGGCGGCGCTGAAGGCCATGGGCGGCGCCATGCAGGGTCGGCTGTGGCCGCGCGACGACGCCGAGCGCCAGGCCGCCGTCGACGCCGGCTACGACGTCGACGCCGTGCTGACCGAGGACGACCTCGTCCGCGGCGACAACTGCTTCTTCGCCGCCACCGGCATCACCGACGGCGAGCTGCTCCAGGGCGTCCACTACGACGACCGCGGCGCCTCGACCCAGTCGCTGGTCATGCGCTCGAAGTCCGGCACCGTCCGCCAGGTCGACGCCATCCACCGCATCGACAAGCTCGAGACCTACGCCAGCGTCGACTTCTAGGGCCCGGCGCCGCGCCGGCCGCCGACCCGCCGCCCGGGCAGCAGTCCACCGGAACGGTCGAACCCTGCCCGGGCAGGACGACCTCGACCCGCCGCCCGGGCAGCAGTCCACCGCAACGGTCGAACCCTGCCCGGGCAGGGGCGCTCAGCCCACGCCGAGCCGGTAGCTCGTGTACGGCTCCCAGACCCGCTTCACGTCCGGATCGTCGACCTCGACGTTCTCGAGCACGGTGACCCGGTCGATCAGCACCTCGGCCCGGTAGCCGGCGAGCAGGTCGAGGGCGGGGTCGCGCCCATCCGTGACGCCGCCGTCGATGTCGACGGTGACGTGGGGGTGGAACGGGCGCTTCTCCTCCCGCTCGAGCACGCCGGCCCAGCACGCCCGGTACAGCTCGACCACGGGCGCCCACGGGTCGACGGCGAGGAAGCGCACGGGCGACGCCTCGGAGAAGGTGTCGAGCGGGCCGAGCGCGACCTCCATCGGCGCCGAGCGCCGGGCCGCCGCCTGGACCACGGCGAGGGCGTCGGCGATGTCGTCGTCGCGCAGGTTGATCGGTGGGATCAGCGTGACGTGGGGATCGATCTTGCCGAGCTGGCGATCGCCGAGCGCCCGGCGCAGCGCATCGACCTCGATCGACACGGGCGGCGGCACGATGAGGGCGACGGCGAACCGGCGACGGGGCACGGGCTCACGGTAGGGCGGTCAGGCGGCGCCGGTGTCCCAGCGCGTCGGGCGCTCGGGCCGGTAGCAGCACCAGGTGCCGGTGACGACCGACGCCTGGAGGTGGCGACCGAGGGCGGGGTGGGCCTCCTCGATCCGGCGCAGCGCGGCCCGGATGCGCTGGGTGACGGTGGACCGCGCCCGCTCGGCGCTGCCGGCGCCCCGCCGGGTCCGGCCTGCGTGGCCGAGGGCGGCGGTGAGGTGGTCGACGAGGGCGTCGAGCTCGGCCTGGGCCCGGTCGGCCCGGGCGAGGTCGTTGGCCGCCTCAGCCTCGTCGATGTCCCCCTGCAGGTCCCGGATGCGCTCCTCGTAGCGCCGGCGGGCGGTGGCGTCGATGACCTCGCCGGTGGACGCCTCCTCGACGGCGACACCGGCGAGGTCGAGGCAGTGGACCTCGCGGCCCGGCTCGGCGAGCAGGCGGGCGAGGTCGGCCATGCCCTTGCTGGCGCGAACGGTGGCCCGGACGCCGTCGTAGCCGAGCTCGTACACGTCGCCCACGGCGGCGAAGCGGTGGTCGGTCGTGCGGGGGGCGGTCGCCGCCGCGCCCGGGGCGAGCGGGAGGGCGGCGAGCGAGTCGAGGACGGCGCGCGTGCCGCGCAGGATCCAGCGCCGTTCGAGCGGCTCGGCGGTGCTCGCCGGCAGCGGGATCGGCTCGGAGCCGGGCGTGAGCAGCAGCGAGACGACGGGCAGCGAGCGGGCGGTGGCGGCGAGGACGTCCCACTCGGGGTGCCCGGCCAGGTGGGCGAGGGTCGCCGAGGCGTCGACCACGAGGCGTGCATCCGACAGCGCGCCCCGGCCGACGATGTCGTCGAGCAGCTCGCGCAGCGCCTGGCGCGCCGCCGGGAGGTCGCCCTCGAGCATGTGGCCGTAGGCCAGCGAGCGGAGGGAACCCGCGATGCCGATCGGGTACTCGATGCGGCGGGACATCGAGAGGGCCCGATCGACGACCTCCATCGCCGCCGGCACGTCGGTGCGCAGCAGGAGCCAGCCGAGCGTCGTGGCCGCCCACGAGGCGGTGACCGGGGAGCCGAGCCGCTCGGCCGCCGCCTCGGCGGCGCGCAGCCGGGCGACGGCGTCGTCAGCGTCGCCGCCGGCGACGGCGGCCACGTGCGCGCCGACGATGTCGAGCTCGATGGCCATGGCCGCCATCCCCTGCTCGCGAGCCAGCGCCGCGCCCTGCTCGAACGCCTCGATGCCGCCGGGCAGGTCGCCCACGGCGGAGCGGGCCTGGCCGATGAGCCGCAGCAGCTTCACCGGCGCCGATCCCCTGGCCGGCAGCCGCTCGACGGCCGGTTCGGCGACGGCGAGGGCCTCCTCCGGGCGGCCGGTCACGTACTCGGCGGTCGCCAGCGTGGCCAGCGCCGCGGCGAGGCGCGGGTGCTCGACCCCGTCCCAGCGCTCGAGCGTCGACCGGGCGAGGACGACGATGTCGTCGGCCCGCCCCTGGTGGACGACGGTCCAGAGCAGCGCGCTGAGGGTGAGCGCCCGCCCGGCGTCGTCGTCGTGGTCGTTGCACCACCGCAGCGCCTCGGCGAGGTTGTCGAAGGCGTCGAGCAGGTGGCCGATCATCTCCGGCCGCCACACGAGCGTGCCGTCGCGGGTGGCATCGAGGGCGGCGGCGAGCACGACGTCGACGAACGCGTCCATCGTCTTGTCGAGGCCGCCGCAGCCCGTGAGCTCGTCGCGGGCGAAGCGCCGCACGGTGTCGAGCAACCGGTAGCGGGTGCCCGGGCCCGTGGTGTCGGCGTGGAGCAGCGAGGCGAACACCAGCTCCTCGAGGTCGTGGTCGAAGGTGTCGTCCGGCCCGCACCGCTCGGCCGCGGCCACCGCCCGGGCCGCCTCGACCGGGAACGGCCCGGCGAAGACCGAGAGCTGCTGGAGCAGGCACGACGCCGACGGCTCGAGCAGGTCGTAGGACCAGCGGACCGTGTCCACGATGCTGCGGTGGCGGCGGTCGCCCCGGAACCGGGGGCGCTCGAGCACCTCGACGCCCCGCAGCAGCCTCGCCGCGATGTCGCGAACGGTGAGCGAGCGAGCCCGGGCGGCCGCCAGCTCGATGGCGAGCGGGAGCCCGTCGAGGCGACGGCACAGGTGCGCCACCACGTCGACGTCGGCGTCGGGCACCGTGGCCCCGGCCTGCGACGCGCGGGACAGGAAGAGCTGCACGGACGGGAACGACCGGGGGTCGGGGTGGGCGTCGGGGGGCACGGGCAGCGGCGCCAGCGCCACCACGGCCTCGCCGGGCAGCTCGAGGGGCGAGCGGCTCGTGGCCAGCACCGTCGGCAGGTGGCAGGCGTCGAGGAGGGCGGCGATGGCGGACGCCGCCGCGTCGAGCAGGTGCTCGCAGTTGTCCACGACGAGGAGCATCGGCTTGTCGCCCGGCGACCACAGGAGGGCCTCCCACGACTCGTAGCCCATCTGCGAGGCGAGGGCGCCGGCGACGGCGCCCGGCGACTCGACCCGGGTGAGGTCGATGCGCCGGGCACCCTCCGCGAAGGCGCTCGCCGCCCGGGCAGCGGCCGCGTCGGCGAGCGCGGTCTTGCCCACCCCGCCCGGGCCCACCACGGTGACGACGCGGTGGGTGCGGAGGCGCTCGTCGAGCTCGGCGAGCTCGACCTCGCGACCGACCAGTGCCGTCCCGCTCACCGGCCGACACTGTACGGCCGGCGGCGGGGCGGCAGCTCCGGGTTCTCACCCCACGGGGCAGGCGGCGTCGACGACGTCGACGAGCACGTCGGGGTGCGTCAGGTGAGGCACGTGGCCGACGCCGGGCAGCGTCCGCCGGCGCAGCGAGGGCACGGCGTCGCCCAGGCGCTGGCTGATCCCCCGCAGCCAGGGCACGGTCTGGTCGCCGTCGGTGAGCACGATCGGCACGTCGACCCGGGACAGGGCCTCGACGTCGATGGCGTCCCAGCCGGGCGCGGCGAGCATGTCGAGGAACGTGTCGACGTTGGCGACGTTGGCGGCTCGCACCTCCTCGGGCAGGAGCGCCCAGGCGCCCGGCCCGAGCGCCACCTCCTCGACGAAGCGGGCCACGCCGTGCTCCACCGAGCCGTGCACGAGCTCGTCGGTGATCGACTCGGTGAGCGCCCGCACCTCGGCGGCGTCGTCGGTGCCGGCGAGCAGGGCCACGAGGGGCGGCTCGTGGACGGCGACGGAGCGCAGCAGGTCGGGGCGCCGGGCCGTGAGCCCGAGCACGATGGAGGCGCCGTAGCTGTTGCCCACCAGGTGCACGGGGCCGGCGCCCAGGTCGGCGATGAGGGCGGCGAGGTCGTCCTCGTCGCGCCGGCGACCGGCCGGCGCGCTGCCGCGCTCGCTGCGGGTGTGGCCCCGGCGGTCGTAGCTCACGACGTGGTAGCGCTCCTCCAGCGCCGGGGTGACGAAGACCCAGCTGTCCGCGTCGGTCCAGCTGCCGTGGACCAGGACCAGCGCCTCGCCGACGCCGCCGCGGCGGACGTGGAGGCGGGCACCGTCGTCGGGGACGGTGAAGGTCGAGGTGGTGGTCACGACGAGACCTCCTGCCAGAAGTCGTGGACGATGGCGTTCCACTCGTCGGGCCGCTCCTGGAAGGGCTGGTGGGCCTCCTCCGGCAGGACCCGGAAGCGGGCGCCGGGGATGCGGTCGGCCACGGCTCGGCCCAGCGCCGGTCGGGTGACGACGTCGATCCCGCCGGCGAGCACGAGGGTCGGTGCCGTGATCTCGTGCACCCGGTCGAGGCTGTCGAAGCGCGACCAGGTGTCGAGCTGGCGGATGAAGGCCTCGGGCGCCTGGGGGTGGGGGAAGGCCAGGGCCTCGTCGACGATCGCCGCGACCATGCCGTCCTCGTGGGCCCGGGGCGTGTAGATCCACAGGAAGAAGGCCTCGAGCATCGCCCGCTCGCTGGGGGCGACCTCGGGCAGCCAGCGCCACGCCTCGGTGGCGGCCCGCGCGTAGGCGTCCCAGCGCCCCCAGGTGCTCTGCAGCACGAGGCTGCGGACCAGCGCCGGGTGGCGCAGGGCGAGCTCCTGGGCCGTGGTGCTGCCGCCGGAGAAGCCGGCGACGTGCACCGGACCGAGCCCGAGGGCGCGGACGAGGCCGGCGGCGTCGTCGGCCATCTCGGCGACGGTGAAGCCGTCGGGGATCATCGGCGAGCGGCCGGCGCCCCGGTTGTCGAAGGCGGTCACGCGGTAGCGGTCGGACAGGCCGGCGAGCTGGGGCTCCCAGGCCTCCACCGGGTCGCTGAGCCCGGCGATGAGCAGCACGTCGGGGCCCATGCCCCGCTGCTCGTACCAGAGCTCGACGCCGTCGCCGACGTCGGCGAAGCCGCTGGACGTGGTGGTATCCACGGTGGACATCGGATCTCCTCTCGGTCCGGCCGCCGTTCGGCCGGTCACCAGCAGAGGCGTGAGGACCGTCGTCACGACGTGAGGTGCGACCTCACGCCGTCAGGGGTGGAAACCCGAACCAGGAGGAACCATGACCACCACCCTTCCCCAGCTCCACGGCCGGCCCTTCGTCACCGACGGCGGCCTCGAGACCACGCTGCTGTTCCACGACGGCATCGACCTGCCCGACTTCGCCGCCTTCCCGCTCCTCGACACCGAGGACGGCCGGGCCGCGCTGCGCCGGTACTACGACGCCTACGTCGCCATCGCCCGTCGCCTGGGCACCGGCATCGTGCTGGACACGCCCACGTGGCGGGCGAGCCTCGACTGGGGCGCCCGCCTCGGCTACGACGCCGACGCCCTCGCCGAGGTCAACCGCCGGGCCGTGGCCTTCGTCGGCGAGCTCGCCGCCGTCCACGACGACGTGCCCACCGTCCGCAACGGCGTGATCGGTCCCCGTGGCGACGGCTACGTCGTCGGCTCGGCGATGTCGGCCGACGAGGCCGCCAGCTACCACGCCCTGCAGGCCCGGGCCTTCGCCGAGGCCGGCGCCGACATGGTCACCGCCGTGACGATGACGTACTCGGCCGAGGCCACCGGCATCGTCCGGGCCGCCACCGCCGCCGGCCTGTCCGCCGTCATCTCCTTCACGGTCGAGACCGACGGCCGCCTGCCGAGCGGCGAGTCGCTGGGCGACGCCATCGAGGCGGTCGACGCGCAGACCGAGGGTGCCGCCGCCTACTTCATGGTGAACTGCGCGCACCCGAGCCACTTCGCCGACGTGCTCGCCGGCCCGTGGACCGACCGCATCCGCGGCATCCGCGCCAACGCCTCGAAGATGAGCCACGCCGAGCTCGACGAGGCCGAGGAGCTGGACGAGGGCGACATCGACGAGCTGGCCCGCGACTACGCCGCGCTGGCCGCCCGGCTCCCGGGGCT